>CAZRPT010000022.1:0-33472 GCA_964601985.1 uncultured Verrucomicrobiota bacterium
TTACCGGTACAACACGGGGTGTCGGCGCCAGTCGCGGTCCCGGTCGCGGGCCATGGCTTTGACGCGCGGCCGGCGTTCGCGGAGGCGGACCGATTCGAGCCCCAGGAAAAAGCCGTCGGACGCCCGGTTCCGGCCCACGCATTCGAGCCGCAGGGTGTATTCGCCGGGATCGGGCCAGAAATCCAGCAGGTGAAATTCGCGCTGCTTGACCTCGGGCGCGTAGAAGTCCAGCGGCGCGCCCAGCTTCACCCCGTTCAAGTAAGCCTGATACCGACCGTAATCGTACGAGCGGGTGGCGTTGAGCAGCAGCCGGAGCGGCTCCTTCTGTTTCACGGTGAAGGGAATGTTCACCCACGCGTTCGAGGCCTGGGACGGACGGTAGAAGAGTTGCGCACCGTCGTAAAACGGCAGCTCCTGCAAGCGCGTTTCTCCGACGCCGTGATGCGCGGCGTCCGCGAAATCGCGGGCGTAGGCGATCACCCGTTCCAGGCTGGGCAGCCGCCGGGCGGCGGCGTCCGGCGCGCGGGCGGTGAAGGTGGGTTCGCCGGTTTGGTACCAAAAGGCCACGCTGGCGTAGTCGTCCTCGCGCTCGTTCCAACTGGTGGTTTTGCCCTCGGGATTTTCGTCCGGCGGGATCCAGCCGAAATGTTCGAAGGTCACCTTGATGCCTTTTTGAAAGACGATCGGGTCCGGCACGTGCCAGCGATAGGCGCTGGTGTGACCGCCCACGATGCCCCATTGATCGAAATACGGCACGCCGAACCAAGGGGTGGAGGTCTGTTTCAAGCCCCATGCCGAGAGGAAATAATCCTCCGTGCCGGTGCCCCAGATTGAAGGGGTGGCTTCGCCGTCGAGGTAGATTTTCTCGTCCCCCTCGCCGAACCACGACGGACTCCGGGTGCGCACCGCCAGCACGGTGCCCACGTAATGCCCCCGGCCCTGGGTTTCGAGCACCACGTAATCGCGCCCGTGCCGGACCGGGTATTCCTGCCGGTACTGGGCGTAAAAATAGGGCGTGTCCGGCGGCAGGTCGTCGAGCTGGATCCAGTCAATGTTGTAATAGAGCAGGCTGATCGGCTTGCGGCTCTGGTTGACGATCTCGATCCGGGCGGATTTCCGGAACGGCATCCGCCAAAAGCAGTTGTAGGAGTCGGCGTCTTCGACGATCACGGGAATGCTCTTCACCTCGCTGCGTTTGCCGAAACAGTTGGCGAAAAAGTCCCCCACCGGCGCCTCGACTCCCGGACGCTCGCGGCCGTCCCAATAGATGCGCAGCAGCATTTCCTGATGATCGGCCGAACCCCGGGGCGCCCAGTCCTGCGGTTCCGGACCGAGGAAGGTCAGCCAGAGGTGCGTGATCACGCCCGGCCCGCGCTCGTTCATCAACACGTGCGTGGCCCCCGGCGGAACGCGGAAGTTGTCGTGGTTGCTGTGTTCCTTGAGGTCGCCGGTGGGCGGGGCCGAGCGGTCATATTTGCCGTCCTTGCCCGCGCGAAAGGTCGAGGTGACCCGGCGGCTCCGTCCCGGCTGGGGCCGGGCCAGGTCGTCCAGCGAAACGCCCATCAGCGATGCCGTTCCCAGCGCGCCGATCAACAACCCCGCCCACCCCCGTGGCGAGCGGATCGGGGCCAACAATGAAAGAAAGAAACCGGGTGTTTTCACGCCCCCAGCATACCGCCGCGTCCCGGAGCGGGGAATGCCGAAATCGGGGCTGCCATCCCGCCGACGAAAGCAACAAAGGAGGGGCATGATCCACCCGGTTTTCCCAAAATCTTTCGGTTGACGCTTGCGCGCCGGAAAACAGAAGCGAAAATGGAGTTCTATGAACGAAAGTTCGTCCAACGGTTCTCTGGATACCAGAGTCTCCGAAGAGACAGACCGCCCTCCGGAATCGGCCGCTTCCGCGGGAGCAACGAAAGGGACGCAGGAAACACCACATCCGGCCGCGGCCCGGGCGCTTCAGGCGGCGCAACGCAAACGCGGATGGCGGGAACGGGTGGGGGATCGGCTGGCCCATCGGCCCGTGTTGCGGACGATAGCGCTGAATCCCGTTTTCAGCCTGCTGGTGGCGCTGGCGATTGGGGGAGCTTTTTTGTTCGGGGTTTCCCTGCTCAAAGTGTGGCGCATCAGCCCGCCGGGGTTTCGCCCGGTGGTGCGGTGCAGCCTGTTGGACATGGCTCAAGCTTGGTCGTTGTCCCGCAAGGGGCGGGAGCAATGGAGGGCGGGCGACTATGTGGCGGCCACCCGGTCCTACTTTGCCGCTTCGAAAAACAAGCTCACGGACGTGACATTGATCCGCCAGGCTCTCCGGGGATTCGTCAAAACGGAAGGGGATTTTCACGAGCTTTACCAATCCGCCAATAACGGCAGCCGCTGGTTGCTGCACTTGTCGGCCACCAATCGCGAAGACGTTTTTCTGGTGGCCCGGGTGTATGACGTGATGGGCGAATCCGGCAGCGTGCTGGCGCTGTTGGAACCGTGGCAGGATGATTTGCCCGAGGATCTCTACGGCATGATGGCCAAGGCCGAATTCGACTTCAACGATGTGGAGGCATTTGGTCGGTGGTGGAAACGGGCAAGCGACGCGGCGATCGAAGATCCGACCCTGGAGTTGTATCATGCCGCGTGGCAGGCGGGCTGGGGGCCCTTGGAGAAGCAAAAAGGGTGTTTGGAGCAGCTTCAGGCGGCCGCCCAACGGCTGGATCAGCGTCAGTTGGCCAACCACCTTTTGCTGAAGGTGTATCGTCAACGGCAGGATTTGCTCAACTATCGGCGGACTCTGAAAATACTGGAGAGTTTCGATGGCGACCTGATTCAGGACCACGTGGAATACTGGACCCTGCTCGAAGAGCTGGGCCAGAAGGAGAAGGCGCTGGAACTGGCGGAGCAATATCCTTATCCGCCGCAAAATGCCATGCAGGTGGCGGCGTGGGGGGAGGTGCTTTTCGAACTGGGCGGGGCTTCGGCGGCCCGGCGTTTGCTGGAACGCTACGGCTCCCGATTGGGCGATGGTCCGGCGGTCCTCACCCTGTCGCTGTGGGCGCTGCTGGCGGATTTGTACATCGCCGCCAAGGACTGGGATCCTTTGATCCAAATGGGGCGTGATTTGCGGGCCCTGCCCCGGGGCAATGCCACGTTGAGCGGGTTTGGCTGGTTCGTGGAGGGCCGGGGCCTGGTGGAGCTGGGCCGCCGCCGGCAGGCCGGCCAGGCGTTCGAGCAGGCCGTTCAAGCGGGCCTGCCCAGGGAAACCATGAGTCTGGAGGTGGCCAACACCTTGCTGAAACTGGATTATCCGGTTCCGGCCCAGGAATTGCTGACGCCTCTGGAAGAACGGTTGGCGGATAGCACGCGCTATTGGGAGCTGGTTTTTCGGGCGGCCTATCAACTGCGGCAAGATGAAGCGCTGCTGTTCAAAGCCGCCCGCCAGGCGTTCGATCTGGAGCCCGCCGATCCCGACCATCAGCTCAATTACGCCGTGGCGTTGTTGATCGAACGGCAACGTCCCGAGGAAGCCGTCAAACTGACGCTGGATTACTTGGCCGCGCATCCGAAATCGCCGGTGGCCCAGCTGAATCACGCCCATGCCCTGGCGCTGATGGGACGGGGCGATGAAGCCCAAGCCCTGTTGCGCTCGGTGCCGGCGCCCGGCGATGAGGAGTCGCGTTCCACCCGGGCGTTGGTGGAACTCGAAGTCCAATTAAGCCGCGAAGATTTCGCGGCGGCGGCCCGGGCGGCGAACCAGGTGAAGGAGAAATTCCTTTTTCCGTCGCAACGGCAGTGGCTGGCCGCGGTTCGTCGGCAATTGGAACTTTCGGAAGTGGCGACGGCGCAATAAGCCGGATCAGTTGGCGCTTGCGATACCATACCGAGACGCGAGAATGCGGCGTGTGAACGAAGATTCGCTCCACAGCGAGCCGGCAAATCCGGAAGAGAACGCCGTTTCCCGGGAATCAGGAAACGCCGTGCCGTCGCCTCTTGCGCCGCCGCCCAAACGCGGCTGGCGCGAGCGGACGGGAGAACGGCTGGCGGAGCGCCCGCTGTTGCGCACGTTGGCATTGAATCCCATCTCCGGCGTCATTGTCCTGATGCTGATCGCGGGCATGTTGGTGTTGAGCGTGTCCTTTCCCAAGATTTGGCGGGTGACGCCGGCGGGATTTGAACCGGTGGTTTACGGCAGCTTGCTGGATTTCGCCCAGGCTTGGTCGCTGGCGCGCAACGGACGCCAACAGATGGAAGAAGGCAACTATGTGGCGGCGGCGCGCTCCTTTCTCAACGCCACGAAAAACAACCAGGGGAATCCCGGGCTGTTCCGGGACATGCTGCGGGCCTTTGCCCATGCCGAAAACATCTCCGCCGCGAAGTGGACCCAGGCCGTGGACGACTCCATCCAGTGGCTCTTCCACCTCGCGCACACCAATCGGGCGGATGTCTTTTTGGCGGCCCGGGCTTATGACGTGTTGGACCACTACGACCGGGTGCTGGCGTTGTTGAAACCTCGGGCGGATGAACTTCCGCCGGAATTGTACGGCATCATGGCCAAGGCGGTTTTCGCGACCGGCGACGTTCAAGCCTTTCCGAGGTGGTGGAAACGGGCCCAAGCGGCGGACGAAACGGATTCCGAGCTGGACCTCTATCATGCGGCCTGGCTGGCGGGATGGGGGCCGGTGGAAAAGCAGGCGGAAGCGCTGCAAAAATTACAGGCGGCAACCGGGGAACTGAACCGGCGCGGGCTGGCCAATCACCTGCTGCTGAAAGTTTACCGCCACCGGCAGGACGTGGAACGCTATCACGCGGTTTTAGCCCGGCTGGAAGGCTTCCAAGGAGACCGGTTGGGCGACCACATCAATTACTGGTTGCTGCTCAAGGCGCATGGCCGGGAAAAGGAGGCGCTGAAGCTGGCGCGGGATTATCCCTATCCCCCCCGCGATCCCGGGGAGGCGACGCAGTTGGCGCGCGCGTTTGCGGCCTTGGGCGACCGGGAAGGGGCGCGAAATCTGCTGGAACGCTATGAGCCGGTTTGGGGCGACGGCCCGCCTCCGTTGGTGCTGCCCTTCTGGGCGGCGCTGGGTGATTTGTACATCGAGGCCAAGGACTGGGACGCCCTGATTCGGCTGGGGCGCGCGGTTCGGAGCCTGCCGCAGGCCAGCGCCGCCTTGAGCGGATTCGGCTGGTTCGTGGAAGGCCGGGGACTGGCGGAACAGGGACGCCGTAAGCTCGCGGAACAGGCTTTCGACCACGCCGTCGAGAACGGTTTCCCCACCCCGCAAATGAGCATGGAGATTTCCATCATCCTGCTGAAGCTGCGTTTTCCCCGTCCCGCCTTTCAGCTGTTGGCGCCGTTGCAGGAGCAGTTGGCGGACAACGTCCGGTACTGGCAGGCGTTGTTCGAAGCCACCTATGCCTTGCGGGCGGATGAAGCCCTCCTGTTCAAAGCGGCCCGGCGCGCCATGGATTTGGACCCCGCCAATCCCGTCCGCCAAATCAACTATGCCGTGGCGCTGCTGATCAACCGGCAGCGTCCCGAGGAGGCCGCCAAGTACAGCCTCACGTTTCTCAACACCCATCCCCATTCCTTGCTGGCCCGTTTGAATCACGCCCACGCGCTGGCCATGTTGAAACGCGCCGCCGAGGCGGAACGCCTCCTGAACCGCGTGCCTCCCAGCACCGACCCGGAACTCCGCAATTCCCGGGCCATGGTGCGCCTGGAAATCAGCCTGAGCCGCGAGGACGCAAAAAGCGCGAAGGCCGCCCTGGCGGAAATTGATGAGAAGCTGCTGTTTCCCGCGCAACGGCAGTGGCTGGCTTCCGTGCGAAAGCGTTTGAATCTTCTGTCGGCTCCCGTGGCCATGACGCCTTGAAGCCCGCCATGAAACCGGAATTTTCCCGTGGCGAGCCCGCGCCACCGGCCCCCGAGGCCTCTCCCTTGAAGCGAAAAGAAACCGGCACGTCTCCGGCCGACGCGCCCCCGCCGTTGACGTGGCGCGAGCGGGTGGGAGAACGGTTGGCGGAGCGTCCCTTTTTGCGGTTGTTGGCATTGAACCCCTTTTTTGGCGGGATTCTGATGCTGCTGGCGCTGGGCGTGCTGCTTTTCGCGCTGGCTCTGCCCAAAATCTGGCGGGTCACTCCTCCCGGTTTTCAACCCGTGGTGCGCGGCAGTCTGGTGGATCTGGTGCAGGCATGGTCCTTGGGGCGGGAAGGACGGCGGCAGATGGAAGCCGGCGACTATTCGGCGGCGGCCCGAACTTACTTCACCGCCTGGAAGAACAACCTCGGGAAAGTCGAACTGTTGCGCCACGCGCTCCAGGCGTTTGTCCGGGCCCAGGCAAGCTCCACGAGTGCCCTGGCCCGGCAGGCGCGGGACAATACGCAGTGGCTGCTCCTGCTTTCCGCCACCAATCAGGCGGATTTGTTTCTGGCCGCGCAGGTGTATGACGCACTGGGCGATTCCGGCACGGTCCGGGGATTGCTGGAACCCTTGGAGGAGAATCTGCCGGAAAATCTTTACGGCGCCATGGCCAAGGCGGCCTTTGACTCCAACGACACCGCCACGTTTGTCCGTTGGTGGCAGCGGGCGGGGAAGCAGCTCCAGCAGGACGCCACATTGGCGCTTTACTACGCCGCGTGGCAGGCCGGGTGGGGGCCGGAATCGGAGCGGGCGGCGGGGTTGCAGAAATTGCGGGCGGCGGCGGAAAAACTGGACCAACGCGTGCTGGCCAACCGGCTCCTGTTGAAGGTGTACCGCCACCGGCGGGACCTTGAACACTATCAGGCCACGCTGGCCCGGCTGGAGAGTTTTCACGGCGACCGATTGGCGGATTACGTGGATTACTGGTTGATGCTCCAGGCCGCGGACCGGGACGAGGAAGCCTTGCGCCGGGCCAGGAATTATCCCTACCCGCCTCGAAACGCGCTGGAAGTGGCCGCGTTGGCGCAGGCGTTCGTGCAACTGAGGGACTGGTCGGCGGCCCGGCTGCTGCTGGAGCGTTACAGCCCCGTGTTGGGAGACGGTCCGGCAATGGTCACCCTGCCGCTCTGGGCGGTGTTGGCTGATATTTATATTGCCACCCAGGACTGGAAGGCCCTCGTCCAAATGGGACGCAACTTGCGGTCGCTGCCTCATGCTCACACTTCTTTAAGCGGGTTCGGCTGGCTCGTGGAAGGACGGGGCCTGATGGAACTGGGCGACCGGAATTCCGCCGCCCGGGCTTTTCAACAGGCCATCAAAGCGGGGTTTCCCACCCCCGGCCTCAGTTTGGAAATGGCCAAGATTTTGTTGCAATACCACTTTCCCGGCCCGGCTTACCAGCTGCTCAAACCGCTGGAATCCCGGTATGAAGACAACGTCCGCTACTGGCAGGCGCTGTTCGAGGTGGCGTACGCCCTGCGGCGGGACGAGGCCCTCCTGTTCAAGGCGGCCCGACGGGCGATGGATTTGGACCCCGACAACCCCCTGCGGCGGATCAACTACGCGGCCGCCCTCCTGATCAGCCGGCAGCGGCCTGATGAAGCCGCCCGCATCACCCTCGATTTCCTCACCCACCATCCCCGCTCCGTTCCCGCGCGATTGAATCACGCCCAGGCGCTGGCCCAGATGGGACGGTCCGCCGAGGCGGAACAACTGCTCCGCCGCATTTCAGTGACGAGTCCGGCCCTGCGGAGTTCCGTGGCGCTCGTGTGGCTTCAAATCAGCGTGAACCGCGAGGACGCCCGCGGAGTGAAGGCGGCGTTGGAGCGGATTGACGAGCGGCTGCTGTTTCCCACCCAGAAACAGTGGGTGGCCTCCGTGCGCGAGCGTTTCGGCCCGCCGAAAGCGAAGTCGTCGTAACTACCCGGTGCCCCGCTTTTCCGGCGCGCGGGCGTTTTTCGCGGAGACCTCCGGGGGGGCCGGTTTGAGCAAATGCGGCCGGCGCTCGTGCAGCGGCAGCCAGAGGCGGAAGGTGGTGCCCTGGCCGATGTGGCTCTCCACCTCGATGGTGCCCCCGTGGTCGCGGATGATGCGCTGCACGATCATGAGCCCCAATCCGGTTCCCTTCTCCTTGGTGGTGAAAAACGGCTCGAAGATGCGGGTGAGCTGTTCCTGGCTGATGCCGCCGCCGCTGTCGCTGATGCTGACCCAGACCCCGTCACCGGCCCGGCCGGTCTTCAACGTGATCACGCCGCCCCGCGACATGGCCTGCATCGAGTTTTTGAGCAGGTTGACCAGGGCCTGTTTGATTTGCACCGGGTCGAAGGCGGCCCGGGGCAGGGAGCGGGCCAGCTCCTCGCGGATGATTTGTCCGCGGTTTTCCACTTCCGGACGCAGCAGGTCCACGGTCTCGCGGACCACCTCGTTCAGGGAACCCGGTTGAATGCGCGGTTGGGAATGGCGCATTGCCTGCAAAAACTGGGTGATGATGTAGTCCAACCGGCTGATCTCGCCCTTCGCCACATCCAGATACTGCTGCAACTTGCCCGCGAACTCCCGGATGTCCTCCGCGGCGGGCGGGCGGTCCGGGCGGGCGGATGGGCGCGCCGGGGCGGCGGAAACGTCGGGCGCCAAGCGGCCCAACTTGCGCACCTCGCGCTCGATGAGCTGGAGGTGGATGTGGAGGGCGTTGAGCGGATTGCCGATTTCGTGCGCCACGCTTGAGGCCAGCAGTTTCAGCGCCTCGGTACGCTCGTTTTCGATGGCCTCGAAAGTCTTCTGCCGGGTTTCGGTGGCGTCATGCACCACCAGGGCCACGCCGCCCCGGCCGATGGATTCCGTGTCCAGCGGCGCGGCAAACACGCTGAGAAACCGGGGCCGGGGATAACTGATTTCGACCTCGTGGCGCACCACCCCCTTTTGCGTGGGGGCCAGCACCCGCTCCCAATCCAGCTCCGGCAGGAAACGCTGCACCGGCTCGCCTTCGGTGCCCTCCGGCGGCAGGCCGAGCAACCGGGCGGCGGCGGCGTTGAAATACTCGATTTCGCCGCCGGCCTTCAACACCAGCACCCCGTCCTCGATGGTGTTGAACAAGGTCTCCAGCAAATGACGCTCCTGCGCCAGCCGCCGGACCACCTGCTCCAAGCCCTCGGCATCCAGGCGGTCCAACCGCCCGAGCACCTTGTCGAGAAAACTGGATTTGGACGCCGGCATGCGTTCAGAGCCAATGTTTTTTCTTGATGTAGAAATAGGTCAGCAGGGTGGAAACCAGCGTGACCGCCCCGGCCAGCAAATACCCGTGCTTCATGGTCAGCTCGGGCATGTCCTTGAAATTCATGCCGTACCACGTGCCCACCACCATCAGGGGCATGGTGATCACCGTGATGATGGTCAGCACCTTCATGATTTCCCCCGTCTGGTTGGAGGACATGCTCAGGTACACCTGCAAAATGCCGGTCAGGGAATCGGTGTAAGACTGGGCCAGACCGGCGATCCGAAACAGCCCGTCATAAACGTCCCGGTAGTACGGCACCAGATTGGGGCGGATGAGCTTGAACTCGCCGCTGGCGAACCGGGCCAGCACCTGCCGCTGGGGACCGATGATCTGCCGGAGGTGAAACACCTCCTTCTTGGCCTGGATGATTTTGTTGAGCGTCTCCCGGGTGGGGTGGCGCAGCGCTTCCTCCTCGATTTCGCCGATCTCCAATGAAAGCTCGTCCAAGGCGGGCTTGTACCCGTCCACGATCAGGTCCAGCAGCATGTGGGCCACCCGGCCCGGCGCCTTGGCGGCCTTGACCGTGCGCCGCACGCAGCGGTCCGCCGTCGCGCTCACGCTTTTCATGGGGCCGTCGTGGAACGTCACCAGGAAGTTCTTGCCCAGGAAAAAGTTCAACTCGCTGGTGGCAAAGACGCCGTCCTGCCGGCTGTAGTCCACGGCGTGGATGACGATGAACAGGTAGCGTTTGAAATAGTCGTCCTCCTTGGGAACGTATTCCTCGACCTTGGGCGAGGAGTTTTCCGCCACGCAGTCTTCGATGGACAGGGGGTGAAACCGAAACACCTCTTCGAGGTAAAACCGGGTTTCTTCCTCCGTGGGACTTTCCAAATCCACCCACAGGAAGAGGTTCGTATCCGCCAGCAAGGTGGGCATGAGAAAGGCCTCGATGTCTTTCGAGTGCAGGCGGCCCTGGGTTGTAAAGGCAAACGACCGAACCATAATGCTGTGCCCGCGCGCGAAACGACCCCGCGCCGTCCGCGTCACGCGCCGCAGTTTCGCCGTCCCGTTGGCGCCGGGCAAGCCCGCATTGCCCGGCGCGATGGCGGGGGGCGCTCCGGATCCTCGGCTTGGGGTCGTTTCCGGGCGGGCGGCGCGGGGAGCCTCGTCCGTTCCGTCCTGTCGGTTGATGCTTCGGGAGGTTCCGCGTCCCGCGACCGCCCTTTTCGCATCCCCGTGAAATGTCCGGCGGGGGAGATTTCGGGCTTCCTTGGCGCCGGGGGGCGGTGTTTGATGGCGGGCTGTGGGTGCCATGGATGACACGAATGCCCTGATCGAACAAAGGAAGGCCAACCTCGCCGCGCTGCGCGAGCGGGGCTGCGATCCGTTCCGGAACAAGTTCACCCCCACCGACGGCTGCGGCGAAGCCCGCGCCCGGTACGTGGACGGCGCGTACGCGGAAGGTCGCGAGGTGGCGGTGGCGGGGCGCATCACCGCCCATCGCGACATGGGCAAAAGCCAGTTCATGGACCTCAAGGACCAGAGCGGGCGCATCCAGATTTACGTCCAGAAAAAGGCGCTCGGCGACGCGGCGTTCGACTGCTTCAAACAGCTCGACCTGGCCGATTTCATCGGCGTGCGCGGCACGCTGTTCACCACCCGCACCGGCGAGCCCTCGATCAAGGTGACGGAATTCGTCCCGCTCACCAAGGCCCTGCGGCCGCCGCCGGCCAAGTGGCACGGGTTGGAAGACACCGAGGTGCGCTACCGCCAGCGTTACCTCGATCTCATGGCCAACGACGCGGTGAAGGAGACCTTCCTCAAGCGCAGCGCCATCGTGCGGGAGATTCGCGCGTTTCTCGAAGGGCGCGGCTACGTGGAGGTCGAGACCCCGATGATGCAGGCCATTCCCGGGGGCGCGGCGGCCCGGCCGTTCGTCACCCACCACAACAGCCTGGGTTGCGATTTCTACCTGCGCATCGCGCTGGAGCTCTACCTCAAGCGCCTGCTGGTGGGCGGCTTCAACAAGGTGTTCGAGATCGGACGCAACTTCCGCAACGAAGGCATCTCGCGCCGGCACAACCCCGAGTTCACCATGCTCGAGGCCTACGAGGCGTTCGGCGATTACGAGACCATGATGGACCTGCTGGAGGGCATGGTCTGTCACGTGGCCGAAAAGGTGCTGGGCACGCTGAGGATCGAGCACCGCGACGCCGAGGGCAACGTGGTCCGCACCATCAACCTCACCCGCCCGTGGAAGCGCGCGAAGTACAAGGACCTCGTGCGTGAGCGGGCCGGGGCGGACTGGTTCGAGCTGACGCCCGGGGCGCGGAAACAGCGGGCGGTGGAGCTGGGCGTCGAACTGGGCGACGCCTTCGAGGATTTCGAGGTGACCCAGGCGGTGTTCGAGAAGCTCATCGAGCCCACGCTCATTGATCCGGTGTTCGTGACCCACGTGCTCAAGGAGCTGGTCCCGCTGGCCAAGCTCTCGCCCGAGGATCCGGACACGGTCGAGGTCTTCGAATGCGCCATCAACGGCCAGGAAATCGCCCCCGGCTACACCGAGCAAAACGACCCCCTCGAACAGCGCGAGCGCCTGCTCCACCAGGCCGGCGGCGAACAGCAGAAGCTGGACGAGGATTTCCTCGTCGCCCTCGAACACGGCATGCCCCCGGCGGGCGGCATCGGCGTGGGAATTGACCGGCTGTGCATGATGCTGCTCGGCCGGGAAAGCATCCGCGACGTCATCCTCTTTCCGCAACTGCGCCCGAAAAAGGCGGTCAAACCTGACGGGGATTGACCCCGTCTTTTCCCTCATCGGCGATTCGGCGCGGCCCCCGGATTTCCCCCGCGCTTCGCCCCCTCGGGCTTGGGATTTCCGCGTCTGTCGGCTGCTCAGCCCTCCGGCGCGGGATCAAAGGAAACGTCCACTTGAAGATCGGCGGCGATCCGCTCCAAGTCGGCCCGCAGCTTTTCCAAATCGCACCCCTCCGGGAGCCACGCTTGCAGGGCGGCCCGGAACAAGGGTTCGCCCGACATGGGGGCGCTTTCGCAGCCGGTGCTCAATTCCTCGACGTTGATCCCCTGCCGGGCCAGCGCGCCGCTGATTTCCCGCACGATGCCGGGCCGGTCCTGTCCCACCAGTTCCAGCGCGATGACCCGTCCTCCGCCCCGCGCGTGGCCGGGGTCCGGCTTCATTTCCACCGCGAAGCCGGCGGCTTCCAGCTCCCGGAGCGAATCCCGCAGCGCCGGCTGCCGGTCCGCCGGCAGACGGCAGCGCAGGATGCCCGCAAACTCGCCGCCCAGCCGGCACATCCGGCTTTCCAGCCAGTTGCCCTCCCGGGCCGCGATCCAGCCGGCCAGGCGTTCCACCACGCCCGGTTGATCCGGTCCCAGCACCGTCAACACCAACGACACTTCCTGCATGCCCCCTGTCTAGGCTGCTTTCGCGTGTCCGGCAAGCCCGCGGCGCCGGGACGGGCCCGTTTTTCCGTCCGCCCCGGACGCCCCCTTCCCGTCGCCCATGCCGCAAGACCGGAAGCCGGAAGTCGCGAAAAACGGCCGCGCTCCTCGGCGCTTGTCGGAAAAGCGGAACCTCCCGCCGCGCGGGGGCGCGCGATCCGCGGAAAGGGCGCGAAATGCCCCTTGAATGCAGGCCGGGGTTCCCCGCCCGGCGTTTTCGGCGCGGGTTTCAGTCCAACCGCCGCCCCATGTAGATCACTTCCAAATCCGGTTCCCGCACCCGCTCCAGCTCGTGAAACCCCAGCTTGCGGTAGAAGCGGTAGGCCCGTTCGTTGTGGGCGCTCAGCCCGAGATGCGTTCCGGGCGATCCCTGTTCGCGCAACGCCGTCAGCAACCGCTCCATCATTCGTCGCCCCTGGCCCCGTCCCTGGGCCCGCGGCAGCAAGTCAATGTGCAGATGCGACGGAAACGGCGCGAACGTCGGCGGGTAGTGAAAGTTCGGATGGTGGTATTCGTGGTGGATTTTCTCCGCCTCGCTCCAGCGCGCGCGGTCGCCGGTGGGTTCCGGATGCGCGGCCCGCAACGGCGGCAGCCATTCCTCGATCATCCGCCGGTAAAAACGGGCTGAATCCAGCGCCCCCAGCGCGTAGCCGCACACCCCGTCCGCGTCTTCGAGCAGAAAGGCCAGCTCCGGTTCGAACCGCAAATACGGTCCCACGAACAAATGGCCCAGCGCCTCCCGGTCGTCCGGAAACAGCGGCGTGGCGTCCTGGCCCGAGTCGCCCGTCTGCAGGCAGACCGCGTAGGCGGCCGCCCGGTCCTCGGGACGCGCCGGGCGGATGATGAATTCCCGTTCGCTCATGCGGCCCGGATGAAAGCGTTTCCGCCGCCGGAAGGCAACGCCGCAACCGGGAAAACCTCCGCCCGGCCGGAAAGAAAACCGGCCGCGCGGCCGCCCTCATCCGGCCGCCGTCCGCCCCCCGAAAAAGCCTTCCGCGCCGACGGAAGAGGCTCCTCCTGTTCATAAGCAATGCTCATCCTGCGCCTTTTTTCGATGGCGTGACAAAATTCAGTTGGCCCGGCGGCGGGGCGGGGTTATGTTGCGTTTGACACCAGCAATACGCGAACGGCGGTCCGGCCGTGCCGCGCAATCCAGCAAGCCAGAGCCCCATGAACGACACGAGCAGATTGGATCGGTGCCTGACCTTCATCAACGCCCAACTGCGCCCCCGCCAGGGCGGCCGGCCCCGCGACCGCCTGGCCATCACCTTTTCCCGGCAGACCGGCTCGGGCGCGTGGGACATCGCCCGCCGGCTGGCCGCCCTTCTCGAGGAAACCGGCCCGCCGCACGGCAAGCCCTGGGCGGTGTTTGATCGCGAGCTGGTGGAACGGGTGCTCGAGGAGCACGACCTGCCGGCCAAGCTGGCGGAGTTCATGCCGGAGGACACAATCTCCTACGTGCAAAACGCCGTGGAGGAAGTGCTGGGCCTCCACCCGCCGGTGCTGGAGCTGGTGGGCAAGACCACCGAGACCATTTTCCGCCTGGCCACCGTGGGCAACGTGATCCTCATCGGCCGCGGCGCCAACCTGATCACCCGCCGGCTGCGGCACGTTTTTCACGTGCGGCTGGTGGGCTCGCGCGAAAAGCGCGTTCAGCGTCTTCAGCGGCGCTTCCAGTTCAGCGAGGCCGAAGCCCGGGCGTTCATCGAAAAAACCGACCGGGGCCGGCAGCGCTACTTGAAGGAATACTTCCGCGCCGACATCGCGGATCCCCTGTTGTACGACCTGACGATCAACACCGACCGCCTCTCGGCGGAGCAGGCGGCGGAATTGATCGCGGTGGCCGCGCTGGAGCAGATCGGGTGGCGGAAGGCCCGCGGGAAGCCTTCCCGCGGCGAAGGCGGCGGGACGTGCCGGTGAACGCCCGGGGCGCCGGCGGTCGCGCGCCGCCCGGCCCGGCTCAATCGGCGGCGCGGGCCGCGCCCGCCTCGAGGCCCTTCAGATAGGCGAGAATCAGCTCGGGCAGGTCGCTGCTGTAGCCTCCCTCCAGCACGGCGCACACCGGCACGCCCAGCGCCCCCAGCTCCCGGCCCAGCCACGGGTAATCCTCCACCTCCAGCGGCGCGCTGCTCAAGGGATCGCCCCGGTAGGCGTCAAACCCGGCGGAAACCACCACCACCTCCGGTTGAAACGCCCGCAGCGCCGCCAGCGCCTCCCGCAACGCGCCCAGATAGGTCTCCCGTTCCGCGCCCGGCAGGACCGGATAATTGTGCGCGTTTTCGCGGGAAATCTCCCCCGTGCCCGGATAGGCGGGATATTGGTGCACGGAGAAAAAGGCGCACCCCTCGCGGCCCCGCAGGAGGGCCTCGGTGCCGTTGCCGTGGTGCACGTCGAAGTCGAACACCGCCACGCGCGCCTTGCCCCGGGCCCGCGCCTCCAGGGCCACGAGGGCCGCGTTGCCCAGGTAGCAGAAGCCCATCGCCTGATTGGCCGTGGCGTGATGGCCGGGCGGACGCATCAGGCTGAACGCCGGCCGCCCGCTCAAGGCCACCTCCAGCGCCCGCAGTCCCGCCCCCACGCTGCGCTCGGCGTGCTCGTAAATCCGGGGGTGCGCCGGGGTGTCGGCGTCGAAATCCCGCGCCACCTTGAGCCGCGCCAGGTGCTCCGGGGTGTGGGCGCGCAGCAGCTGCGCCTCGCTCACCGCCGCGGGTGATTCCCACTGGATCGGCAGGCCCGCTTCCGCTCGCAGCCGTTCCCAGACCCGCGTGATCCGCTCCGGCCGCTCGGGATGGCCCGGCTGGGCGTATTCGGTGCATCGGTTGTCGGTGACGATGATCATGCCGTTTCAGCAGGAAACCGCTTTTCCCGGAAGCGCCGTTCGCGGGGGGGGCGCTCCGCCCGCCCGCCGCGCCGGGGCGCCGCGCGCGTTGTCCGCCCTTCAGCCGGCGATGTGCGCCTCGTAGGCGGGGGCGTCCATCAGGGCGTCCAGCTCGGACGGATCGCTCATCCGCACCTTGAACAGGTAGCCGGCGCCGTAGGGGTCGGTGTTCACCAGGGCGGGATCGTCCGCCACGGCCTGGTTCACCTCGACCACCTCGCCGCTGACCGGCGCGTTCACGTCGCTGGCCGTCTTGACCGACTCCACCACCATGCAGCTCTCGCCGGCCTGCACCGTGGCGCCCACCTCGGGCAGCTCCACGAAAACCACGTCCGTCAGCTCGGCTTGGGCGTGATCCGTCACGCCCACCGTGGCCACGCCGTCCGCCACCCGCACCCATTCGTGGGATTCAGAGTATTTCAGATCCTCAGGAATCGCGCTCATAGGCCCGCAAGGGAGACAAGCTTCCGCCCAAAGGTCAACCCGCTTTTCCGTTCGGCGCCGGGGCGGCGGCGTCCGGCGGCCGGGCCGGACGGTAAATCGGCCGCCCCACGACCAACGCCGGCACGGGGCGGCCCCGCACCTCGAGGCGCAATTCCGTGCCGATGCGTCCCCGTTCCGGCCGCACCAGGGCCAGCGCGATGCCGCAGTTCAACGACGGACTCTGCGTGCCGCTGGTGACCGCGCCGATGGCTTCGCCGTTTTCGTCCAGCACCGGGTAACCGGGGCGCGGCGGCGCGGAACGGGTGGTCATCCGCAGGGCCACCGCGCGCCGGGCCGGCCCGGCCTCCTTTTGCCGCAACAACGCCTCGCGCCCGATGAAATCGCCCTTTTCCAGCGCCACGAACATGCCCAACCGCGCCTCCAGAGGGGTGATGTCCTCGCTCAATTCATGCCCGTAGAGCGGGTAGCACATCTCCGTGCGCAGCGTGTCCCGCGCGCCCAGCCCCGCCGGCTGGAGGCCGTGCGGCCGGCCCGCCTCGAGCACCGCCTCGAACAACGCCTCCGCCACTTCCGCCGGGGCGATCAGCTCGAAGCCGTCCTCGCCGGTGTACCCGGTTCGGGCCACCCCCAGCGGCTGCTTTTGGAACAGGAACGCCCCCCATTGGTTTTTGCGCAGCTCCCCCACGCTGGACACCAGCATGCCCCCGAAGGAGCCGCCCGGGATGACCCGGCCAAGAAACGCCGCCACCCGCGGTCCCTGCACGGCCAGCGAACCCAGCTTTTCCGAATCGTCGCGCAGATGAAACCCGTCCCGCGTGGGCGCGTGATCCACCTGCGTCTCCAGCCAGTCCCAATCCGCCGCGGTCCGCGAGGCGTTGACCACCAGCAGATACTCGTGGGGCTTCACCCGGAAGAGATAGAGGTCGTCCACCGTCCCGCCGCGTTCGTTGAGCATGAGGGTGTATTGCCCCATGCCGACCGCCAGCCTGCGGACATCATTCGTGAGGCAGTAATTCAAAAACGCCTCCGCGCCGGGGCCGGTGACGGTGAAGCAGCCCATGTGGGAGATGTCGAACACCCCCGCCGCCTCTCGCACGGCGCGATGTTCCTCCACGATGCCGCGATAACTCAGCGGCATTTCCCAGCCGCCGAACTCCACCATCCGAGCCCCCAGCCGACAATGCGCCTGATACAATGGGGTGCGTTTGAGCATGGCCGGGAAGCCTAGCATCCCCGTTTCTCCCGATCAATCCCGAAAGCCGCCGCCGCCGCGCGATTTCGGAGCGGGGGCCTGTCTGAAAAACGAGGCATCCCGCCGCGTGGGGGCCGCGGCCCGCGGGACGGGCGCAAAAGCCCGTTGGTGGCGGGCCGGGTTCCCCCCCCCCGGCGTTTTTCGGCCGGCTCCGGGGAGGTTTTCCGGGCCTCGTCGCCGGCGGAAGCCCGCGGGCTGATTGCGCGCTTTCCTTGGGCGGGATCGCCTGTTTGACTCGGGGCATGCGGCAGCAGCGGCTCCAACGCGGCCTGCGGGTCACGCTCATCGCCATGGCCACCAACCTCACCCTGGCCGTGGCGAAGCTGGCGGCCGGAATCTTCGGGCATTCCAACGCCCTGATCGGCGATGCCATCGAGTCGCTCACCGACCTGCTCAGCTCCTTGATCGTGTGGCGGGGATTGTCCGTGGCCGCCGCCCCGCCCGATCAGGACCACCCCTACGGACACGGCAAGGCCGAACCCCTGGCCGCCGCCGCCGTGTCCATGCTGCTGCTGTTTGCCGCCGCCGGCGTCTGCCTGCAGGCCGGCAAGGCCCTCTTCACCCACCCGCCCGCGCCCGAGCCGTTTACGCTCGGCGTGCTGGCGGTCGTCATCGTCACCAAGGAGGCCCTCTTCCGCTTTGCCTGGCGGGAGGGCAACGCCCTCGAGAGCGCCGCGGTGCAGACCGACGCCTGGCATCACCGCAGCGACGCCATCACCTCGCTGGCCGCCGCCATCGGGATCGGCGTGGCCCTGCTGGGCGGACCGGCCTGGGCGGCGGCGGACGCCGTGGCGGCCCTGTTCGCCGCCGGCATCATCGGGGGCAACGGCGTCCGGCTGCTGCGCCCCGCCCTGCACGAACTGATGGACACCGCCCCCACCGGGGAAACCCGCGAGGACATCCGCCGCCGGGCCGTCGAAGTGGCCGAAGTGGCGGTGGTCGAAAAATGCCGGGTGCGCAAAATGGGCACGGAACTGTTCGTGGAACTTCACATCGAAGTGGACCCGCAACTGCCCGTCTGGCAGGCGCACGCCATCGCCCACCGCGTGAAGGACCACCTCCGCCACGCCCGGCCGGACATCCGCGACGTGCTCGTCCACGTGGAACCGCACGGCGCGCCGCCCAATCCGCCCCCGGAGTGAGAACCGCGAAAAACGGCGGCCGGGGGAGGGGGCGGCTTTCTTTCGAGTTTCGGAATTCAGGATGTGGGATTCGAATTTCCCGCGGCCCTCGCTCCCGCGGATTTCCGCGGGAGCCGGCGGTTCTGCTTTTCGCGCTTGCCTTGCCGCGCGCCAGCGGGGATGAAGGACCGCGTGAACACCGCCTTGAAATGGCTGCTTCTGGCGCTCCCGCTCCTGCCGGTCGCGCGGGCGCAAACGCCGGTCACGCCCCTGCCGCGCGCCCACGCCCACAACGACTACGCCCACGCCCGCCCGTTGTTCGACGCGCTGGCGCGGGGCTTTTGCAGCGTGGAAGCGGACATCCACCTCGTGGACGGCGCCTTGCTGGTGGCGCACGACCGCCATCAGGTGAAACCCGACCGCACCTTGCGGGCGCTCTACCTGGACCCGCTGCAAGCGCGGGCGCGGGCGAACGGCGGGCGGATTTACCCGGACGGCCCCCCGTTTTACCTGCTGATTGACCTGAAGTCCGACGGCGCGGCCACGTGGCCGGTGCTGCGCGCGACGCTGCGCCGGTACCCCAACCTGCTCACCGAGTTCCGGGGCGAACGGGTGCTCACCAACGCCGTGACCGTGATCCTGAGCGGCAATTCGCCCCGGGCGTTGCTGGCCCGCGAGCCGGTGCGCCGGGCGGCCATTGACGGGCGCCCGCCGGACCTCGAACGCAATCCCAGCCCGGCCCTGGTGCCGTGGATCAGCGAATCGTGGGGGCGGCTCTTTTCCTGGCGGGGCAACGGCCCCTTCCCGCCCGCGGAACAGGCCCGCCTGGCCGATCTGCTCCGCCGGGCGCACGCCCAGGGACGGAAGGTGCGCTTCTGGGGCGCGCCGGATTTTCCCGGCGGCTGGAACCTGGAATGGGAAGCCGGCGTGGACTTCATCAACACCGACCGCCTCGCCGCCCTGCGGACGTTCCTCTTGGAAAAAGCCGGAGAAAAGCCCGCCGTTTCCGCGCCCTGACGGCCCCGTTTCCGCCGGCCCGAAACCGGTCCTTCCCCCGGGACGGGCTTCCGCCGGCGCCTCCGGCTTTCATGGCGGGCCGAAGCAAAAAAACAGCCGCGGCGGGCGGCCGCGGCGGAAAGAAGGAAATCCGGGAGAAAGGAGGCGCGCTCAGGCGCGCTCGAGATACTTCCCCGTGCGGGTGTCCACCTTGATCTTCTCGCCCTCCTTGATGAACAACGGCGCCTGGACCTTGATGCCGGTCTCCAGCGTGACCGTCTTTTGCACGTTGCTCGCGGTGTCCCCCCGGATGGCCTCCGGGGCCTCGACCACCGTCATCACCACGGAAGCCGGCAGCTCCACCTGCACGGCGCGCTCCTCGACGAAGGTCACCGTCACGGGGCTGTTTTCGACGAGATAATCGCGATTCCCCCCCAACAGCTCCTCGGTGATGTTGACGGTCTCGAACGTCTCCGGATCGGAGAACACGTAATCCGCGCCGTCCTTGTAGCTGAACTCCATCTTGCGGGCGATCATCGGGACCACTTCGACGTTCTCCGTGGAGCTGAAGCGCACTTCGAACGACTTGCCCGTACGCAGGTTGCGGAGACCGGCCTGGACGAACCCCCGTTTGTTGCCGGGCGTGCGGTGTTCGGTGTTGAGCACGATGCAGAGCTCTCCATTGTAACGGATGCCCATGCCTTTTCTGAGATCGGTACCTGTAGCCATCTTGGATTCGGTCAACATTTCGCCCCTCAACGGGCAAGGCCGCGAGACTAGCCCAGCCGCCCTGCGTTGCAAGCCCGCATTCCGCGGCCCGCGTCGCGGGAACGCGGGAGGCGCAAGAGCCGGTGGGAAAAAAGAAACATCCCGCCCCGTGAGGGCTCGCGTTTCGCGGGTGCTGTCCGGCGTGAGGGCGGGGGAAAATCCGAGGGACCGGGGGCCGAAGGCCCGAAGGAAATCCGAAATCCGAGTCCCGAAATCCGAAACTCCCCGCGCGAAAGCGCGACATCCGTCAGCCCCGGGCAACGCGCCCGGGAGGGGGGACGAAATGCGCCCCCGCAGGCCGGGTCCCCTGACCCGGCGTTTCCCGACCGGTCCTGAAGGGGTGGAAATCGGAGCGGCCGCGGAAACCGGCCGCGGGTTTTTCCCGCCCCGGGCGGGCTTCCGCCCAGTCACCGCGGCGATCGCGGCGGGGGGGCTTCGTCGAGCCGGCCGGCCGTCAAATGGAGGGCGCGGTCGGCGGCGGCGCGGGCCTGGGGATCGTGGGTGACCATGAGCACCGCGCCGCCCTGGCGCGCGAAGGCGGCGAGGTTTCGCCAGATGATCCGGGCGTTTTCCGCGTCGAGATTGCCGGTGGGTTCGTCCGCCAGCAGGAGGGAGGGAGAGCGCAGCAACGCCCGGGCTAGGGCCACGCGTTGCTGTTCGCCCACGCTCAGGGCGGCGGGGACGTGATGCCGGCGGGGGCTCAGGTGGAATTGATCCAGGAGGCGGCGGGCGCGCTCCCGGAGGTCCGTCGCCGGGGCGGGGCCGGCCAGCTCGCCCACGAGGACGTTGTCGAGGACGTCGAGGTAGGGGATGAGGTGGAATTGCTGGAAGACGAAGCCCACCTGGTCCGCCCGGAAGGCCGCCCGGTCGTCCGCCGGGAGGGTGTAGGGGTTCACGCCGCGAAGTTCGACCGTGCCGGCGTCCGGCGACAGCAGGCCGCCCGCCATCAGGAGCAGGGTGGTTTTGCCGCCGCCGCTGGGGCCGTGGAGCGCCACGAATTCGCCGGCGTCGAGTTCGAGGGAAATGCCGTCCACGGCGGTCACCGTCCCGCGCGGAGCGGGAAACCGTTTCACCAGTTGGGTCAGGCGCAGAAGCATGGTCGTCAATCGGATCGCAGCACCTCCGCCGGGTCGCGCCGGGCGGCGTGGAGCGACGGCAGCCACGCGCCCAGTCCGGCCAGCAACGGCGCGAGGGCCGCCGCCAGCAGCCATTCGCCCGGGTTCAGCAGCGCGCCGAGGGAGTGGCCGTAAAAGAGGGAGGTCCGGCCCGCGGCGTTCAATGTCCACGCGCCCGCGATGCCGAGGCCCGCGCCGGCCACGCCCGCCAGCAGGGCGCGGCCCAGGAAGGTGCCCAGCACCGTGCGGCTTTTCACGCCCACCGCCCGCAGCACGCCGATTTCGTTCCGTCGCTCGCGCGCGTTGAGCAGCGTGAGCATTCCCACCCATGCCAGGCAGAGCACGGTCACGAGAGGCAGCAGCGCGGCGGCCAGCCGTTTCCGCTCCCGGCGCAACGCCTCCCGCTCGGCCCGTTTCGCGGCGAGCTGGCGCCGGGCGGTGGCCCGGGCGGTCTGGCGCGCTTCCGCCCGGGCGAGGGCGGAGCTTTTCGTCTCGACGATCCGCGTGCCGGGCAGGAGCGCCTGGAGGTCGGCGCGGATTTCCCCGAGCCGGTCCACCGAGGCGCAGTTGCATTCGAGCGCCTGGATGGCGTTGATGCGGCCGGGCAGTCCCAGCAGCTCCTGCGCCTCGCGGAGGTTCATCCAAATCGTGATGTCATCCCGGGTGCCGCGTTCGGAATGGCACTTTGCCACGGTGAAGCTCCGCCCCATGAAGGTGAGCGCATCGCCCGGCTTCAGCCCGAGGGATTGGCACAGCTCCGCCCCCAGCACCACCGTGCCCGGCTGGACGGGGTCCACGAGGGGCTTCCGGGGATCGCGGTGGGCCAGGGGCACCTCGCCGCGAATGCCCACCAGCAGCACGGTGCGTCGTTGCTCGGGCCATTTCAGTTTCCGGGTCAGGCTGGGCAGGAGGTGGTTGATGGTGACGATGCCGCTTTGGGCAAGCTTGGTGACGTAGGATTCCGGCATGGTTTTCGAGGCGAATCCCTCGGCGTACACCTCCGCCAGATTCTGGCCTTCGGGGAAGATGTAGATGTTGAAGCCCAGCCCCTTCATGGTCTTGCGGATTTCGTCCTCCAAACGGGCCATCTCCGCCGCCACGGCTTTTTCGCGCGCGGCGATCCGCGCCCCGCTGTGAAGGTCGTACGCCCGCAACAGGCCCAGCGTGCCGACCACGCACCCCACGGCCAGCGCCACCCCCAGCACCGAGAGGGCGAAGCTCAGTTTGCGATGCCGGATTTCCCGGAGGATCAACCGCGTGAGGGTCATGTCGTGTTGCGTTTCATTTTCCAGGAGGCGATTCCGATCACCGCCAGCACGGCCAGCAATACCAGCCCCAAGGCCTCCCAGGGGGAAAGTCCGCCTTCGGCGGGCGGCGCGGCGCCGGGGGGGGCGTCGGGGGGCAGGGGAAGCGCTTCGCCGGGGGACGCTTCGTCCGAGGAGGGGGCGTTTTCCGTGGCCGCCGCCGGGCCGGGGAAGCCCGCCAGCGGCGGCAGCACCTTGTCCGGGACCACTTCGCTGCCGGCCAGGGCGGCGTCCCAGTTCGCCGCGATGAGCAGGTCCACGCCGGGGTTTTGTTCCTTCACCACGCAGGAGCAGGGACCGCACAGGTAGCCCGAGGCGCGCAGGACGTTGTCCCGCGTGAGGCCCGCCCCGATGAGCGGCTCCAGCGCGCGTCCGCGCCCAAACACCGGAAACGCCAGCGGCTGGTCCGCGTAGTCGCCCAGGTCGTCTTCGAGGTGCAGCAACATGCCGCGCAACACGGCCTCCTCGGGGTCGTCCCGGGAAACGCGGAGCAGCGAGAAGGCGATCTTCAGGGGAATCCGCGCCTGGAGGACGTTTTCCGCCTCCTCCGGGGCGGGACGGCGACCGGCGTCAATCTCGTGCAGCCCGATGACGCCTTCCGGGATTTTGAGCCGCGCGGCGGCCTCGGCGATCATCCCTTTGAGGGCCGCTGCGGCGGCGGCGTTCTTCCCGGGGTCGCTCGTTTCGAGGAGCACCCACACCGCCGAATCGCCCGCCAGCAGGCGTTTTACCAGCTCCGTCCGCGCCGGCGAACGCAGCACGCGGGCGGCGTTTTCCGCCGTGACCGGCCCGCGCCAGATGGGGTCCGCGGTGAGGAAGGGACGCAGTTTGGCGGGGTAGTAGAGCTCGAACCGGGGCGTCTCCGGAGGCGGGGAAGTCCCGGCGGGGGGCGCGGTTTCCGCAACGACGCGAAGGGTGAGGTTGACCAGCGAAGTCTGGTCGGTTGTCGCGGCGCGCAACGCTCGCAGCACCTGCTCCCGCGCGGGGGACAATCCCTCCGGACCGGTCACCACCACCAGCTCGTAGGGATCGGAAAGCCAGCGTTCCAGCGCGTAGCGAAACACCGGCACCTGACAGGCGCGGACCGCTCCCGGCACTGCCACCCACAACGCGACTCCGGCAACAAGGCCGCTCACGGCGCAACGGCATGACTTCATCGTGCGTTCAATGAACCCACTATCCGGTTTTGTCCCTCGGACCGTCAAGCCCGGCACGAGCGGCGCAATCGCTTTTCAACGCCGCTTCCAGCGCTTCCGGTAAAGAGATCGCGGACCCACCTCCGCGAGCGACACGGGTTGGTCAATCCCCAACCGCAAGGCGGGTGAGCCGGGCCGGAAGCGGAAGTCGCCTTTCTCAAGATCCATAAACAGCGGATCCGCCGCCCGACTGTGGGTTTCGACATTAAACGGGCGCATGGCGCGCAGGTGGGCGCGGCCCCAGTCGGGATCCACCGTCGAGTAATAAAGATTGTAATCGGCGTTGGTGTCCTGAAACCGGGGGCCGGGCCGTCCCTGGCGGGTGGGGCCGTTGGCCACCGGGTGCTGGCCTTTTTCGCGGGAATAAAGCACGTTGCGCTGAATCACCGCGCCGTGCACGTCGCCCGAATAAAACCGGATGTAACCCCGGTGCCGCCCCCCGGTGCGCAAATCCACCAGCAGGTTTTCCACCATCACGTTCCTGCCCTTGATCATCAGTCCTTCCGCGTAGCCGCCGGTGCGGAAGATGATGTTGCGCTTGATAAGCGTGCCTTTTTGGTCGTCGTCACAGCGGATGACGTTGTTCATGTGGGGGCTGGGACAATCGTGGCAATAATTTTCCAGGATCAGATTGCCGTTGCCCGCGCCGGAGATATAGATGCAGTTGCCGTCGCCGCACTGCTGCATCACGTCGTGAATGTCGTTCCGTTCCACGATGTTGTTGCGGGCGTGCAGAAACGGCTCCCGCGCCTCCCAGGTCGAGAGTTTGTGATAGGGATTTTGCGGGTCCCGGAAACGGCGCGCGATCTCGCGCCCGCCCACTTCCGGCCAGCGGATCGTTTGCGAGCATTCGGCCCTGCCGTCCGGATCCCACACGATGCGCCCGGTCACGCAAATGCCCGCGTAGGGCAGGTCGTGCAACAGGTTGTGCGCCACCCGGTTTTCACCACTCTGCCAGATGAACAGCGCGGGCGAGCCGTGGTAATCCTCGCCCAAATGATGCAGCCAGTTGTTCTGGACGACGTTTTGCAGATTGACGTTTTTCGTGCCGGGTCCGTAGCCGGCCAGCAGGATGCCCACGCCGCCGAGGTGGTCGAATTGATTGCCTTCCACCAGATTGCGCCGGGCATGAAGATCGAAGCGCAGCCCCGAGCTGCCCGCCGTGGTGAAGCGGCAGTCCGCCACTTCGCAGTTCTCGGCGCCGCGAAAGCGCAGCATGGCGCTGGGACTGTCGAAGCGTTCCCAATCGTGTTGCAGGCCCCAGCCGGTTTTGCCCTGCCAGGGAAAACGGTCCGCGCGGGTGAAGGTCAACCCGCGAAAGACCAGATTGCGCACCGGCTCGTCTCGCGGGCCGGCATAATCAATCTTGCCCTCCACCCGGATCAGTTCCGTGAGCGCCGGCGCCACGATGTCGCGCGGCGCGCCGTCCGGCGGCCAGAGATAGAGGGTGTCGGTGCGGGCGTCGAGCACCCACTCGCCGGGTTCGTCCAAAACCGCCAGCACATTTTCCACATGGCAGACGCCCTGCCCGCCGGGGTCCAGGGTGTAAGTAGCCGGCCACGCTGTCCGGGCGAGGTTTCGGCCCTCGTCCACCTCCGCCAGCGGGAGCAGGTTGCAAATCCAATGCCGGCGTGGGATCAGCGAGACCTCCCCCTGGGAAAGGTCCGGCCAGTTGCGCAGCGCGCCCGGCGGAAAGGCGAAGGTGTATGAATCCGTGAATTTTTGCGCGGGCTTTTGCAATACAAACGGCTTGCCCCGCGCCCGGGGGAGCCGGCGGTCTCCCTGATATAATGAGAGAATGCGCCCGATCCGGTCCACCTGGGTGGCCACGGTGGGAGAGGGATGTTGCCGCGCCTTCAGCTTGCGCAGGGAGGCAACGGGGGCAACCCATAATTTGCCCCGGGCGATGGCGGGCACTTCCGGCGGATCGGTTTCCAGCTTTTTCCAGCCGACGACGGGCACGTCGGGACACAGCACGGGGGTTTCCCCCGGATAAGCCGCGTAGGTGATGCGCTGGCCCGGCGCGCCGGAGTCCGCCACGGTGAAGACCACCGTTTCCGTCAGCCGGTAAACGCCGCCGCGCAACCAGACGGTGATGTTTTCTTCGGGATGATCGGCCTTGTACCGCCGCACCGCGTCCCGGGCGCGGGTCAGCGTCGCGAAGGGTTGCGCCCGGGTGCCGGGCCGGGCGTCGTCCCCCGTGGGGGCGATATAAAAAGCGTGGCCGGGCGCGTTGCCCCACGCCGTCACGGAGGAATCGCCGGCCAAGCTGATCGGTGTGAGGAAAAGCAATCCCCCCGCCAGAAGCCAAAGGGAGTAATGGTTTTTTGCGAACATGTTCATTGCGTTGGGTTGGGTGGTCGCTTTTATCGCGAAAATTCAGGGGGATTTCTCCAACAACTTGGATTTGAGAAAATCGCGGAACGCCTCGTCGTAGAAAATTTTCTCGCGGGTGCTGCGCAGGAGAAAATCGCATTCCGCGCCCACGGCGTCCGCTTTTTCCTTCAGCTTCCACGAAAGCAGCGGATCATGAATGGCGATGCCCACCGACGGGGCGGGAATCCGCGTGGTGCCAAAACAGTAGAGCAGCGCCGGCGGATCATTTTTGTCCACGTGGTAGTAGGCGGAAAACTCGCGGAACGTCGCCTGGTATTTCGGATAATCCCGCAGCACCTCCGCGATGTTGGTCGAGCCGACGGCGTTGGCGATCATGCAGTGTTCCAGAATCTTGTCGCCCACCCATTGCCGGATGAGGGGCGGATCAATGCAGGTCTGCGGCGCCTCGACCGCCGCGCAAAGCGGCTTGCTCGATTCGCGCGCCACCGGATCGTCCGCGCCGGGATCGGCCAGATCGTCGTGATAAATCAGCCACAGGGAACTGGCCCCGCCCGCCGAACCGCCGGCCACCGCCAGGCGGGTTTTGTCCAGACCCCACGCTTCGGCCTTGAAACGAACGAATTGCACCGCGCGCGCGGCGTCGTGAACCGGCGCGGGCAGCGGGTGTTGGGGCGTCAGACGGTAGCCGATGCTGACCACCGAAATGCCCGCCGCCAGGAAGGGCGCGCCGTTCCAGATGTCCCGGCTTTGGCGGTCAAACCGCTCCGCCTTGTGTCCCGTCACCCAGCCCCCGCCGTGAATCAGCACCAGCACCGGGGTGGTTTGCGTGCCGGGCGCGCGCCAGAAGTTCAGCACGTTTTCGGGGTGCGGACCGTACCGGACATTGCGCAGGGTGGGGTCGAGATAACGCGCGTCCTGACGGGACCGCTCCGCCAGCGCCTTTTGGATCAGCGGCGCGATTTGCGCGGCCATCCGCGCATAGCCTTCGCCGGTCCAATGCACCCCGTCCTTGCCGCCCCATTCCAGATGTTCGCGGGCGAGGTTATAAAGATCGTTGACCGCGATGCCGTTTGCTTCCGCCACGCGGGCGGCGATGGCGTTGCGCCGGGTGATCTTGGGGGTGTCCTCCGGATGCGGCGTGGTCGTCCCGCGCAGCCGGGTGGGCGTGGTCGAGGCCCAGATCAGGGTCGCGCCCTGGGAAAAGACCCGCAGGGTTTCCACATAGTTACGAAACAACGGCTCGTATTCGTCGGGCGCGATGCGGTTGCCCAGGCCGTGCAGGCCGATGTTGAAATGAATCACCGCGTACGGTCCGTGACCGAGCGCGGCACGGAGCCGGTTGCCGATTCCCTTGACGTTGGCGCCGGTCACCCACGCGTCCACGTTGGCCACGCCGGCCAGTCGCTCACGCACCGGGCCCAGATATCCGGAGCAGATCGAATCGCCGATCAACAACACCCGGGGCAGATCCGGATTGACCGCTTTCGCCGGACGAAAGCCGGGCACGTCCGGCCTGCGCGAATCCGGCGAGGAATCGCCGGCGCTCACCATCGCGCCCGCCAATGCCCATCCAATCCCCCAGTAAAAGAGCCGTTGTCGCATGACAGGTTATTTTTTCGGTGCTGATTTCCGGGCTGCCAATGCCTTCCGCACGATGCCGGCCACGTATTTTGCCTGCACGGCGGTTCCCTGTCCGTTGTAATGAACGCCGTCGCCCTGGTAATACTCCGGATGGTCAATGACCAGGGTGTACAGATCGGAGATCAAAAATCCCCGGGGCTTGACGGCGGCCAGCGCGATCCGGTTGCGTTCCCGCACCCGGCGGGTGGATTCCTCCTTGAGCTGCTGGACGTGGTCGTGCCGGCGCACCGGCGTGGTGGTGGCCCAGATGAGGGTGGCGTTGGGCGCGTATTCCTTAAGCAGCTTGATCAACGCCGGGAAGCCGTCCCGATACTGCGCCTCGGTGTAGCCCCAGCCGTGCAGGCCGTTGTTGATGTGGATGACCGCGAAATCATAGCGCCGCAGCATGATTTTGAGACCGTCCAGAAAGTCCTGATGAGAGATGAACGCCGAGGTCGCATAACGCGCGCAGTTGGCCACGCCGTTGAGTTCCTGTTCGGTCTTGCCAAAATATCCCCGGGTGATCGAGTCCCCCACGAACAGCACGCGCGGCAGATTGTCCTGATCCGCGTTGGTCACCCAGATGTCCGTCCATTCAATCCGTTCCAGGATGGGGCGGGACGGCGCCGTCCCGGCTTGCGTCCGTATCGAGGGCAGGATCATCAATCCCAAAAGGCAGGCCAGCGAAAGCGCCCGCCCGCAAGGTGTTTGTTTTTTCATGGCTTTTCTACTTTGATGACACGCGTCAAGCGCCCTTGTGGCGCACGACAAAACATTCCCGCAAGTTTCATCCCCCATCTCCGGAATTCCAAGCCCAACCGGGCTCACGATCGGTTTGCCGAACCGCGCGGCCCGCCTTCTCGCGCGGCCGGCTTCGCCCAGGCCCGCGGGGATTTCGGGCATCCGGCCGACCTGATGGCGCGCGGCGTCCGCGATCTCCACCAGCGGCGCAGGGACAACGAGAGCTTCCGCAAGCAGGTCTCAAGCCGGGCAGTTTTCCCGGCGACCACGAAAACACGGTGGCGGGGCGGATTTATTCGCCCCTCATCGTCCATGTGCTGCTCAGGTTCCGACAATATCTTTCCCGATGGAGCGAGCCTTTCATCCGCCTTGGCGCCGTAGTCCGTTCCTCCCTCCGGGAGCGGATTTGACCCAACCGCCCACCTGCTGCCCCATGGGACAACATGAGTCAAAGACACCCCGGAAAAACGGTCCCCCTTCAAAAAATCGCAATCGCCATGACGACTAAAAAACGAACCCGGTAAATAAGGGATCGCAGTTTCCTCACTCCGCCCGTGTCCACGTGGGATCGAGGCGGAAGGAAGCGGGCGTGTTGGCGGGCAGGGTCACGGTAAAGCGGCGGTGTTCCACCGGCAGCGGGGCGCCTTGGAGACGGCCGCGCAGGTCCAGCGGTTGCGCCTGTTTCACAGCGAATCCCTCGGGCAGGGTCACGGTGCAGGGGCCGCCGCGTCCGGCCATTTCCCAGAGACGCAGCACGAAGCCGGGCCCGTCGGGGTTCGCCGTCAGCGCGGTTGCCATCACGCCGGGCCGGGATACCGTCAAACCCGGACGCATGGCGGGCAGCCGGCCCGCCGGGCCGTCGGCGGACGCCGCTTGGAGCGGATACCGCGCTTCGAGCGCGGGCCGGATGAGGGCTTCGGCGGGGTCGTAACGGGTGAAGGCCCACAGCCGCACGCGCGCCGTCCACGTGCCTTCGTTCCACAGCCGGAAGTTGGTGGTCCACTGGTTGTTGAACAGGTTCACGTACACCGCCGCGCGGGTCGGCACGTAATCCAGCGAGTATTTCCAGAGACCGGGTTCGCCGAGGCTGACCAGCGGGTTGTCGAGCGGACAAACTCCCACCCCCGCGCCGGAGGAATCGAACAACGCCACGCCGGTGTGGAGGCCGAAGAGATGCCGGTTGGCGCCGCGGACCACGTCACGGGCCGGGTCCACGATGCCGCCCAGGCGCCCGAGCCGGAAGCGGGGGGCGCGCAGGTTGAACGGCAGGCACAGCCAGCCGCCTTCCGGCCAGGAATCCGCCGGTTTGTCGTGCAGCGTGATTTCGAGGTCCAGCCACGGCGCGTCGGCGTACACCGTGACGCGGGTGGTGACCGCGTGGGGCAGCATGTCGGAGGCGTCCGCGTGCCACGTGGCCACGGCCCGCCCGGGCGGGGTGGCGTAAGTGACGCGGCCGTTCCGGGGCGACACCGCCCGATACGGCGCTTCGCTCGCGGGCGGCAGGGTGGGCTTGCCCAGCTCGTTGGTGGCCCAGTTCGCGTTGATCTTCACGTAGGCCCGCACGAACGCCTGCACCTGATCGGCGTCGAACCGTTCGTAGAGGTAGCTTCCGAACCCGTGCGGCGCGTGGGGGTCCACCAGCTCGCGACCGGTGCGGCGGTCCACGATCGAGGCAATCGCGCCGCGCGCCGGATCGAGGGTGACCTTGAAGAAAGGGCTTTCGAGCGTCCGGGCCGTGGCGTCCGCGCGCGCCGCGGTGGAGGGTGGTTCCGGCGGGACGGTCCAGGTCCGGTAACCGCCGGCGGGCAGGTCGGGCACGTAAACCAGGGAAGCGTTCGGGGCGACGGCGTGTTCGGTGGTTCCGGGCCGCGGCCATTCCACGTAGCCGCTCCGTGGCCACGGCAGCGGATTGAACACCACGACGCGGGGGCCGGTGAGGTCCACCGCCCGGGCGAGCCGGCGCAAATCCCGGCGAAGCAACGGTTCCACCAGCGCCCGGGCCTTGCGGATGTAGCGGGAATGCTCCTCCCACGACGCCTCGATCCGGTCGAACCGGCCCGCCGCCCGTTCACGCTGCCAGGCCGCGCCGTAGTACTGGACGTATTTGCCGTAAATCCACCAGTAAGCCCCGCCCCAGGTATGCTCGCCGTAGAGGAGGCTTTGCTCCCACGCGGCGGCGAGGGTGTCCCGCATGTCCGGCGTGTCCACCCGCCAGGCGCGCAGCTCGGTGTGCAGCAGCTCGGTGATGGTCAGGTCGGGCCGGGTGTTGCGGGCGAGCCGGGCGCCGGCGGGATCGGACATCGGCCCGTGAATCCACGTGTCCGGCATGTCGCCGCGCACCACCGGCAGATCCGGCTGCTCGGCCAGGAGGGCGTCGGCGAAATCCGACAACCGCCCGATCCGAACCCGGGCGTGGGGCAGCTTGGCGCGCGCCTCGGCCAGAATCTTTCGCACCTCCTCGGGACGCGGCGGTCCGTGGTTGTCGCCGGTGAGCATCAGGGCCAGCCAGGTGTGATACGGCCAGTCGGGCGGCGGCGTGACCCCGGTGCCGTACCCCGCGGCGCTGTACATCGTCAGCAGACGCGATCCGTCCGGACCTTCCCACCAGAACAGGAGCGGCACCTCGGGCGAATGACTGGCGGCGTTGCAGCCCAGGTGCAGGAAGTCCACCCCCGCATGGCGCAGCAGCGTGGGCAAAATCCACGAATGACACGGCACGTCGGTCATCTTGGCGTCCCGGGGCAGCGCCAGCGAAAGGCCGCGGGAAAGCCGGCTGGCATAACCGAGACCCCGGACCAGCTCTTCCGGTTCCAGCAGCTCAGTGTGCAGGGTGAAGGGCAGCGCGTGCACCACGAAGCGCCCTTCCGCGAAGGCCCGGCGGATGCGGCGCTGGCGTTCCGCGGTCTGCCCCGGCCAGTCCTCCAGCATCTTGACGGCCGGCCAGCCGGGGATCGTCCAGACGAATTGCTGCTCGGGCGGCAGCGCGCGGCTGCGGTCCACCACTTCGAGGGCCTGGTCCATGAAGGTGGTGCGGTAGCGCTGGACGATGTTGCTGGCAAAATCGGTGTAGCCGATGTCGAAGTGGGTCTTGAACACCACCACCAGCTCGCGGATGTCCGGCGACGCGGCATTGCCGGCGCGACTGCCGGCGGCCAGCAGCAGCCCGCCCAGCAGCGTCGTCCGGGTCAGTTCCGGCAACCCGCCTCGGTTTCGAGAGCGAAAGCGCAGGCCCCGACGTTTCGTGAACCGTGCTTGCATGGCGAAAGGATTACCCCGCCGCCGCGAAACCGGCCAGCAAAGTCGGTCGGCGTGAGGGCGACACGAAGGCAGGCGCGGGGGACGCTCCGCTGCATCGCCGCCGTCCAAAACCCCGCGGAATCTCAGGCGCGGCATGGCGGAGCTGCGCCCGGCACTTCAGGGGGGCGGGCGATTGGGGATCCCGAAGAGCCGGGCCTTCCCGGCGCGCGCGAAACGGTTGAAACGACCGCGCTCAAACGCCGGTTGAGGACCGCCGCTCTTCGGGGGGGGGAAGCGGCGGCGGTTGACGCCCCGGCGGCCGTTGGCCTACCGTGCGCCTCCATGAAGCGTTTTTGGCTCATCGTGGCCGCCGTGATGTTCGGGGTGTTGCTGCTGCCGGTGCGCACGCCCGCGCCGTTGGTGTACCAGCCCGGCGAGGGGTGGACCTACGAATCCCCCGGGGGCGCCAAATGGCAGCGGGCCCGCGCCAAGGAGCAGCTCCAAGTGGCCCAAGAGGCGTTCGCCGCGGGCAAACACCGCCTGGCCGCCAAGGCCGCCCGCCGCGTGGTGGCCCGCTGGCCGTTGTCCGATTACGCGCCCGGGGCGCAGTACCTCATCGGACGCTGCTACGAATACCGCCACAGGGACGCCCGGGCGTTCAAGGAATACCAGAAGCTCATCGAGCGCTATCCCAAGTACGAACGCTTCGACGAGGTGTTGCTGCATCAGTTCGAGATCGCCAACCGCTTCCTCGCGGGACAGTGGTTCAAACTGTGGGGATTCATCCCCTTCTTTCCCTCGATGGAAAAGACCGCCGACATGTACGCCAAGATCGTCCGCAACGGCCCTTACAGCCGCATCGCCCCGCAGGCCCAGCTCAACCTCGGCGTCGCCCGCGAAAAACAGAAGGATTACTTCCTCGCCGTGAAGGCCTACGAAAAAGCGGCCGACCAATACGCCGACCAGAAGGCCTTTGCCGCCGAAGCCCTCTACCGGGCGGGCCGGGCCTGGTACATGCAGGCCAAGACCGCCGAATACGACCAGAGCGCGGCCGGCAACGCCATCGCCACCTTCACGGATTTCATCATCCTGTATCCCAACGATCCCCGGGTGCCGCGGTTGCGAACGCTCATTTCCTCCCTGCGCACCGAACAGGCCCGGGGCGCCTACGAGATTGCCCGCTACTACGAAAAGAAACACAAGCTCGACGGCGCGCGGGTGTACTACAATGAAGTCATCCGCCGGGCCGCTGATTCCGAATACGCCGCCGCCGCCAAGGAACGGCTCGCCGCCTTGAACCGGGCCACGGCGGCGGCGGCCGCCGCCCGTCCTTGAACCATGCGTCGCGCCGTCGTCTTCCTGCTGTGGTTGCTGACCTCCCTGGGGCTGGCGGGGTGCGCCGGCTACCGGCTCGGGCCCACCGCCGGCTTTGACGCCGGCAGCCGGTCGGTGCGGGTGCTTCCCTTCGCCAACAACACCCTCGAACCCCGGCTCCCCGAGGCCGTGGTTCAGGCCCTGCGCGAAGTGCTGCAGGAGGATGGCACCTATCGCGTCTCCACGCGGGGCGCGGCCGACGTGATCCTCACGGGCACCTTCCTGAAGTACGAGCGCAGCGGCATCAATTACGACCCCAACGATGTGCGCACCACGGAGGATTTCGAATTGCGTCTGACCGCCCGCGTGGTGGCGCGGCCCGCCGGCGGCGGCAAGCCGTTGTTCGACCGTGAAGTCTCGGGGCGGGCCATTGTGCGCGTGCAGGGGGATCAACCCGGCGCCGAATTGCGCACCCTGCCCCTGCTGGCCGAGGATCTCGCCCGCAACATCTCCTTCCTGTTGGTGGACGGCGATTGGTGAATCCACGCCGCCGGTTTGTTTCCCCCCC
>CAZRPT010000023.1:0-17480 GCA_964601985.1 uncultured Verrucomicrobiota bacterium
TGCGCGACGAGTTCAGCCGCATGATCCTGGATCTGCGCCTTGTCCAGAGCACGCGCACCGAAACAATCAAGGCGTGTTTCGAGCGGCTCTTCGAGCGTTTCGGCCTGCCGGGAGCCATCCGCAGCGACAACGGACCGCCCATCGCCGCCCCGCGGGGTCTGCTGGGTCTGAGCCGTCTCTCGGTGTGGTGGCTGGCGCTGGGCATCCAACTCGAACGCGGTCGGCCTGGCCACCCCGAGGACAACGGAGCCCACGAGCGGATGCACGGCGACCTCTTCCGGGAACTGGAGCGCCAGGGGGTGGGCCGCGACCAGGACGCCTTCGACCTCTGGCGCGAGGAATACAACACGGTACGCCCCCACGAGGCGCTCGGCATGGCGACGCCCGCGGAAGTCTACCGGGTCTCGGAGCGCGCCTACGAGGGAACCCCGGCGGACCTCGACTACGGTGTGCTGGCGAGTCGCCGCGTCCAAGTCAACGGAATGATCTCCTTTCACAAGGAGCCGATCCGAATCTCGGCTTCGCTGGCGGGTTGGAGCGTCGGATTGCGTCCCGCGGCCGAAGGACGGATCCAGGAAGTCTATTTCGCCGAGACCTATCTCGGATACCTCGACCCGCAAGTCCCGGCCTTTTTCCCGGCCCAGCCCCCGGCGGAACCGCCCCCCGGACCGGCGGCCGCCGCGCCTGCGAGCGGCTCCGCTCCGCTCCGTCGCTCGCAGGCGCGGCGCGTGCCCCGAAAAGCTCGCCCATCCTCCCCAAAAGTGTAACCCTAAACCCCGTAAACTGTTACCTATGTTCTGAACCCAAAGTGTTACCGATGTTTTGACTGCGCCCGACCTCCGAAAAACGCGGAGGAACAAATCCGGAAGCCGGAAACCCGAGGGACCGAGGACCGGGGGAAATCCGAAATCCCAATCCCGAAATCCGAAAGAGAAGGGGGCGCGTCGGTAGCGCGGACTTCCAGTCTGCTGTTTCGCCGGCTTCCAGCCGGCCCGGCGGGCGAGAAAAGCGGTCGCCGCGTAAAGGGAAAGATCGGCGGATTGGAAATCCGCGCTACAGCAGGCTGGAAGCCTGCGCTACGGGGAGGGGAGCGCACGCGCCTCGCGTGCGCCGAGGGGCGCCCCCGCCCCTCGGTTCCTCGCGACCGATTTCCGCGGCCGCCCCGCTCCCGCCCCTTCAGGGCGAGGAAATCCGAGGGGCCGAGGGAGCCGGGGGCCGAAGGAAATCCGAAAGAAAAGGGCGCACTTTTGTAGCGCGGACTTCCAGTCTGCTGTTTCGCCGGCTTCCAGCCGGCCAAGCGGACGAGCAAAAGCGGTCGCCGCGTAACGGGGAAAGCCCGGCAGATTGGAAATCCGCGCTACGGCAGGCTGGAAGCCTGCGCTACGGGGGGAGAAGGCCGCCACGCGCGGGCCGGGGCCGCCGACCCCGCGTTTGGGCGGTTTTGGATTGCCAGCGGGCGAGGGGTAAATCGAGACTTTCAGCGTGACGGCACTCAAATCATCCCCCGCCCCGAGGCCCGGCACGCCGCCGCATCCCCCCTGGCCGCCACCGGTGTTTCGGGTGGGCATCGTGGGGCATCGGCCGCATCGGCTCAAAGAGGCGAACCTGGAGGCGCTTCGCGAAACCCTGCAGCAGGTGCTCGGCATCATTCAAGCGGAGCTGGCGGCGGCGCGCGTCTCCCCGGACGGGGGGGAGACGGAGGCGTCGCCCCGGCTGCGGGCGCTCTCGCCGCTGGCGGAGGGAACCGACCGCCTCTTTGCCGAGGCGGCCCTGAACCAAGGGGCGGAGCTGTGCTGCGTGATGCCGTTTCCGCAAGCGGAGTTCGAACGGGATTTCCAGCCGGACCGGGCCTTGGAAAGCGATTCTTTGGAGAACTTCCGCCGGCTGCTGGCGCGCGCCACGACGCGGTTCGAGCTGGATGGCCGGCGGGCGGACGAAGCCGCCGCCTATGGCGCCGCCGGGACGGTCGTGCTCAATCAGTCCGACTTGCTGGTGGTGGTCTGGGACGGCATCCGGACGGACAAGCGCGGAGGCACGGAGGAGACTTTCGCGGCGGCGCGCGCGCGGAGCGTGCCAGTGGTGTGGGTGGACGCCCACGCGCCCCATGCCTGGCAGCTCGTGGACGCCCGGCATCCTCTGCCCCCGAACGCGAAAGGGCGGCTCGCGCCCCGGGGCGAAGCGTCCGAGGAAGCGTTGCGGCAGCAGGCGCGCCGGACGCTCGAGTGGCCGGCGGCCGATGCCGTCGCTGCGTCCTCCGCCACTCCCGGCGTCCGCCGGAAATCCGCCGGCCTGCCGGGGGAGGCGCGGCGGTTTCGCGGGGAGACCCAGCCGCGTTGGACGTGGGCGGTGATGTGGAAGGCGTTTCAGGACCTGGTGGGCGACCGGAAATTCCCCCGCGTTTCCTTCTCCGTTCCTCCGTTCGAGGAAGCCGTCAAGGAGGCATGGTCGGGGGAGCAGACGGCGGCGGGCGCGGTGATCGAGTTTCTGCGGCCGTTTTACGCCTGGCTGGACCGTTTGTCGGTGATTTACGCCGACCGGTATCGCAGCACGTTCGTCCTCGCGTATTTTTTGGCGGCCGGCGCCGTGGGCATGGCGCTGTTGCCGGTGGGGGTGGGACTGGCCACCGGTCATCCGGTCGAAACCGTCTTCATCCTGCTGGAGCTGCTCATGATTTCGACGATTTTGGGGATGGTGTTCCAAGGACGTCGCGGTCAATGGCACGAGCGGTGGCTGGATTACCGCCTCGCCGCGGAACTGATCCGGCATCTGCGCCTGGTGGCGCCGCTGGGCGGCCAGCGGCCTTTTCTGCGGACGCCCGCGCACCAAACCGCCTACGGCCACCCCGGCGCGAGCTGGATGGCCTGGTACGTGCGCGGGGTGGAACGGGCCCTGGGGCTGCCCTCGGTCGTCATCACCCGGGAGACTTTGCGGAATTGCCTCGGGCACATGGGCAGGCTGGTCGGCGAGCAGCGGGAATTCCATGCCGTCGTCGCCCGGCGCTGCGAACGGATCGAGCGCCGCCTGCACAGGATGGGCTTCTTGTTGCTCGCATTGACGTTCGTTGGCGGGCTGCTGCATTTCCTGCCCGCCGTCTGCCCGTCCCTCCACGAATTCTATCCGGCCGGGCTGCCGCATTGGCTGACGTTTGTCTGCGGGTTTCTCCCCGCGCTGGGCGCGGCGTTGCTCGGCATTTCCCACCAGGGGGAGTTCCGCCGGATCGCCAAACGCTCCGGGGCGATGTCCGCGCGGTTGGCGCAGTTGTCGGAGGAGGTCGAGGCATTGCGGAAGGAGATCGCGGAGCAGACGGAGCGGCAGTTTTCCCCGCGGGTCGCCGCGCTGGCCCACGACATTGCCCGGCTCATGGTCAATGAAGTGCTCGACTGGCGCGTGGTCTTTCTCGACCAACCGCTGGTCCCGCCCGCCTGAGAGCCGATCGGGCGGAAGAAACCACGAAGGGCGCGAAGGCGGGGGGCGCCTTGGTGGATGGCATTCGGCTTCGGCGGAATCATCCGCCCCCCGCCCGGTTTCATCGAGGCGCGGGGCGCTGTTGAAGCGGCCGCGGTCGAAAAACATGGAGGGGCGGAGGAGCGGAGGGGAGCGGCGCAAGGCCGTGATGGCGCGCGAAGGAACGGCGGTCACGGGGCGCTTGTGCCCCGGCGGGGTTCGCGGCAGGATGAGTCGCATGAACGCCTGGGTTGCTTGTTTGCTCGCGGGCGCGCTGGGGGCGGCGGTCGTCCGCGCCGCCGCGCCGTTGCCGGAGCGTCCGAACTTCGTCGTCATCTACATGGACGACATGGGCTACGCCGACGTGGGCTGTTTCGGGGCGAAGATCCCGACGCCTCACATGGATCGGTTGGCCGCCGAGGGGATGCGCTTCACCAACTTCCACGTGGCGCAGGCGGTGTGTTCGGCGTCGCGGGCGGCGTTGTTGACCGGTTGTTACCCGAACCGCATCGGCATTTCGGGCGCGCTGGGGCCGTATTCGAAGATCGGCATCAGCGACGAGGAGACCACCATCGCCGAGCTGCTGGCGCCGCGGGGTTACGTGTCCGGCGTGTTCGGCAAATGGCACCTCGGCGACTCGCCCCGGTTTCTGCCGTTGCGGCACGGGTTCCGCGAATTCTTCGGCCTGCCCTACTCGGGGGACATGTGGCCGCATCATCCGGCGAACCCGGAACACTGGCCGCCCCTGCCGTTGATCGAGGGCGACCGGGTGCTCTGCACGCTCGACGATCAAACCTACGTGACCACCTGGTACACCCGCCGGGCGGTGGAGTTCATTCAACGCTACAAGGACCGTCCCTTCTTCCTCTACGTGCCCCACAGCCTGCCGCATGTGCCGTTGTTCGTGAGCGACCGGTTTCGCGGCAAATCCGGCGCGGGATTGTACGGCGACGTGATCATGGAGCTGGACTGGTCGGTGGGGCAAATCATGCAGGCGCTCAAGGACAACGGGCTGGACGAAAAAACCCTCGTGGTGGTGGCCTCGGACAACGGCCCGTGGCTGCTCTACGGCAACCACGCCGGCTCGAGCGGCCCGCTGCGCGAAGGCAAGGCCACCTCGTTCGAGGGCGGCGTGCGGGTGACCTGCATCATGCGCTGGCCGGGCCACATCCCGGCGGGCCGCACCTGCACGGAGCTGGCGGCGACGATTGACCTGCTGCCCACCTTCGCCCGGCTGGCGGCCGCGCGTTTGCCGAAGCACAAGATTGACGGCCGGGACATCTGGCCCCTGATGGCCGGCGAGCCGGGGGCGAAATCGCCGCACGACGCCTACTACGTTTATTGGAACCGGCACTTGCAGGCGGTGATCAGCGGGCATTGGAAGCTGCATTTCCCGCACTCGTATCCCCAGCCCCATCCGCCCGGCCAGGACGGCAAGCCGGGCAAATACCGCACCCTCAAGATCGGCCAGGCCCTGTTCGATCTGCGGGCCGACGTGGGCGAGCAACGGGACGTCGCCGCCGAGCATCCGGATGTCGTGGCCCGCTTGCGCGCCCTGGCCGACCGGGCGCGCGCCGACTTGGGCGACTCGGCCACCGGCCAGAAAGGGCGCGGCGTGCGCCCGCCGGGCCGGCTCAAGCTGCCGCTGCCCTGAAGTCTGGGGCATCCCGCCGCGTGGGGGGGGCACGCGGCCCGCGGAAAGAACGCAAAACATCCCTTGGCTGCAAGCCGGGTTCCCCAACCCGGCGGCTCTGGGATGCCCGTCGTGCATCCCCCGGGGGAGCGGACGGAAATCCGAAAAGGTTACGTTGTCGCGGAGCTCCGCCCTCCGTCGGCGGTTACGGGGCGGTTTTCCCGCACGCTTCCCGGCGGGGCAGGAGGATGAAGTGTTCGGGGGCGACGTGGAGGGAGAGGGTTTCACCCACGCGGCGGACCCGGACGGGGTTCGATTCGGTGATTTTCAAGCGGGCGCCGGAGGGGAGTTGCAGCCGGTATTGCTCGGTTCGGCCCAGGTAGGTGATGCGTTCGATCAAGGCGGCGCAGCGGTTTTCGGTCGCGTCGGAAATGACCGCCGCCTCGGGGCGGAACCCCAGCCACACCGGGCCGGGCGGGGGAACGTCGTCGGTGGCGGGGGCCACCCGGAAGACGCCATCGGCGGTGCGCACGCGGCGGTCGGAGGCGGCGGGCAGCTCGCCGGCGAGCCAGTTGCATTCGCCGAGGAAATCGGCCACGAAGCGATTGGCGGGCGCGCGATAGAGGGCGCGCGGGCCGCCGACCTGCTCGATCCGGCCCTCGCGCATCACGGCGATCCGGTCGGCCAGCGAGAGGGCCTCTTCCTGGTCGTGGGTGACGTAGATGGTGGTGATGCGGGTCTGGTCGTGGATGCGGCGGATTTCCTCGCGCATTTCGAGGCGGAGCCGGGCGTCGAGGTTCGAAAGCGGCTCGTCCAGCAGGAGGACGTCGGGCCGGACGACGAGGGCGCGGGCCAGGGCGACGCGTTGTTGCTGGCCGCCGGAAAGCTGGTTGGGGGAGCGGTCGCGATAGGCGCCCATGCGGACGATGTCGAGCGCCTCGCTCACCCGCCGCTCCTTTTCCGCGCCGCGCACGTGGCGCACTTCGAGCCCGTAGGCCACGTTTTGGGCCACGGTCAGGTGCGGCCAGAGGGCGTAGTTTTGGAAGACCATGCCGGTGTTGCGGCGGTGGGGCGGCACGCCGTTCATCCGGCGGTCGCCGAACCGAATCTCGCCCGCGTCGGGCTCGCTGAAGCCGGCGATCAACCGCAGCAGGGTGGTCTTGCCGCAACCGGACGGCCCGAGGAGGAAGAACAGCTCGCGCGGCTCGACCGTGAGCGACACCTCCCGCAGGACGGGGGTGGCGTCGAAGCGTTTGCTGAGCCGGTCAATGACGAGACGCATGAGAACCTTCACGGCGCGGCGGCCAGACGACGATACTTCTTCTGCGCCCACGACTGCCAGGCGACGCGTTGGCGGGCGCGGAACGCGGGATCCTTCCACGAACCCCGCGCCAGGGCGAGGGCGGCTTCCGCCGTCAACGGCATCCGTCCCAGCTCGGCCACCTCCGTCGCCGGCAGGCCGCGCCGGATGAGCGCCCGCCAGGCGGCGCGCAGTTCGGAGTGGGTGTCCACCAGCAGCGCGCCGAACAAGGCCGCCACCACTTCGCGGCGCGCCTGCGCCAGGCGGGGATCGTAGTGGAAACCGCCCTTCAGGTCGAACGGCGAGAGGGCCACGTTGCTCACGTCGCGGTACCGCTCGTACAGCGCCGGGCGGACGCACATCCGCTCGATGGAAAAGCGCACCGGCCCGCCGGGATGACCCTTGGGCAGGTGCCAGAGTTTCTGGCCCGCCTCGCTCATCACGAATTCCACGAACCGCCGGGCGGTCACCGGATGCGGCGCGCCTTTCAGGATCGCGATGCCGTCGGGGCTGATGGCGGTGAAGTCCCGCGGCAGCACGAAGGTGAGATTCGACCGGCCGGCGGCGGCGATCTGGGTGAAGGCGTAAAAATCAATGGCGAACCCGCAGGCCGCCTCGCCGAGCGTGACCTGCTTGGCGGTGGAGGAGGAAAGGCGGTCGAACCGGGGCACGTTGCCGGCCACCCGGGTGAGCAACTGCCAGCCCCGCTCCCAGCCGAGGGCCTGAAGGTAGGCTTCGTACATGTTGCTCATCGTGCCGCTGCGCCGGGGATCGCCGGCCGCCACCCAGCCGCACAGGGCGGGATTGGCCAGATCGGCCCAGCGGGTCGCCGCCGGCAGATGCAACCGCCGGACGACCCGCCGGTTCTCCAAAATCCCGAAGCTCGACAGCGCGGTGCCGTACCAGCGGAACCGGGGATCGTAGATTTCCACCCCGTTGGCCTCGCGGGGGATGCCGGCCAGGATCGCGTCCGGCAGCCGGAACGGCTCGGTCAGGTGGCGCTCCGCCAGCCGCAGATACGGTTCGGGCCCGCCGCCGAAGAAGCAGTCCAGGCCAATGCCGTCGGGCTTGGCCTTGAACTCGGACAGCACGAACCGCGTGGTCTCGGACGTGCCGCCCAGGCTGCGCCATTCCACCGTGGCCGGCGCGCCGAAGCGTTGCTCATGCCAGCGGGCGAAGGCGTGGCCGAACTCGTAGCGGATCGAGGAGTTGTGCGGGGAAATCACGACCACCGTGGCCGGTTCCGCCGCCCGGCCCGCGGTCGCGAGCAGGAGCAAAAACGCGCCGACCCACGCGCTGCGCCGCGCCCGCCACGGGCCGGAATGAAATCCGCGCGGAAATGGAAGCCACGCCGTTGCCACGCTCCCAGCCTACCCGGCCGCGCCGTTCCCGGCAACGACGCCCTCCGCGGGTTTCGCTTCGGTTTTCGTGAGGCGGAACGCCCGTTGCTGTGCCCGGAAACGCGCAGTTGTGCGGGGGCGGGCGGTTTGGTAGCGTGAGCCCGCTTGAGGGTCGCGGGATGCGCTCGCGACGTCAGCGGCGGCCCGCCACGAGGATCCGAGGAAGCCAGCTTCCCTTTCGTCGGCGCGGGCGCTTTGCGCAAAGGACCACGAAAACATGGTGGCAACCGAGACGGCGAAAACAGAAAAACCGACGGAGACCCCGGCGCGGGACGTGGTGGTGTCCGTGCAGGGGCTGACGAAGGTGTTCAAGGACTTCTGGGGGCGGCCCAAGGCGCGGGCGGTGGACCAGGTGAGTTTCGAGGTCCGGCGCGGCGAGGTGTTCGGCCTGCTGGGTCCCAACGGCTCCGGCAAGTCCACCACCGTCAAGCTGCTGCTCGGCCTGCTGCACCCCACCAAGGGGCGGATCGAGGTGTTCGGTCATTCGCCGCGCCACGTGGCCACCAAGTCCCGCATCGGTTATCTGCCGGAGGAATCCTATCTTTACCGCTACCTTGATTCGGCGGAGACGCTCGATTTCTTCGGCAGCCTGTTTCATCTCTCGACGGAGGAGCGGCGCAAACGCACCGAGCAGTTGCTGGAAATGGTCGGGCTCAGCCAGGTGCGGCGGCGGACGGTGGGCGAGTTTTCCAAGGGCATGCAGCGCCGGATCGGCCTGGCGCAGGCCCTGATCAACGACCCCGAGCTGGTCATCCTCGACGAACCCACCTCCGGCCTGGACCCGATCGGCTGCCGCGAGGTGAAGGACCTGATCCTCGCCCTCGCCCGACGCGGCAAGACGGTCATCCTGAGCAGCCACCTGCTGGCCGACGTCGAGGACGTGTGCGACCGGGTGGTGATTTATTACGGCGGGCGCATTCAGGCGATGGGCTCCTTGAAGGAGCTGCTGGCCACGCCGGATCAGGTGCGGATCACCGCGCCGTTGGTGTCGCGCGAGACGATCGAGCGCGCCCTCGAAATCCTGCAACGCGAGGCGGGCGACAAGGAGGTCCGGCTGGAAACCCCCACCCAGAATCTGGAGAGCTACTTCCTGGGCGTGGTCGAGCGGGCCAAGCAGACCGAGGCCACGTCCGGCGCCGTTTCGGGGGCCAAAGTGGCCGCGTATCTGCGCGGCGAGACGGCGGGCGAGGAAGCCGGCGCGCCGCAACGGGTGCTGGATCGGCTGACCCTGCCGGATGCCGCGCCCGCCGAGGAACCGCGCGTCGAGACGGCCCAGCCGGAGGAAACCGTGGACGCCGACCGGCTGGCGGCCCTGACCGGCGCGGCGGAGCCCGCCCCGGAGACGAAGGGGGAATCCCCCGCGGAGCAACCGGAATCGGCGGCCGCGGTGGATTTGTCCGAGGCGAACGAGAAGCTCTCGAAACTCCTGGGCGACGAAGCGGACGCGCCCTCCACGGACGAGCCAAGGAAATGAGGAAGGGTTGCGTGCGCGGTTTACGGCGAAAGCTTGAGGAGCGTTAGACGATGCAGGCGCTGCTGGCCATTGCCCGACTCACCTTCAAGGCGGCCTTCCGGTTTCGGCTGGTGCCGGTGCTGGCGGTGTTGTTGATCGGCGGGGTGCTGCTGCTGCCGGCGGTGATCATTTCCGACGGCACGGCGCGCGGCCTGACCCAGATCGTGCTGACCTACACCCTCGGGCTGACCACGCTCATCCTGGGCATCACCACCCTCTGGCTGGCCTGCGGCACGCTGGCCAAGGACATCGAGGAATGCCAGATCCAGGTGGTGGCGGTGAAACCGGTGCCGCGCTGGCAAATCTGGCTGGGCAAATGGCTGGGCATCATGTTCGTGAACGCCCTGCTGCTCTCCCTCGCCGCCGCCGTGATTTACGTCCAGCTTCAATGGCGGGCCAGGGGGCTTCCGCCGGAGGAGCAGACCACCCTGCGCAACGAGGTGTTCGTGGCCCGCGGCTCCTTCAAGCCGCCGCCGCCGGACATCCAGTCCGCCGTGGACCGGCTCATGGAGGAGCGGCTCAAGAACGCCAACGTGGCCGCCTTGGACCGGAACGAGCTGCGGAGAATCGTCACCGCCCAGGTCAAGGCCAGTTACCAGGTGGTGCGACCCGACTACATGCGCACGTGGAAGATCAATCTCGGGCCGATGGCGGACCGCCTCAAAGACCAGCCGCTTTTCCTGCGCATCAAGTTTTACGTGGGCGACACCAAGAAGAAGGCCGACACCTACACCGGCATCTGGGAGATCGGTCCCGAGGAAGGACCGCGTCGCCAGCGGGAAATCCTCAGCCAGGCGCCCGAGACCTTCCACGAAATCAAGGTGCTGCCCAACCTGATCGGCCCCGACGGCGTCCTCACCGTGCAGTTCATCAACCAGAACGATGTTCCGCTGCTGTTCCAGGACAAGGACGGGCTGGAGGTGCTGTATCGCGAAGGCGGCTTCCTGCTGAACTACGCGCGCGGGGTGGCCATTTTGGGCTGCTGGCTGGCGTTGTTGACGGCGCTCGGGCTGGCGGCGTCGAGCCAGCTTTCCTTCCCGGTGGCGGCCTTTGTTTCGCTCGGCCTGTTGGTGGTGGCGTTTTCCACCGGCACCATGCGGACGGTCATCGAGCAGGGCACCATTCGCGCGGTGGACCACGAGACTGGCATGGTCGCGAACCCGAATTTCTTCGACGCGATCAGCGTGGGCTTTTTCAAGGTTCTGCTGTGGATCATCAACCTGGTGCGCGGTTTCTCGCCGGTGGAGCAACTCAGCGACGGGCGCAGCATCACGTGGGGCACGCTGGCCCTGGCGGTGTATCAAATCGTGTTCATCATGGGCGGTTTGTTTGCCCTGCTCGGTATCGTGCTGCTGCAGCGCCGCGAACTCGCCACCGCGCAAAACCAGACCTGACGCGTCCATGAAGCCCGTTGCCTCATCCCGACTGCAAAAGGCCCTGCTCGTGGGGCTGACGGTGCTGCTGCTGGTGGGCTCCACCTTCACCCAGCGGCAGATGAACCGCGCCCGGGCCGACTTGGGATTGACGCGCAACGAGCCGCTCAAAAATGCCCCGCCCCTGCTGGTCTTTTCCACCGTCGTGCTGGGCGGTTTCCGGGGGCTCATCGCCAACGCCCTCTGGATTCGGGCCATGGAGATGCAGGACCAGGGCCGTTACTTCGAGATGATGCAGCTCTCGGACTGGATCACCAAGCTCACCCCCCACGTGGCCACCGTGTGGGTGGTGGCGGCCTGGAACATGTCCTACAACATCTCGATCAAGTTCAGCGATCCGCCCGATCGCTGGCGCTGGGTGTACCGCGGCATCCAGCTCATCCGCGACGAGGGCTTGGTGTACAACCCCCACAGCGTCGAGCTCTACCGCGAGCTGGGCTGGCATTTCCTCCACAAACTGGGCAACAACCTCGACGACGCCCACCTCTACTACAAGGCCCGCTGGGCCTCGATGATGCAGGACGTGCTGGGCGGCGGACATCCGGATTTCGACAAACTGATTCACCCTCCCGACGACACGTGGAAAAAGCGCGCCCGCGAATTGCGCGAGGTGTACAAGCTCAACCCCGCCATCATGAAGGAGGTGGACCAGCGCTACGGCCCGCTCGAATGGCGCTTGCCGGAAACCCACGCCATCTACTGGGCGGTGGTCGGTCTCGAGGAGGCCAAGACCAAGGATCAATTGATCAAGCTGCGCCGGCTCATCTTTCAATCCATGCAGACCGCCTTCCGGCGGGGCCGCTTGATCGAGCTGACTTTCAACCACACCATCGAGTTTGGTCCCAACCTGGCCATTGTGGACAAGACCAACGCCGCCTACGAAGAAATGATCAAGGCGGAACAGGAGGCCGGCAACACGGCGCTTGCCAAAAACATTCGCACCGCCCACCGGAACTTCCTCAAGGACGCCGTCTATTTCCTCTACGTCCACGCCCGGGTGGAGGCCGCCCGCCAATGGTTGAAGTACCTGCGGGAGAAATATCCGAAGGAAGCGCCTCAAGGGACCCTCGAAGACTATGCCCTCTCCCGCGTCGAGGAAGACGCCGGCGAGACGGACATGAACCGCACCATCTCGAACATCACCGGCGCCATGACCCGCTCCTTCTTCTACCTGGCCATCGGCGAGGACGACCTGGCCGCCGGCAACATGCTCCTGGCCCGCAACTTCTGGGATCGCTACATGAAGAAGATCGTGGGCGGTCCGTCCGAAGGGCGGGTGGGTCTGCCGCCGTTGAGCGAATTGCGGGATCGCACCCTGGCGGACGTGCTCAATCCGAAGCGCGGCTTCCCGCCCGAGCTCATCGCCCAACTGCGCACCAAGCTCGGCCTGCCCGCCGAGGTGATCCCCACCAACGCGACTCCGTCTCTCTCCTTCACGAACGCCCCCGCCGGCGGAACCAACGCGCCCCCTTCCTCCGCCCCGACCGCCACCAACGCCCCCGCCGCCCATCCCCGGCCCTGAGCGCGGCCATTCCAACTGCTCCCCCCGCGCCGGGGAGCCGGGCGGGACGCCCGCCCCGCCCCGCGAGACGCGGGCGCCACCCGAATTAGCCGCGGCGATGGCGGAACGGGGCGGGGAAAAATCCGAGGGATCGAGGGACCGAAGGAGATCCGAAATCCGAATCCCGAAATTCGAAAGGGAGTGTCCGTCCTCGCGCCAGCGTCTTGGACTGTGGCAGTTCACTGCTGCTTTCCTCCCGAACCGCCGAGTTGGGAAAACGGAAGCGGCTCCGTAGCGCAGGCTGGCCGCCTGCCGTATCGCGGCGTGGCACGCGGCGCGGCGTCCAATCCCCCGCGGACACCAAGGTGGCGAAGCGGAAGCAGATCTCCGCAGTAGCGGCTTCAAGCCTGCGGACTTGAGCCGCCGGGAGGCGGCGAAAGGGATTCGTCCGCCAGGACGAAGACCCGCGGGGCCAAGCGCGTGGGCACGCGCGCCCCAATCGCGGATTTCCAATCCGCCCAATTTCCCCCTCTACGCGGCTGCCCCCTTTCCTCAGGCCGCGTGATCCCGCGCGGCGAGGGGGCTTGCCCGACAGGCTCTCGAGCGGAAACCGCAAAAACCCACCGCGACTGCCGTCAAAAGGAGAATTCGAAATTGCCGCGTTCCAACATGCCGAGCAGTTGCCGGAGACCGCCGTTGACGTTGATGGTCAGGATCACCGGCACGATGAGACGGTCCGAAACCGAGACCCCCTCCAGTCGGACGCGGGCGACGCGGTTGGTCTCGCCCGGGGGCAGCAGGTCAATGTTCAGCGCCTTGAGGGTGAGATCCTTCAGCCCCTCCTCCACCATTTTGAGCTGCTGGTAGCGGGGCGAATCCGGCGCGAGACTGGCGGTGAGCAGGCCGTCGGCGGGATATTGGAAACGGGCCGGCACGGAGGGGTCCAGCTCGAGCCGCGAGGCCTCCGGTTGCCAGTGGCCGTTTTTCCGCCGCACCGCCAGCGTCCCCCGGATGCGCCCCTCCAGATCGCCGGTCCAATGGGGAATCTCCCGGCTCAACCGCCGCAAATCCAGGCCCGCCAGCCGCAGCCGCACGGCCAGGTCCCCCGTTTGTCCGTCCACGCGGAAAGGCTCGGACCACACCCGGCCGCCGAAGAGGTTCGCGTTGACCAGTTGGACGCGGAGCCGCGCCCCCGGCAGGCAGCGCAGGGTGAGGACGAGATTGGTGATTTCCCGGCCCTGCCACTCCAGACGACGGAGCGTGAAACAGTCGTTCGTGGCCGAGCGCAACGGATCCAGCGAGGCCAGCGCCAGCGTGCCGGTCAGCCCTTCGAGAAGCAGCTTCTGCCCGGGGCACTCGATGCGCGTCAGATTCAGGCGCAACCGCCCGGACCCCGCCGCCGGAAAACCCGCGCCTCCCCGGCCCCGCGCCTCCAGTGTCACCCGACCGGTGACGTGAAACTCGCTTCCGCCGGTCCACGCGGCGGGCGGCGTGAAGTCCCGCAACACGAGCGGTCCCAGGCGCGCCCGGGCCACCCATCCCCCCGCGGCGGCGGCCGGGCGGTGGGGCGCTTCCGCCGGAGCCGTCGTCACCTCCAGATCAAACGGCATCCGCAGGCCGGCAAGCGTCCCCCCGCCGTGGATTGTCAGCCGGTCCTCGCCCAAAAGCGCCTCCAGACGCGGGGCGGCCAGTTGCCAGTTCGCCGTCGTCCAATTCGTGGCTTGAAAGCCGAGCCGCGCCCAACGCGCGGGCGCGCCGCCCGGCGCCGGCCGCCGGGTCAGACGCAGCTCCGGCGCGTCCAGCGTCCCGCCGCCGGGCATGACGAGCCGGCGGGCGCGGAGGCGCAAGGTCACCGGGCCGTCCGCCGGCAGTTCCCGCGGCCAGCCGGGCAGGCTTTCCAGCAGCGGACGCAGCAACCCGGGCAGCGGCACGCCGGCTTGCGGAAAAATCGTGAGCCGGGCCGAGGCGTCCAGGGTCACCGCCTCGGCGCGGATTCGCGCGATTTCCACGCGGGGGGCGGCAAGGGTGAGGTCCCCTCCCACGTGAAAGGGTTCCGGTTGATAATCCGCCGTGACAACGAGCCGGCCGGTGACCTCGTGACCGGGTTGCCGGCCCGCGAAGACCGGGCGCGCCCCGCGAATGACCAGCGTGCAGCGCCCCGTCGCGCCCGCGCCCTGTCGCTGCATTTCCAGCGTGAACGGCAGCGGCACGGGCGGTCCGAGCGGCGCCGGCCAGGAAACCGAGAGCAGCCCTTTTACGGTGGCCCGGGTTCGCGGGGACAACGGTTGGCATACCGTGCCGCGGACTTCGCTCAATTGCCACGGCATCCCGTTCGTGACGCGGAAACGGGGAAGCTGGAACGCCACCTGCTCGCGCCCGCCCCATGCCGCGCCGGAGAAGGGGGCGACGCGCATTCCCGGCAGGAGCAGCCGCAAGCGGTCGAATGCCAGCCGTCCCGTGGCCGCCGCGCCCGCCGTGACGTCCGCCGCGGCGAGCCGGAAATTTCCCGCCAGCCGGGCCAGCTCGCCGAAGTTCGCCCGCGCGTTGCTCAGGCTCAATTCCAGCCGGCCGGGCGCCGTGAAGCTCAGGGCCGCGTCCGGGAAATCCGCCCGCCAGCCGTCTTCGGTCGTGATTCCCAGGCGGGCGTGAAGCCGAAGCTGCTTCATCCCCGTCCGCCCCGCCTGCGCCGTTGCCGAGATGTGTTCTCCCGTCAGCCGGTTGCCGGCCCGGGCGAGCTTCAGCGGGGCAAGGGCGGCGCGGAGCGAGACCGTGTTCGCGTCGGGCGCGATTTCCGCCGTCAACGTCCCCGCCAGCGGGCCGTCCCACTCCGGCAGGGAGGCGGGCGTCGCCGCCTGTCCGAGGGCAAACCGGAACCACTCGCGGGGAGCGCGCAGCGCGAATGCCGCCGAGATTTGGGAAGTGGCGTGGCGGGCCAGGCTCCCTTCGAGACGCAGCCATTGCTCCGGCGCCCGGCTGGCCAGGCGGAGCCGCGACACGGAGCGGGCGGGATCGTTCGTCAGCGTCAGCCAGAAGGGCAGGGCGAGGGTTCGGCCGGCGTGGCGCAAATGCAGCCGGCCGTTCGTCACGCGGAGTTGCCCCACGGGCAGCCGCTCCGGCAGGGCGGCGAGCAGGGGCGTGTCCGGGGGGGCCGGCGGAGCGGGCGCGCCCGTTGCCCCGGCAAACGGGGCCAGCTCCACCCGGAGCCCGTCCAGGTCGAGGCGGTCGAGGCGCGGCTCCAGCAGGGCCAGCGGACGGTAGTGAAAGCGGGCTTGGTCGAGCCGGACGGCCCAGTTCGTTCCCGCCGCCGCGAAATCCGTCACCTCCGCGGCGTGCCAGCCCAGCGCGCGCACCCGCAGGGCGGGGTGACGAATCCCCTCCGCGCGCAACGCCGCCCTGGCCTGCCGCTCCACGAATCCGGGCAGCAACCGCCAGCCCGCCACGATGCCCGCTCCCAGCAACACCGCCAGCAGCAGCACTCCCCGGACGATGATTTTCGCGCGCCGCCCCCGCATGGAGTCCGAGCCTAGGTCCCCGGGGCCCCGATCACAAGCGAGCCGGCGCCGGAGCGGGGCGTTTTGCGGCGGCGCGAAATTCCGCCGTCGCGCCGTTTCCTTCCACCGAACCGCGGAACGCGGCTCCGGGGTGATTGACGGCGCGTGGAGAGGCGGGTTTACTCGCGGCATGGCGTGTCGCGGGTGGATTTGGGGAGTGTGCGGACTGCTGCTGACGGCCGGTTGCGCGGGCAACCGGGACGCCTCCTCCGCGCCGCCGGGGGCCGTTTCCGGCGGGACCAACACGGTGAGCTATCCGCTGGTGAAACCGGTGCTCAACCTGCCGGGCCGGGTGGTCGGCGTAAACGCCAAGCTTCGTTTCGCGGTGCTGGATTTCGGCTTCAACCCCCCGCCGGAGGATCAATCCGTGCTGGAGGTGGTCCGCAAAGGGCGCGTGGTGGGCGAGTTGCGCGTGAACGGCCCGGTCAGCGGCAGTCTGCGCGTGGCCGACGTCGTTCGGGGCGAGGTGACCGTGGGCGACGAGGTGCGCCCACGTTAAGGGCCGGGGCGAAAAATGCCGGCTGGGCGAACCCGGCATTTTCAGCCGGGTTCTAGGAATCCTCCGTTCCGGAAGGGTCCGGCGACTCCGTGGCGGTCCGCGCCAGCTGCTTCTGGTAGGGGGAATGAAGATTGAAATAAATGCCGCAGAACGGACGATCGGAGTCCGCCTGGCTGATGATGACGGTCACGTAACGGTCCAGGGCGATGCCGTGACGCATGCCGGGCGGACGTTTTTCAAATGCCTCCAAGGCCTTTCGCAGGAGCGACTTCAGGGAAGCCTCGAACTCGTCCGGCGTTTTTTCCAGGCACACCACGAACTTCTCGTAGGCCCGCCGCGCCGCCGTCATTTCCGCCTTGAATTGATCCACCGTCACGGCCCGCACTCTAAAAAAGCCGCCGGGGTCCGCCAACCGAAAACACCCCTCCGCCGACGGAAACGGCGGTCGTTGGGGAAGGGGAGAAAGGGATTTGCCGCGAGACGCCGTTCTGATTTTTTCAAAAACGGCGGAAAGAAGGTGGTTTTTTCCTTGTCTTAAAGAAGACGCAATATAAATCTTTCTCCGCGAGCGGACGACGAACGGAATTTTTTCTTCCGTTGAGATCATTAAAAACCGCGAAAACTCAAACAACATATGTGGAACAATCAAACGACTAAAAAATCCGCAAAATTTCGGAATCAGATGGGCAAAGCGGCGCTGTTGGGCGCGGTTTTGGCCTGGGCGCCGGGGGGCGTTCAGGCGGGACCCGGCGGTTTCCTGAACTGCGCGCCGGGCGTGCAGGTTCCGTATCAAGGCACGGTGGAGGGCCGGCTGGTGCTGGACGGAGCGCTCAACGTCGTGGAAGCGCCCCCGGCGAAGGTCCGCTCCTGCCCGTTGGGACGGGGCCGGCAATTTTATGATCCGGAGGACATGCAGGTGACCCAGGTATGGTGGGACGAACTGGGCGCGCCCGGATTGATCACCACCGGCGTCGCCCGCACCCGGATGCGGAACGGCGACGAACTGCGGCTGGCCTTTTATCTCGCGTCGGTGTTCGTCAGCGAAACCGAGGTGGTTTATACCGGCAGCTACACCATTCTGCCCGGTGGCACGGGACGGTTTGAATACGGCGAGGGAGCGCCCGAGGATTTGGGCAGCGGCGAAATCAAGGGAAGCGCCACCCTGGCCGTGGACCCGGAGAGCGGTCACTACATTATGACGTTCAG
>CAZRPT010000024.1:0-9150 GCA_964601985.1 uncultured Verrucomicrobiota bacterium
AGAAGGGAGATTGAAAGAGCGGTGCGTAATATATCCAAAAGACCGGAACCCGATATAACTGGCGCCATCCAGCATGCAATGGCCGCGTTGGAATGCGTGGCTAAAAAAATAACAGGTGGCAGCGGCACTTTGGGCTCGATCATAAAGAGCAATCGGCATCTTTTTCCTGCACCGTTAGATAATGCTGTTGAAAAGTTATGGGGATTCGCGTCTGAATACGGTCGTCATCTTGCAGATGGTCGCGAACCTGTTTTTGAAGACGCTGAGCTAGTTGTTGGTTTATGCGCTTCTTTGTCAAACTATTTGACTAAAAAATTCAAGTAATAGTTGGTTTTTTACAACGATCAGTTCGAGCATCGCCATGTCTCGCATGGCATGGATCAGTGATTTGAAAGTCTTTTGAGCGGCGGTGGTTTCAACGAGTGGACAACGTATGGAGTCCGGGGTTTTCCAGGAGCTTTTTGTCCGACGTGACGAGGATCAAATCGTGGACCAGCGAGGTGGCGGCGATGACGCGGTCGGCGGGGTCGCCCTGAAAGTCCGGTCCGAGCTCATAGGCCCGGGCGGCGATGCCGGGGGTGATGGGCAGGAGGCGGAGACGGTTTGCGGGGAGCGCGAGGGTAAACCACTGTTCCAGCGGCACCCGCAGATTGAGGGGGCATCCCGGTCGGGCATTTTTCTGGGCCACTTCAATCAGGCTGAAAGGAGACAACGCAAGAACCTGCTCGGCATTGACGGCCGCCCGCACCGAGGCGTTGATTTCGTCGGGATACTGGAAGAGCCGGAGCCAGGCGTTGGTGTCGAGGAGATAGCGCACGGGCTTCAGACCAGCGGATCGTCGTTCGAGTCGGAGGGGAATTCCTCCCATTCCTCGGGCGTCCAAGTGGGTTCATCGAAGCTGGCGACGGCCTCCGGGGACATCAGCCCCGCCCCGGAGCCGATCCATTCCTGGAGCGAGGGGGACGACGCTTCCGGCTTCCGGATAATGGCGATGACCTTGCCGTGGCGCGTGACGGCCAGGGTGATTCCCTCCTTTTCCACTGAACGCAGCACCTCCGTGCACCGGGCCTTGAAGTCCGATACGCTGATGGTTTTGGGCGATTCGTCTTGCTGGATCACGCCGACACCATAAAACGCCCATTAAAATAGTCAATTGGGTTTCCGAAATGATTCGGAGAGGATGAGGGCCGGATCGAGCTCTTCAATCAGAGCCGCCACCGCGAGCACCCGCCATGGGACCGGCGGGGAAAAGCGTCCGGAAAACGGGCGCAACGGAATACCCGGCCCGCCCCGCGAGACGCCGGCGTTGTTGGAGCAGCCCTGGGTGGGCGCGAGCTGGGAAGGATACGTCATCGAACAAGCCATCAATCACCTCGCCCTCCATCGGCCGGATGGCGAGGCGTTTTATTTCCGGACCAGCGACCAGCACGGACTCGATCTCGTGCTGGATTTCGGCGGTGAACGATGGGCGGTGGAAATCAAGCTGACCGCCGCCCCCGCCCGGGGGACTTGGCCCGACTGGACCGAACCGCCGACTTGATCGGCGCCCGGCGTCGCTTTCTGGCGTCGCAAAGCGCCCGCGCGTTCTGGAACGGAGCGCCGGCTGGCCTGCGATCTGCCCGCCTTTCTGGACCACTTCGCCGCCGCCCGGCTTGCCTTCCGCCGGCGCGGGGCGTTCCGGAGGGAGCAGGGGGAGGAAACTGGCGGAGAGGGAGGGATTCGAACCCTCGATAGAGCTTTTGACCCTATAACGGTTTAGCAAACCGTCGCCTTCAGCCGCTCGGCCACCTCTCCGCGATCACAAAATGGAGCGGGTGAAGGGAATCGAACCCTCGTAGCCAGCTTGGAAGGCTGGAGCTTTACCACTAAGCTACACCCGCAACGCCCCTCAGCCTAATGACGTCCCGCCGTTTGTCAATCCTCGGGACGATTTCCGCGCGCAAAACCTCTGCTCGCCGGGCGGCGGCCCGTCCTTCCGGCGGCGAGGATGAGGCAATTCGGCGCAAAAGCTTGGGAAATGGCCTTGACGAAGCGCCCCTTGGGCCACTAAAGTGCGCGCTCAAAGTTCAAGGCTGGGCAGCCAGCATGGTCGAGTCGGAGAGCTTAAGGCTGCCGGCTTTTTTGTTCCCTGCGGGGAAGCGCGGTATGAATCACGAACTGATCGCGGTATTAGAGTATTGGGAGCACGAGAAGGGTCTCAACAAGGAAGATCTCTTGCGCGTGGTCCAAGATTCCCTCGTGGCCGCCGCCAAGAAGGCGGTGGGGCCCGCGAGGAACTTGCGGTGCACCATTGATCCGAAGACCGGCGAAATCAAGGCGTGGGCGCAGTTGGTCGTGGCGGAAAAGGTGGTCTCCAAGCACGATCAAATCTCCCTGGCCGAGGCGCGGCGCATCCAGCCCGACGCGCGGATTGACGACGAGGTGACGGTGGAGGTCACGCCGGCCCATTTCGGCCGCATTGCCAGCCAGTCGGCCAAGCAATCGCTGATGCAGGCCATCCGGCGGGCGGAGAAGACCCTGATTTTCGAGGAATTCAAGGACCGCGTCGGCGACCTCGTAACCGGCACGGTGCGGCGGTTCGAGCGGTCGGACGTGTGCGTGGACCTGGGCCGCTACGAGGCCACCATGCCCAACCGCGAGCGCGTGCCCACCGAGGAATACCAAATCGGAGAGCGCATCCAGTGCTACGTCAAGGCGGTGGAAAACACCCCCCACGGGCCGGAGATCATCCTGTCGCGGGCCACGCCGGATTTCGTGGTGAAGCTGTTCGCCCGCGAAGTGACCGAGATCGCCGACGGCACCATCGAGATTCGCGCCATCGCCCGCGAGCCGGGCTGGCGCACCAAGATGGCGGTCTATTCCCGCGACGAGCGGGTGGATCCCGTGGGCGCCTGCGTGGGGCTGCGCGGGCAACGGGTCAAGAGCATCGTCCGCGAGCTGAACAACGAAAAAGTGGACATCATCCGGTGGGACCCCGACATCCGGACGTTCATCACCAACGCCCTCTCCCCCGCCCGCCCGAAGGCCTTCGAGGTGGACGAAGCCGCCAAGCGCGTGCTGGTGCTGGTGCCGGAGGACCAGCTCTCGCTGGCCATCGGCAAGCGCGGCCAGAACGCCCGCCTCACCTCCCGGCTGGTGGGCTGGCACGTGGACATCCGGGCCGAACAGGTCCAGGAGGTCGGGTTCGAAGAAAAGGTGGCGCAGGCCGTCGCGGCCCTGGCGGCCATCGAAGGCATCACCCCCGAGCAGGCCGACGCCCTGGTGCATCACGGCTTCCTGGGGCTTGAAGATTTGCTGAGCGCGGAGGCCGCGGATTTGGCCGACGTGCCCGGCGTGGGAGAAAACGCTCCCGCCGTGCTGGCCGCGGCCCGGGCCGAGGCGGCCCGTCGCAGCGGGACCGCTCCAACCGACCCCACGGAGCAATAATCTCCGCGCTCCCGGACCCCGCGCCAGGCCCGCCTGGCGGGGCGGGCCGTGGGGAGCGGCTCTGGCCGCGAGTTACCGGAACCTATGCCCATACGCATTTACGAAATTGCCAAGCAGGTTGGCGTGCCCAGCAAGACGGTCCTGGCCAAGGCCAAGGAACTGAACATTGCCAACGCCCGCGTCGCTTCGAGCAGCATTGACAAGATCACCGGCGAGTATCTGATCGAGCAGCTCCGGGCCGACCTGCCCCAGCCCGAGCCCGAGCCGGAACCCGAACCCCGGCCCGAGCCGGCCCCGGCGTCCGGGGAAACGCCGCGGGAACCGACGGCCGAAGCCGCCGCCCCCGCCGCGCCGCCCGCCGAACCGCCCCCGCCGGCGGAACCGGAGCCGCCCAAACCCCAGAAGGGCGATCTGGTCGGCCGCATCGAACTGCCGGGCGTGACCACCCCGAAACGCCCGACGCCGGCCGCCGCCCCCGAACCATCCCCACCCGCCGAACCTCCGGCGGCCGCCGCGCCGCCCGCCGCCGAAACCGCCCCGCCCGCGCCCGCCGCCGCGCCGGAGCCCCCCGTCGAGGCCGTCGCGCCGCCCGCGGTGGAACCCGCCCCGCCCGCCGCCCCCGCGGAAACGCCGGCGGAGCCGGCCGCGGAAGCCGCCCCGGCGGCTCCCCCCGAGCCGCCCCGGCCGGCCGAACCCCCGAAGCCGCGCACCGGCGAGCTGATCGGGCGCATTGACCTGGGTTCGTTCGCCATGGGCCGGAGCGGACGGGACCGGGGGCGGCGCAAGGACAAGAAGCAGGCCGCGAAGGAGCAGCAGGCCGCGCGGGACAAGGCCGCCGCGAAATCGGCCGCCAAACCCGGCCCGAAACTGCGCCCCCTGCCGCCGCTGGAAACCCTCACCGCCGGCGAGATCATCATCAAGCCGCCCATCATCGTGCGCGATCTGGCGGCGGCCATGAAGCGCAAGCCCCACCAGGTCATCGCCGACCTGATGGAGCTGGGCGTCTTCGCCACCGTCAACCAGTCCATCGAGCCGGAAATCGCCCAGCGGGTGTGCGCCAAGCACCGCATGCGTTTCCGCCTCGAAAAACGCGAAAAGGGCGGCGGCATCGTCACGGCGAAACCCAAGAAGCCCAAGCTGAAGCGGGAGGAGGATCGTCCGGAGGACCTGAAGCCGCGCGCCCCGGTCATCACCATCATGGGCCACGTGGACCACGGCAAGACCACGCTCCTGGACGCGATCCGCAAATCCAACGTGGTGGCCGGCGAGGCCGGCGGCATCACCCAGCACATCGGCGCCTACACCATCCACTTTCCCCATCCGGAGCGGCCCGACGAACTCCAGCAAATCACCTTCATTGACACCCCCGGTCACGCGGCCTTCAGCGCCATGCGGGCGCGGGGCGCCAACGTCACCGACATCGTCATCCTCGTGGTGGCGGCCGAGGACGGGGTGATGCCGCAGACCGTCGAGGCCATTGACCACGCCAAGGCCGCCGGGGTGCCCATCATCGTGGCGGTCAACAAATGCGATCACCCCGCCGCCAACCCCATGCGGGTGCGCCAGCAGCTTCAGGAGCGGGGCCTCATGCCCGACGAATGGGGCGGCGACACGATCTTCGTGGACGTCTCCGCCCTGACCAAGGAAGGGGTTGACAAGCTGCTCGAGATGGTCCTGCTCCAGGCGGAAATGCTCGAGCTGAAGGCCAATCCCAACTGCAAGGCCTCGGGCAACGTGGTCGAATCCGGCCTCGAACCGGGCGGCCCCACCGCCACCGTGCTGGTGCGGCGCGGCACGCTGCACCGGGGCGACGTGATGATTTGCGGCCCCTACTACGGCCGGGTGCGCGCCCTGATCAACGAGGACGGCAAGCGCCTCCAGGAGGCCGGGCCCTCGATGGCGGTGAAGGTGCTGGGCCTCAACGGCGTGCCCGAAGCCGGCGCCGATTTCGACGTGGTGGCCAACGAACGCGAAGCCCGCCACATCTGCGAGGAGCGCCGCGAAGAGTTGCGCCGCCAGCAGCTCGCCAAGCCCAAGATGGCCGCCAGCCTCAACCAGCTCATGAAGCAGCTCACCGAGGACAGCACCAAGAAGGTCCTCAAAGTGCTGATCAAGGCGGACACGCAGGGCTCGGTCGAGGCCATCGTGGATTCGCTCAACCAGATCAAGTCCGACAAGGTCTCCCTGGAGGTCGTCTCCAGCGGGGTCGGCAACATCAGCGAAACCGACGTCTCGCTGGCCTCGGCCTCGAAGGCCATCATCCTCGGCTTCCACGCCAAGGTGGATCACGCCGCCGCCGAGGCCGCCAAACGGCTGGGCGTGGAAATCCGCCTCTACGCCATCATCTACGAGCTGATTGACGAGGTCCGCCAGGCCATGGCGGGATTGCTGGATCCCCTGCTCAAGGAGGTCGTCACCGGCACCGCCGAGGTGCGGAAGATTTTCGAACTCTCGAAGGGCGGCAACGTGGCCGGTTGCGTGGTCACCAACGGCCGCATCATCCGCGGCAAGGCCCGCGTCATCCGCCGCAAGAACCGGATCTACGAGGGGCTGGTCAGCACGTTGCGCCGCTTCCAGGACGACGTGAACGAGGTCCGTTCCGGCCACGAATGCGGCATCCGGCTCGAAGGGTTCGACGATTTCCGCGAAGGCGACCTCATCGAGTCCTACGTGATCGAGAAGGAAGCGCAGCAACTCTGAGCCGACCGGGCCGGCGGGAGTTCGTCCCGCCGGCGCCGCCGGAGGCTGGGTCATGCAAGGACGCCGACACGAACGGGTACGCGAGCTGCTCAAACGCGAGCTGGGCGGCATCCTGCTGCGCGAGCTGCCCCCCGCCGAGGCCGGACTGGCCAGCGTCAACGAGGTGCTCGTCTCCGGCGACCTCCGCCGCGCGGTGGTGTACGTGGGGTTCGTGGGCGACGACGACGCCCGGCGGCAGGCGTGGCGTTCGCTGCGCAAATGCCAGCCGCAAATCCAGGACGCCCTGGCCCACGCCATCTGCCTGAAGCACACCCCCCGCCTGCGGTTCATCCACGATCACGCCATCGAACGCGGCACCCGCGTGCTCCGGATCATCGAGGAAATCGAACAGGAACTGCCGCCGGACGAGGACGACCTCGCCTGACGGTCCGCTCCGTCCCGCCGCGCCGGTTTCCCATGAATCCCCTCGTCCCGCCTCCGGAAGCCCTCCTCGACGCGCTGCGCGCGCGGCGTTCCTTTTGCGTGGTGGGCCACGTGCGGCCCGACGGCGACTGCATCGGCTCCCAGCTGGCGCTGGCCCACGCCCTCAAGGCCCAAGGCAAGCGGGTCACGGTGTGGAACGCCGATCCCGTGCCGGCCAAGCTGGCCTTCCTCGACCCTGAAGGATGGCTGCGCCCGCCCGCGCCGCGCCGCCGGTTCGACTGCGTGGTGGCCGCCGACGCCGCCGGCCTGGACCGCCTCGGCGCGGTGGCCGAACACCTGGGGCGCCGCCGGCTCCTGCTCAATCTGGATCACCACGCCAGCAACACCCGGTTCGGCGACGTCAACTGGGTGGACCCGGCCTCGCCCTCCACCGGCGAGCTGGTTCACCGGCTGCTGCGCGCCCTCGACTGGGAAATCACCCCGGCCATGGCCGACTGCCTGTTCGTCGCCGTTTCCACCGACACCGGCTCCTTCCAGTACGATTCCGTCCGCCCGGAGACCTTCGAGGTGGCGGCGGACCTGGTCCGGCGCGGGGCGGCGGTGGGCGAGCTGTGCCGGCGGTTGTATCAATCCCAAAGCCGCGCCCGGGTGGAGCTGCTTCGCCGGGTGTATCGCCATTTCAAGCTCAGCGCCGACGGCCGCGTGGCGTGGTTCTGGCTGCGCGCCGCTGATCTCGCGGCCACCGGCGCCGACCGCTCCGACACCGAGGGATTGATTGACCACATCCGCTCGATTGACAGCGTGGTGGTCGCCTGCGTTTTCGAGGAGGTCGAGCCCGGCGTGGTCCGGATCAGCCTCCGCTCGAAGAGCCCCGCCGTGGACGTGAACCGCGTGGCCGCCCAATTCGGCGGCGGCGGTCATCCCGCGGCGGCCGGCGCGCGGTTGACCGGTTCCCCGGCCGCCGTGCAACGCCGCGTCTTGAGCGCGCTCCGTAAATCACTAAACTCCTCCGCCTGATGCCGATGCCCGTATTTGATCCGTTCGACGGCGCCCTGCTGATCGACAAACCCGCCGGCCTCACCTCGCACGACGTGGTGGCCCGGATTCGCCGCCGCGTGAAGCCCAAGAAGGTGGGCCACTGCGGCACGCTCGATCCCAACGCCACCGGCCTGCTCATCCTCGTGCTGGGCCGGGCCACCAAGCTCTCCGAGAAATTGATGGCCGCCGACAAGGCCTACGAAGGAACCATCAAGTTCGGCGAAACCACCAACTCCTACGACGCCGACGGCGAGCTGGTGGCCTCCCTGCCGGTGCCGCCCATGACCCTCGAGGAAATCAACGATGCCGCCTCGGCCTTCATCGGCGACCAGATGCAGGCCCCGCCGATGGTCTCCGCGGCCAAGGTGGGCGGCGTGCCGTTGTACAAACTCGCCCGCAAGGGGGTCGAGGTGGAGCGCAAGGAGCGCCTCATCCACGTGTACAGCTTCGTCTTCACCGATTACCGGGAGCCGGTGGCCACCTTCCGCATCGCCTGCACCAAGGGCACCTACGTCCGGAGCCTGGCCCACGAGCTGGGGCAAAAACTGGGTTGCGGCGCCCACCTCGCCACCCTGCGCCGCACCGAGATCGGCCAGTTCCACGTCTCCCGCGCCACCCCTCTCGACGAGGCGATGGAACTCACCCTCCCGGAGCTGCAGCAGCGCATCATCCCGCTGCCCAAGCTCACCCAGTTCAACGCCGCCACCACCGGCTGAGCCGCATGCACGTTTTTTCCGATCCGCGCCAATTCCCCCGGGACGACCGCCCGGTGAGCCTCGCGCTGGGCATGTTCGACGGCGTCCACGTGGGGCATCAGGAGCTGATCGGACGCATGATCCAGGCGGCCCGGCAGGGCGATGCCCGGGGCGTGGTGGCCACCTTCAAGGAGCACCCGAAAACCGTCGTCGCCCCCGACCGCGTGCCGCCCGCCCTCCAGACGCTCGAACAACGGTTGCGCTGCCTCGAACAACTCGGCGCCGACGGCGTGTGGCTGATTCCCTTCGACGCGGCGTTCAGCCGGCAGAGCGGCGGGGAATTCGTCCACGGCCTGAAAGAGCGCTTTGGCGCCCTGCGCAGCCTGCACGTGGGCAGCCGGTTCACCTTCGGCCACCGGCGCTCGGGCAACGTCGCCCTCCTGCAACAACTGGGCCAGGAACTCGGCTTCGACGTGGACCCGGTCGCCCCGGTCCGCTGGGACGGCGACGTGGTCAGCAGCACCCGCATCCGGGGGCTGATTCAGGCGGGGGAATTCAGCGCCGCCGCGCGGCTCCTGGGCCGTCCGTGGACGCTGGTGGGGCCGGTGGAAAAAGGCGAGCAAATCGGCCGCCGTTTGGGCGTGCCCACCGCCAACGTCCGGGCCGCGGGCATGGTCCTGCCGCCCAACGGGGTGTACGCCGCCTGGGCGCGCCTGCCGGACCGCCGCGTGGCCGCCGCCGTCAACGTGGGCCGCCGCCCCACCGTCACCGGCGAGACCGCGCCGCTCCGGGTCGAGGCCCACCTGCTGGACCTCGAACTGGACCTCTACGGCCGCAACCTCGAACTCGAATTCGTCCGCCGGCTCCG
>CAZRPT010000025.1:0-6444 GCA_964601985.1 uncultured Verrucomicrobiota bacterium
GAATCCGACGGCGCGGGCGGCGTGGTGCTGGATTATGACGGGGACGGCTGGCTGGACCTTTACCTGGTCAACTCCGGCCCCGCGCCGGTGCTGTCCGACGCGCCGCCGGACACAAAACGCTGGCCCAACCGCCTCTTCCACAACCGGGGCGACGGCACCTTCGAGGACGTGACCGAAACGGCCGGCGTGGCGGGCCACGGCTTTGGGACCACCGGCGCGGCGGCGGATTACGACAACGACGGCGACACCGACCTGCTGGTGGTGAACTTCGGCGGGCTCATCCTCTATCGCAACGAGGGCAACGGCCGCTTTCGGGACGTGACCGAGGCGGCGGGGTTGAAGAACGATCACGCCGGCATCTCGGCGACCTTTTTCGACGCCGACCGGGACGGGTTTCTGGACCTGTTCGTGGCGAACTACCTGGTGTTCGATCCGACCATCAAGGTGCCGGAAAACAGCCCCCAACCGTATCCGGGACCGCTGGCCTACGGGTTCGAGTTCAACGTCCTGTTCCACAACCGCGGCGACGGCACCTTCGAGGACGTGTCCGAGGCGTCCGGCATCCGGATTCCCGGGCACCGGGCCATGTCGGCGACGGCGTTCGATTACGACCTGGACGGCGACGACGATCTCTACGTCTCGAACGACGGCACGCCGAATCTGCTGCTGAAGAACGACGGCAAGGGCCACTTCGAGGACGTGGCCATGGAGAGCGGCGTGGCGTTCAACGGCTTCGGCAAGGCCGACGGCTCGATGGCGGCCAGCGTGGGCGATTGCAACGGCGACACCTGGCCGGACATGTTCGTCACCCGGTTTGGCAATGCCTCGCTCTACCTCAACTCGCCCAACGCCTTCTTTGAAGACCACATCGAGGCGTCGGGCATTTTGCGGGTGTCCGCCAAATTCACCGGCTGGGGCGGCAACTTCCTGGACCTGGACAACGACGGCGATCTGGACCTGTTCGTGGCCAACGGCAATCCGCATTTCATGACCGGCATGCCGCCGCTGCTGCTCGAAAACGACGGCCAGGCGCACTTCGTCAATCTCAGCGCCGCCGGGGGCGAGTTCTTCACCCGGCAGGTCAACGCCCGCGGCAGCGGCACGTGGGATTACGACAACGACGGCGGCATGGACCTGATCATCTGCGCCCTGGGCGGGCCGGCCGCGGTGTTGCATCACCGCGCCCCGCCGGCGGGGCGGCACTATTTGCGGGTGCGGCTCGAAGGCACGCGGAGCAACCGGGACGGCATCGGCGCGCGGGTGCGGGTCGAGGCGGGCGGCCGCGTCTGGCTGGCCGAGCGGCGCTGTCCCACCAGCTACCTCTTCCAGAGCGAACCCCGCCTGCACTTCGGGCTGGGCGCCTGCGAGCGGGTGGACCAAATCACCGTCCAGTGGCCCTCCGGCGCCGGGCAAACCCTCAAAGCCGTTCCCGTGGACCAGGAACTCCTGATCCGCGAGCCCGGCAAATCCCGCTGGTCTCCGGGAGATTGACGCGTTCCGCCTCCTTCGCCCCCTCTTTCCCGCGCGGGTTTTTTGGCGGTTCGCGCAACATTGCGTTGGCGCGGAGCGCGGGGTTGGGTAGGATGCCCGGCCAGTTTGGTTGCCCGCTCCCCGGCGGGACACGAGATCGGATCATGAACAGCTACAACATTGCCGTGTTACCCGGTGACGGCACCGGGCCCGAAGTGGTGCGCGAAGCGCTCAAGGTGCTCGAAGCCGCCGCCCAGAAGTTCAATTTCAAGCTGGACTTCACCCATTTCGACTTTGGCGGAGACCGCTACCTGCGCACGAATGAAGTGCTGCCGGACAGCGCCGCCGATGAGTTGCGCCGGTTTCCCGCCATCCTGCTGGGCGCCATCGGGCATCCCGACGTGAAGCCGGGCATCCTCGAGAAGGGCATCCTGCTGCGGCTGCGGTTCGAGCTGGAGCAGTACATCAACCTCCGCCCCGTGAAGCTGTTCGACGCCCGCTACTGCCCGCTCAAGGGCAAGGAGCCCGAGGACATTGATTTCGTGGTGGTGCGCGAAAACAACGAGGGCCTCTACACCGGCGCGGGCGGGTTCGTGTTCAAGGGCACGCCCCATGAAATCGCCGTGCAGGAGAGCGTCAACAGCCGGCGCGGCGTCGAGCGCTGTTTGCGGTTCGCCTTCGAATACGCCCAAAAACGCCGCAACGGCCAGCCGTGGAAGGGGCTCAGCGACGCCGACCGCGCGGCCGGCAAGACCGCCCAGCTCACCTTGTGCGGCAAGACCAACGTGCTGACCTACGCCTTCGACCTGTGGGAACGCGCCTTCCACGAGGTGGGTGGGGACTACCCCACGATCAAGCGGGATTACGCCCACGTGGACGCCACCACGATGTGGTTCGTGAAGAACCCCGAGTGGTTTGACGTGATCGTGACCGACAACATGTTCGGCGACATCATCACCGATCTGGGCGCGATGATTCAGGGCGGCATGGGCATCGCCGCGGGCGGCAATCTGAATCCCGAAGGCACCTCGATGTTCGAGCCCATCGGCGGCAGCGCGCCCAAGTACACCGGTCAGAACGTCATCAACCCCCTGGCCGCCATCTGCGCGGGCCAGATGATGCTGGAGCAACTGGGCGAAACCGAGGCCGGCGCCGCCATCGAACGGGCGGTCATCACCACCGTCCGCGAAAAGCTCAAGGACCTGGCCGCCGGTCGCATGGGCTACAGCACCAGCGAGGTCGGCGACCTCGTGGCCGGCCTGCTCTAAGGCCGCTTTCCCGTTGTCCCCCGCGCCCCACCGGTCCCGCCGGTGGGGTTTGTCTTTCCCGCAAGGGATCTTCCGCGCGGGTCCAAGATTGACAGGACGGGGCTCCCGCCTCATGAAGCAGCGCATGATCGAACGACGCTTCAATCGCTGCCTGTTGCGCCCCGCCGACCTGCCGCCGTCGCAACCGGACGTGCGGGTGGTGGGAGTGTTCAATCCCGCCGCCGCGGCCACCCCGGAAGGAGTGACGCTGCTGATCCGGGTGGCCGAAACGGCGCGCGAAAAGCGCCCCGGCTGGGTGGCGCTGCCCCGCTGGGACCTCGAAGCCGGGCGGATCACGATGGACTGGTTGCGCGAGGAAGAGGTTGACTTCCTGGACCCCCGGATGGTGATCGTGAAGGCCACCGGACTGCGCCGCCTGACCTTCATCTCCCACCTGACGGTCGCCACCAGCCGGGACGGACGCGCGCTCGACACCGCGTCCTCCGCGCGTTTTTTTCCGGCCGACGAAAACGAGGAGTTCGGCGTGGAGGATCCGCGACTTACGCCGCTGGACGGGAGGTTTTATTTCACCTACGTGGCGGTGTCGCCGCACGGCGCGGCCACCGCGCTTGCCTCCACCACGGATTTTCGCCGCTTCACGCGCCACGGCATCATTTTCCCGCCGGAAAACAAGGACGTGGTGCTCTTTCCGGAACGCATCGGCGGCCGGTTCGTCGCCCTGCACCGGCCCAATCCCCACCAGCATTTCGCCGCGCCCGAGATGTGGCTGGCCACTTCGCCGGACCTGCGGCACTGGGGGGAACATCAGCCCTTCCTCGGCAGCGGCGGGGAATGGGACGTGGGCCGGGTGGGCGCGGGAGCGCCGCCGCTTCGCACGAAAGCCGGCTGGATCGAAATCTACCACGGCAACGACCGGCGTCCCGGCAAACCGGGGGTGGGCGCCTACTCCGCCGGCCTGCTGCTGCTGGATGCCGCCGATCCCGCCCGCATTCTGGCCGTGCGGGGCCGGGCGATGACGCCGGAAACCGATTACGAACGCCACGGTTTCGTCCCGAACGTCGTGTTTCCCACCGCCGCCGTGCCTCGGGGCGAAAACCTGCTGGTCTATTACGGCGCGGCGGACGAAGCCTGCGGCGTGTTGGAATGGCGGTTGGCCGACGTCCTCGCCGCCCTGCGCCCGGAATGAGCCCGGCGAAGAAAAGACGCGCCCCGTCGCGCGCGCGCGCGATTCCCGGAAAACCCGGGTGAATCGTGATCCCTTGAAGGACGGTAAGCCGTCCGCATGAGCCGCCAGCTTTCCCCAAACGCGGGGAGAGGCGGTTTGACGCATGGGGTATGCTGTTTCCACTTATGAATGCGCTTGGGAAAATCATCCGGCAACGCCTCTGGCTGGGGGCGCTGGCGTTGCTGCTTGGGTTCGGCCTCACCCCGCCCGCCACGCAGGCCGCGTCGCGGGCGCGGATCAAACTGGCCACCCTCGCCCCCCGGGGCAGCGCCTATTACAAGAGCCTGATGCGGCTGCGGGACGAGTGGCGGAAACGCTCCAACGGCCGCGTCAACCTGGTCATTTACGCCGACGGCAAACTGGGCGGCGAATCGGACACGGTGGGGTTGATGGGGCTGAACTCCATCCAGGCCAGCCTGCTCACGGCGGTGGGCTTGTCCGAGATCGAGCCGGGCACGGAGGGGTTGCAGAGCCTGCCGATGGGGTTCCATGACCTCGAGGAGGTGGATTACGTGGGGCGGAAGCTCCAGCCCCTGCTCGAAAAACGGCTCGCCGCGAAGGGGTTCGTGGTCCTGTTCTGGAGCGACGCCGGCTGGGTGCATTTTTTCACCAAAAAACCGCTGCGCACGCCGGACGAACTCAAGCGGATGAAGATGTTCACCTGGGCGGGCAGCCCGGAAACGGTGCGGCTCTACAAGGCGGCCGGGTTCAACGTGGTGCCGCTGGAGACCTCCGACATCATCCCCTCGCTGCAAACCGGCATGATCAACGCCGTGCCCGCGCCGCCGGTGTTCGCGCTGGCCACGCAACTGGACACCCGCGCGCCCTACATGCTGCAAATCAACTGGGCCCCGTTGGTGGGCGCCTGCGTGATTCGCAAGGCCACGTGGGAATCCCTCCCCGCGGACCTCCGCCCGGCCCTGCTCGACGCCGCCCGCCGGATCGGAAAGGAAATCAAGACCCTCGGCCGCCGGGAATGCCGCGAATCCATCCAGGCCATGCAGCGGCGCGGTTTGCGCGTCACCAAGCCCACCCCGGAACTGGAGGCCCGGTGGCGGACGGAGGCGGAGAAGTTCTATCCGCAAATCCGCGGGACCATCATCCCGGCGGACATCTTCGATGAGACCCTGCGCGCGCTGAAGGAGTATCGCGCCCAAAAAGGAACGCCTTGAGCGCGGAACTGCCCATGACGGGCGGTCCGGCGGACGACCGCCCCGCGTGGCGGCGTCGGCTGGCCGGCGGCGAAAACCTGTTCATCATCGTGGCGCTCACCGCGATGGTGCTGTTGCCGTGCCTCGAGATCGTCCTGCGGAAGTTTTTCCACGGCGGCGTGCCGGCCTCGATGCCGATCGTGCAACACCTGGTGCTGGCGGTGGGCATGCTGGGCGGGGCCATCGCCGCGCGCGAGGATCGGCTGCTGGCCATCTCCAGCGTGCGCGCCTGGCTCAAGGGCCGCTGGCTCGCGGGCGCGAAGATTTTCGCCAACGCCGTCGGCGCCGCCATCAGCGCGCTGTTGTGCCTGGCGAGCTGGCAGTTCGTGATGTCCAGCAAGCAGCTCGGCAAGGAGCTGGCCTACGGGGTGCCGGTCTGGACGGTGCAGCTGCTGCTGGTGCTCGGCTTCGGCGTGGTGGCGCTGCGCCTGGTCTGGCACGCGGGCGCCACGTGGCGGGGACGGCTGGCCGCGCTCCTGCTGGCCGGGGCGCTGGTCTGGGTGGGGGTGAAACAGCCGGTGGCCCCGGAGCAACTGCGGCTGCCGGCGTTGATCGTGCTGCTGGTTGCCGCCGTGCTGGGCACGCCCATTTTCACCGTCATCGGCGGGGCGGCGATCATCCTGCTGGCGGGCTTGGGCGAGCCGGTCGCCGTGGTGCCGTTGAATCATTACCGGCTGACCACCGATCCCACCCTGCCGGCCATCCCGCTGTTCACGCTGGCGGGTTATTTCCTCGCCGAAGGCGGCGCGGCGAAACGGCTGGTGCGGGTGTTTCAGACCCTGTTCGGCCGGTTCCGGGGCGGCCCGGCGGTGGTGACGGTGGTGGTGTGCGCCTTTTTCACCTCCTTCACCGGCGCGTCGGGTGTGACCATTCTGGCGCTGGGCGGCCTGTTGATGCCGGTGCTGGTGGCGGCCGGTTATTCCGAACGCACCGCCCTCGGCCTGTTGACCGCCGCCGGCTCGCTGGGCCTGCTCTTTCCGCCCTGTCTGCCGCCCATCCTTTACTCGATCGTGGCCAGCAGCAGCACCAATGCCCAGGTCACCATGGAGCAGATGTTCCAGGGCGGCCTGATTCCCGGCCTGCTGCTCATGGGCATGACCGCCTACTGGGGCATCCGCCAGGCGCCCAGGGAACTCAAGGGCGCCGAGCCGTTCCAATGGCGCACGGCGTGGGGGGCCTTGTTCGCGGCCAAATGGGAGCTGCTGATCCCGGTCGTGGCCCTCACGGCCCTGTTCGGCGGCTTTGCCACGCCGGTCGAGGCGGCCGCCAT
>CAZRPT010000026.1:0-3025 GCA_964601985.1 uncultured Verrucomicrobiota bacterium
GGGAGCGAAGGACCGAGGGAAATCCGAATTCCCGAATTCCGAAAAGGAGCTTCCGGGCTCGCGTCAGCGTTTTGGACTGCGGCAGTTCACTGCCGCTTTTCCCCGCCCTTCCCTCGTCGCCGCCGACGCAAGGAGGCAACAAAAAGGAGCGCGGGCATCCTGCCCGCCCGACGGGCCGCTCCGCCCCTTTCACCGCCCCCCAACGCCGGCTGGGGGCAGCCGGCCCACAGGCGGGAGAGCCGACACTCGTCCGACTCCTTCCCCGTTTGAGGACGTCATTTTGCGGCGTTGCCCGCTGAGGGAATTTCGCTGTAGCGTGCCGCATGCGCGTGCGGGCGAACCGGGTGTCCTTGGTGGCGCGACCCACCCTCGCCCCGGCGACGCCGGCTGGTGAACTGTGGTGTCGTGGGCGTTTCCGGCCGGCGCTGGCGGACGCTCCCCTCGGCTTCGCGGTGTTCTGCGCGCTGACAGGGGGGCGTGGTCCGGCGCCTTCCGTTGGGATGCCGGTTGCCGGCTTGATCGTCACGCTCGCGGTCATCGAAAGAGACAACCTTCAATCCGCGAACGAAAAAATGAACCGAAACCTGACTCTTCAGTTTCTGGTATTGAGCGTCTTCAACGTCTTGCTCGCGGTCGCGCTCTGGTGGGTTACGCGCCGGATGGCCTGTCAGTGGCAGGAGCTGCTGGAAGGGATTTCCCCTCCCCGGTTGACCCGGTTGGTGCTTTGGGGAGGGGGATTCTGGCCCGTTGCGGCCGCGTTCATCAGTGGCGGAGGAATGGTCCTGGCCCTCGACGCGAACGCGCGGGAATCAAGGATGCGAATGTTTTTCTTCCTGCTGGTGCTGGTCGAGCTGGTTTGCCTGGGCGTGCACCTTTACGCCCTTGCCCTGCCGGGATTGAATGCGTGATGCCACCAGCAAGAACCATTCGGCGCGGAATGCTCAGCTCCCCCAAACGCTAGGTGCGGGGATTCGGCCTGCAACGGCGGTCGCGCGTCGCTCTTCGGGCAGGCCGGTGGCCTTCAATCAGCGGGGGGAACGGGCCAGGACGAGATCCTTGAACTGGCAGAGCGAGTGGTTCCAGAGCACGTCGTGCACGAAGGCGGGGAACAGGTGGCGGAAGCCCCACCAAAAGCCCCGGCCCACCCGGCTTTTCCCGCGCGGGAAGTTGAATGCCACGTAGATCGAGAGGTTGCACAACTCGGCCCCGACCCGCTCCACCTCGAACACCAGCACGCCGCCCCGGGCGAAGCCGTCCTGCACCCGATAGACCGCCAGATGCCGGCCCAGCACCCGCTCCAGCCGCAGGTGAAAGCAAAAGCGCCGGTGAAAAACCTCGTACTGGATGACGCAGCCGGGTTCGTTCGGCCGTCCGGCCACCCGCCGGATGCGCACCCAGCGGGGCTTGAGGAAGCCGCGGTCCGGTTCGCCGAACTGGCCCAGTTGCTCGAACACCCGTTCGCGCGGGGCGGCAATCCGGATGGTGTACATCCGCTCGAATTCGAGCCGGCGGGGGATTTCCGCGCGGGACACCGCCAGCCAGCGGGCGAATTGCGCGCGTTTGGCCTCCAGCCGCTCCAGCGCCACGCCGGTGGTGAAACGGCCGAATCCCTCCCACCGCAGCCCGAAGAACACCTCGGTGAGGTAGTTGCGCAGGGTGATCAACACGCCGCCCACCAGCACGCTGGCGACGGCGGCCGGATGCCACAGTCCCCAGAACACCGTTTCGTAGCGGTCCTCGCCGCTGGCGATTTTCCAAAGCAGCGTCTGCAACCGCCGCCGCGCCTCCGGGCGGGTTTTTCGTTCGTGAATCACCGCCTGGTACAACACCCGGCTCAGGACCGACGAGCCGAACACCAGCCGGTGCAGGAGAAACACGATCCCGGCGAAGCGGTTGTCCCGGCGGAAGGCGTGAATCACCGGCACGTAGGCGTGCCTCAAACTCCGCGCGTCGCCGTCACCCTCCGCCAGCGTCCGGGCCAGGGCGCGGGCCATTCGGCAGGCGGAGAGAATGCCGTCCTTGTTCAGCCGCGTGGTGACCAGATCGCCCACCACGGCCACGCCGTCTCCCACGAAATGGCGGGCCATGCCGGCCACCATCCACGGGGCGCACAAGCAGGCCGCCCGGGGAACGGCTTGCGGCGGCAGCAGTTTGCGGATGTGCGGCAGGGCGAGAAACTGATCCCGCACGCGGCGCCGGTCCGCGCCCGTCCGGGCGGCGTCCACGCTGGCGCCCACCAGCACCACCGTGACGAATCCCTTCTTCGGCACGAGGGAGCACATTTCCAGCCGCAGCTCCCGGGAGCCGTATTCCACGAAGTGGAGCCCGCCGGAAAGCTCGCCGGGCAGGGGCTCGCCCAGTTCCAACTCGAATACCAGCGCCCGCCGCCGCCGGGGCGGCTGAAAGCGCGGCAACGCCTGGCGCGCCAGCGCCGTGGCGGGGTCCGCCGCCGCCGCGTCCCCTTGGTTCACCCCGCAGGCCAGCGCCACGAATTCCGCCGTCCGGCGTCGGGTTTGCCCCGCGGCCTCGTAGGTCAACACCCAGCCGCCGTTGTCCCGCCGCGTCAAACCGGTCACCCGTCCCGCCACCACCTCGGCCCCCGCGCGCGCCGCCTCCCGCAGCAGGAAACCGTCGAACGTCTGCGCCCGGTCCTGCCGTCGCGCCGGAAACGCCCCCCGGAACACCGTCAACATCTCCCGTCCGGGCGGCACCTCCAGCTCGATGTTTTTCCAGTATCCCTGAATGGTGACCGTGCGGATGCGTTCCTGAATCAGGGGTTCGGGAGGCCAGAGTTTCAGGCGCAGCAATTCGTCGCACAGCCGGGGCGAGAGACCGCCCGCGCACTGGTTGCATCCCTTCCAGCATCCCTCCGCCAGCGTCGCTCCCGCGCCGGGCCCCCGCCAGCGCGGCTCCCAGATCACCACCCGCGTCTCCCGGCGGGCCGCCCGCGCCTCGCGCAACAGGTGCAGGGCAAGAAAAGTCCCGGCCGGTCCGCCCCCCACAATGGCAACCGTGCCGATGGGAG
>CAZRPT010000027.1:0-14616 GCA_964601985.1 uncultured Verrucomicrobiota bacterium
GTGGGCGTGGGCATGCGGGGCTTGCGTTTCCGCCTCTTTTCCGCCGTCCGCCGTCATCCGGGCCTCGACCCGCTCGTGGGCGGCCAACGCCCAGCGAGCCATGACGGCCAGGTAGCGCCGGCCCTGCTCGGGGGGCATGACCCGGGCCACGGCTTGGAAATGACGCAGCATGGCGGTCTGGCAGCGCGCCCGCCATTCGCCGATTTCGCGCAGGTTGGTTTCGATGGCCGGATCATCCAGTTGGCCAGCCCGCAACAACTCCGCCAAGCGGGCCTTGCGGCGGGCGATCTCCCGGCAGTATTCCTCGCAACGCGGCAGGTAGCGCTCGTGCAGTTTTCGGATGCGGGCCAGTTCGGCGTTGCCGAGGTGGAACTCGCGTTGCAACCAGAGCAGGTCATCGGGATTTTCGCTCACGCGGCGGGTGCAGACGCGCTCGGCCACCCGCCACGAGGCCGCGAACATCACCACGCCCACCGCCAAGGCGCCGATCAGGATGAGCAGCGGTTTTTTCACGTCGCCGGATTCAACGCGCCACCACCGGGGCCACGGAAGCCAAGTAGCGAGCCCGGGCCAGCTCATCGGCCGCCTGCCGCCCCCGCGACGCGCCCAAGATCGCTCCGAGCACCATCAAAGCCATCAGGCCGGCGAGGGCCCAGCGCGGTTGCAGGAGGAGATTGACCAGCCGGACCAGCCAGCTCGGCGCGGCGGCGGTCTCGACGTCCGCACGGCGAATTCTCCGCCAGACCCCCTCCGTGAAACGGGGCGGCAGGGTTTCCTCGGAACACGCCTCCCGCAGCAGGCGCGTCAGGGCGGGCGCTTCGGAATCGGGACAGTTGGGGTTCATGCGTTCTCTTTCGCGCCGGTCCGCGACCGGCTTTTTCCTTTTCCTACCCCGCCGCGGCAAAGTTCCCGCGACCGGGCGCGCTTTTTTTCGCGGCGGGGAGGGAGGCCGCGTTTCAGGACCGGTCGAAAAACGCCGGGCGGGGGAATCCGGCCTGCAATCCGGGGATATTTTGCGCCCCTTTTGCAGGCCGGGTGTCCGCGCGCGGCGGAACGGCCCGCTTTTCAGACGGGTGCTCAGTCGGTCCGCTCCGCCCGCAGGGCCAGGGTGCGCCAGAGTTGGGCGGGATTGTTGGTGATGATGCCGTCCACGCCGAGGTCGAGCAGCTGGTTGACGGTGGGGGCGTCGTCAATGGTGTACACGTACACTTTCAGTCCGCGCTGGTGGGCCAGGGCCACGCTTTCCCGGCTGACGTCCCGGTTCCAGACCGCCAGTTTCGCGCCGGTGAGGGCGAGCTGGTCCAGCCAGTAGGCGTCCAGGTGCTTGTTTTCGTGGGTCGGTTTGCGGCCGTCGGCGAGGCGGCCGGGCGCGCCCAGGGCGCCCAGCACCTGCCCGGGCAGCAGGGCGTGCAGCTCGCGGAGAAATTCCCAGTCGAAGGCCTGCACCACCACGTGGTTCACCAGCCCTTTTTCCCGCAGCAGGCGCGCCATCGTCGCGGCGTCGCCCTGCTTGCGCTCGATGAGCGTGATCCCGCCGCCGCCCTGAATCGTGTCCAAGGCCTCGACCAAGGTGGGAATGCGGGTGCCGGCGTAACACGGCGCGAACCAGCGGCCCGCGTCGAGGGTCTTCAACTCGGCCAGGGTCTTCGCGCCCGGCGTGATTTTGGTCCGCCCCCAGCGATTGGTGGCGTCGGTGGTGCGGTCGAGGGTGCGGTCGTGAAACACCACCGGCACGCCGTCGCGGCTGTGGTAGGTGTCCAGCTCGACCATGTCCGCCCCGGCGGCGAGGGCCAGCTTGAACGACGGCAGGGTGTTTTCCGGCGCCACGCTGGAAAATCCCCGGTGGCCGATGACCAGGGGCCGGGAACACGCCACCAACGCCGGCGCCGGAGGCTCCGCGCCCATCAGGCCCGCCGCCATCATCATCGCGCCCGCCCAAATCCCAAATCGCGCGGGTTCAACAAATCGTTTTTTCATCATCTTCGCGATTAGACCGCACGCCCGGGAGGTTGTCCACTTCAACTCCGCCTCCGCGGCGCGCCCGGGTTGCCTGCGGCCGCGGGAGAAGGGGACGCGCCGCGCGCGCCGGGGATTCCGGCGGCCCCGGATTTCGGGTTTCCCTCGGGCCCCGGGGGGCGGCATGCTGGGGGCATGAACTCACGTGTTGCACGCTTTGCCGGGTTGGCGCTCTTGGGCGCGCTCCTGGGCGCGGGAACGGCGCGGACGGGGGAGGCGCCGTTCGTCGTGGCGAAATGGATCGCGCCGCCCGCCGCCCTCGAAGCCCCCGACGCGCCGTTGCCGCTGTTTCGCAAGGAGTTTTCCCTCGCGGAGCGCCCGCGTCACGCCACGTTGCGGATCGTGGGCCTGGGGGATTACGCCCCGTTCGTGAACGGGTATCCCGTCACCGAGACCGGCCTCAACCAGCCGTGGTCGCAGTACGAAAAGACGCTCTACTACCGCGACTTCGACGTCACCGGCCTGCTCCAGCCGGGGGCGAATTGCGTGGGGATCAGCCTGGGCAATTCGTTCTGGAACAATCCCAACCCGCCGCAGGGCCGCTACAACAAGGCGGGTCCGCAGCGCCGGGCGCCCACGCCGTTTCTGCTGCGCGCGGAGCTGATTTGGGACACCGGTCAGGGCCCGCGCCGGCTCGGAACCGATGCCTCCTGGCGGGTGGCGCCGGGGCCGATCGTCTTTTCGCACGTGTACGCCGGCGAGGATTTCGACGCCCGGCGCGATCCCTACGGCTGGGACCGGCCCGGGTTCGACGCCGCGCAGTGGCAACCCGCCCGGCCGGCCGACACGCCGCAGGGCGCGCTCAAGCGGCAGTTCTGGCCGGGCATCCGGGTCCTGGACCGGTTCGATCCGGTGGTCGTCAAGCAACCGGAGCCGGGGGTCTGGCTCTACGTTTTTCCGCAAAACTGCGCCGCCCAACTGCGGGTGCGCTGCGTGGGCGGCGCGCCCGGCAGCCGGATCACCTTCCGCTGCGGCGAGCACAAGAACGACCAGGACCGCCTGTTCGGCGCGTATGTGGTGGAAACCCACCTCGTCACCGACGGCCGGCCGCTCCTGCATCGGTGGCGCTTTTTCTATCTGGGAATGCGGTTCGTCGAGGTGCGCGGCGCGGTGCCGGAAGGCGAGCCGAACCCGGATCACCTCCCCGTCATCAAGACGCTGGAGCTGTGGCACGTGCGCACGGCCCTGCCGACGGCGGGCCATTTCCGCTGCTCGTCCGAACTCTACAACCGGACGCACGACCTGATTGACTGGGCGATGCGCAACAACACCAGCCACGTGCTGACCGATTGTCCGCACCGCGAGAAACTCGGCTGGCTGGAGTGCGCCTACCTGTTGGAACCCACCTTCCTCTACCGTTACGACGCCCGGTCGTGGTTCGCGAAGATCGCGGGCGACATCCGCGACGCCCAGGAACCCGGCGGACGGGTGTTGACCGTGGCGCCCAGTTACCCGGCGGGCCGGTTTCCGGGCGCCTTCAACTGGACCGTGGAATGGGGCGCCGCCGCCGTGCTCACGCCGTGGCGGCTCTATGAATGGACGGGCGACGCGGAGGTGCTCCGCGACAACTTCGCCTCCATGTGCCGCTTCACCGATTACGTCGCCCGCCAGGCCCGGGACGGCCTCGCGCCGGGCGGTCTCGGCGATTGGTACGATTACGGCCACGGAAAACCGCCGGGACCGTCGCGCTTCACGCCGGTACAGCTCTCGGCCACCGCCACCTGGGCGATGTGCGCCCGCGCCTGCGCCCAGGCCGCCGAGATTTTGCAACGGCCCGCGGCGGCCCGGCGTTACCGGGAAATGCAGACCGCCATCCGGCGCGCCTTTCAACGGCATTTCTACGACGCGGACCGGCACGCGCTGCGCCACTCCGGCAGCCCGCAATGCGCCAACGCGATGGCGCTGGAGGCGGACCTGGTCCCCGCCGCCGACCGCGACCTGCTGGTGCGGCAGATCGTCGCGGACCTCGAACAACGCGGCTGGCAGCAGACGCCGGGCGACATCGGCCACGTCCATTTCATCCGCGCGCTGGCCCATGCCGGGCGGTCCGACGTGCTGCACCGGGTCTATTCCCGCACCGGCAAGGGGAGCTACGGCGGCATCCTGGCCAAGGGACTGACCGCGATGCCCGAAACGTGGGACGCGATGATGGACGGCTACCAGTCGCTCGACCACTGCATGCTCGGGCACGTGATCGAGTGGTTTTACGGCTACGTGGCCGGCATCCGGCAGGCCAGGGACAGCGTGGGCTGGCGCAACGTGCGGATCGCGCCCGTGCCCGGCGCGTTGCAATGGGCGGAGGCCTCCGTGCGCACCCCGCGCGGGGTGGTGTCCAGCCGCTGGCGACGCGAGCCGGAGAGCGGCCTGTTCCGGCTGGAAGTCGAGCTGCCGCCCCACGTGATCGGCGTGGCCGTGCTGCCCTCGGGCCGGCGCCATTCGATCGCCCCCGGCCGGCAAACCCTCGTCGAGCCGGACCCGGCGGCCCGGCGGTTCGGCGCGCTTCCCGGCGGGAAGGGGAAAAAGAACTGAGCGCCGGCCGGAAAAGAGGGACATCCCCCGGGTGCGGACACGCGGTCCGCGGGAAGGGCGCGAAACGCCCGCGGGTGGGCAGATCCGGTTCCCCAACGCGGGTTTTCCGGGCGCTTCCGCACCGCGCCGCGCCGCGAAAAAGCCGTCACAAAACTGCTTGCCTCCGGGGAGCGGGAGCGGCAACGTATCCCCCGCCGCGTCCGCGGCCCGGTTGGGGGTTGGTAGCTCAACGGTAGAGCAGCGGCCTTTTAAGCCGTTGGTTCTCGGTTCGAATCCGAGCCAGCCCACCATCACTTCGCCCGCCGTTCCTCCCGGAGGAATGGTTGACACCCCACGCGTGTCCGACGCACAAGAAGCGCATGAACCCGCGTTTTTCCCCGCTGATTGCCGGTCTTTGCCTGGGACTTGGACCCTTCTCCGGCGCGGCCCAAGAATACGGCGAACCGGATCGCGGCGCGCCGGGTGACGCCATGATCCAGCGTTACCTCGCCCGCGAAGCCGACCGCATTCACGCCACCTTCACGCAGGACCTGGTTTCCCAAACCAACTGGCTGGCCCGGCGGCCGCAGTACCTCCGCGAGTATTTCTACATGCTCGGCCTCTGGCCGCTGCCGGAACGAACGCCGCTGCACGCCACCGTCACCGGCACGCTGAAGCGGGAAGGCTACGTGGTGGACCTGCTTCACTTCCAGAGCCGCCCGCATTTGTACGTCACGGCCAATCTCTACCGCCCTGCCGATGCTCCGTCCGGACGCCGCCTGCCCGCCGTGCTCTACGTTTGCGGCCACTCTCCCCGGGGCCGGGCCGGCAACAAGACCGCCTACCAGTCGAACGGCATCTGGTTCGCGCGACACGGCTATCTCTGCCTGATGCTCGACACCCTGCAACTGGGCGAGATCGCCAGCATCCATCACGGCACCTACCGCGAGAACCGCTGGTGGTGGCATTCGCGCGGGTACACCCCCGCCGGGGTCGAATGTTGGAACGGCATCCGCGCCCTCGATTACCTGGTCACCCGGCCGGACGTGGATCCGGAGCGGATCGCCGTGACCGGCATCAGCGGTGGCGGCGCGGCCACGTTCTGGATCGCCGCCGCCGATGAGCGGGTGAAAGTGGCCGTCCCCATCAGCGGCATGTCCGACCTGCCCGCCTACGTCAACCACCGCGTCATCAACGGCCACTGCGACTGCATGTTCCTCTACAACACCTTTCAGTGGCCGTGGACGCGCATCGCCGCGTTGATCGCACCGCGTCCCCTGCTGTTCACCAACAGCGACCACGACAACATCTTCCCCATGGACGGCAACGAACGAGTCATCAACCGCCTGGAACGGGTGTACAGCGGGTATGGCCGCGCCGACTTCGTGGACGCCATGGTCAGCCGGGGCAAACACGCCTACCGCCAGGACATCCGCCAGGCCGCCTACCGTTTCATCAACACCTACCTCAAAAACGATCCTCGCGAGATCACGGACAGCGAGGTGGACCTCGTGGTGGGCCGGTCGTCGAACCGGGTTTACCCCATCCCCATTGACCAGCTCCGGGTCTTCCCCACCGACGCCGACCTCCCCAAGGACGAATGGAACACCACCATTGACGAGCGTTTCGTGCCCCTGGCCCGGGTGAAACCGCCGGCGGACGGCCGGTTCGCGGCGTGGCGGACAAAGCTCCTCGCGGAGTTGCGCCGGGTGACGTTCCGCCCGTTCCCCGAACGGATTCCGCCGGCGCGCCTCACGAAATCAACCTCCGCCGAAGATGCCGGCTGGGAAACCGAACCGGGCATCGTCATCCCCGTGCGGAAAATCACCTCCGCCTCGACGCCCGCGCCCCGACGCATCGTTCTGGGCGTCCAAAACGCCGACCCCAAAGCCCCTGTGACCGACTTCCTGCGCCAAATCCAGCAGGCGGGGGACACGCTGTATCTGTGCGAACCGCGCGGCGTGGGCGCCACCCGTTGGACCCGCAAAAACCCGCCCAACTACGTCGAGCGCAGCCACGTCCTGCTGGGGCGCACCGTGGATGAAGGGCGGGTGTGGGACCTTATCGCCGTCGCGCGCGCCCTGCGCGAGCGTCACGGCGGCGTCCCGGTGATCCTCGCGGGTGAAGGCGCGGGCGGCGTGCTGGCCGCCTACGCCGCCCTGTGGGAGCCCGACATCGCGGGCGTCATCCTGCGCCACCCGCCCACCACCCACATGGACAACGCCGCGCCGCAATTCCTGAACGTCCTGCGCGTCTGCGACATCCCCGACGCCCTGGGCCTGCTGGCCCCGCGCTCCGTCACGCTGATCGGCTCCGACAACGCCGCGTGGCAAAAAACCGCCGCCATCTACGCCGCCGCCCACGCCGCCGCCCAACTGCGCTTTCGTCCCTCCCCATAATCCCTTCCCACAATCCCTCACCGGAAACCATTCGGCGCAGAACGCCGCGCTCCCATGCCGGCTGCCATCCCGGCGGCAAGGTGGCGGCTGCCCCGCTCGGATTCTCAGCGCGCGTGAAAGCATTGAAACGGCCGCGATCAGGAAACGGGGGGGGCGGAATTCGGCGAGACGCGGGCGCCGCCTCCAACAGACAAATTTCCCTTCGAGCAGGAAATGCAAAAGTAACTGTAGCTGGTATTACTTTTCAGACAGTCCTCGGACGGAGGCACGCCGAAGCGATTTTGCGTGAATTATTTGAAGCAGGCTCTGGAAGCAGCGAGAGTCTTGACGCGGCGACAAGGGGAGTTCAATCCGGGATGGGGTCGTCCGGGCCGATGGGTTTGCCTTCCCAGTAGGGGACGCCGTCCTTGAGTTCGATCAGGCGGATGACAGTGCCGGGCACGGGGGCGGCGTTGGTTCGCGGCAGCCAGGCGGCCAGGCGGCGTTTGACCGGCGCGAAGCGCGCCACGGCGGCGAGGTTGGTCCATTCGCGAGGATCGGTTTGGAGGTCGTAAAGCTCCTCCGCGCCGTTGGCATAGCGGATGTAGCGCCAGCGTTCGGTGCGAATGCCGTGATTGTCCGGGCCGTGGGTGGTGATCGCCGGCCAGGGGCGCGGCGCCGCGGGGTTTTTGAGGAGGGGCAGGAGGCTGTGGCCCTCCGGGCCCCGCGGACGTGGCAGGCCGCACAATTCAGCCAGGGTGGGATAGAGGTCGAGCAGTTCCACCGTCCGCTTGCAGCGTCCGCCCGCGAGGATGCCCGGGCCGGCGAAGATCAGCGGCACGCGGGTCGAGCGGTCCCAAAGGGAGTTTTTGCCGCTGATGAGCTTTTCGCCGAGGTGCCAGCCGTGATCGCTCCAAAGCACGACGATCGTGCGGTCCGCGCAGCCGGCGGCCTCCAAGGCGTCCAGCACGCGGCCCACCTGGGCGTCGGCGAAGCTCACGCTCGCCAGATAAGCCCGCACGAGGGGGCGCCATTGATGCGCCTCGCGGAGCCATTTGAGGCGCGGCTCGGGCAGTTTCCAGTGCAGATACCAGGAAAAGCGCGGCGTGTCGTCGCGGTCGTGATCGAGCACCGGCGGCAGTTGGAGGGTCTCCGGCGGGTAGAGAGCGAAATACTTTTGCGGGGCGTAGCAGGGCACGTGCGGGTGGCGGAACCCGACGCAGAGAAAGAACGGCTGTTGGCGCGGCAGGCGGCGCAGCTGCTCGACCGCGTAACTGGCCACGTCGTAGTCGAAACAATCCTCGTCGCGCTCGGGATACGCGCCCCAGTCCATGAGCCGGATTTTGTCCGGGGTCGCGACGAATTTCTTCGGCGGCAGCGGGCGGAACCCGCCGTGCCGGCCCCAGACGCTGAATTCGCGCCCGTCCACGCGGTCTTTTTTGGGCGGGTAGGCGCCATGAAAAATCTTGCCGGTGGTGACCACCCGGTAGCCGTGGCGCATGAAGTATTGAGGCAGGGTGACCCACTCCTTCAGCGGCGGCGAGACGCGGAACCACGGGTTGAGCCCGTACACGCCGCTGGTGGAGGGGCGCAGACCGGTGAGGACGCTGGTGCGGGAGGAGTTGCAGAGCGGGGCCTGGCAATGGGCGTTCAGAAAGGTCACGCCGCGCGCGGCCAGCCGGTCCATGTGCGGGGTGCGGACCTGGGGATGTCCGCCCAGCGGGCCGATCCAGTCGTTGAGATCGTCAATGGCGATGAACAGGACGTTCGGTCGCGCCGGCGCGGCGTCCGCCGCCTTCGCGGCAAGAATCCCGCCCGCCCCCGAGAGCAGCCCGGCCAACGTCCACAAACAAAGTTCCGGTTTCATGGTGACGCGATGTTGGCGGGAAGCATACCCGGTCCGGTTGCCGGGAAAAAGGGCGCAACGGCCTGGCGCACGCGGGAAACCGCTGAAACGGCCGCGATCAGGGAGCGGGGGAAGGAGCCAACCCGCGGGACGCGGACGCTGCCCCAGACAAGCCGGTTCCCCTTCAGGGCCGGTTGGAAAACGCCGGGGTGGGAACCCCGGCCCGCCGCCCGGGGACATTGCGCGCCTTTTCCGCGGGCTGCGTGCCCTCACGCGCCGGAACGCCCTTTTTTTCAGAGCGGTTCAATGTTCCGGCCACGGCAGCCAGCCGGCGCGGAAACGGCGAAGCGCCGGGGAGGAAAGCTGCTTGCAGGGGCAGCCGTTGATCTCCCGCGTGCCGTCATCGCTGAGGAGGAGCAGAACACGCCGTCCCGCGCGTGTCGCGGGCAGCAGGGCCTCGGGCGTCCAGTCGCCGGGCAGCGGGAGGGCCAGTTGGCGGGGGGCGGCGCCGGGCCCCGCCCATTGATAGAGCCGAAACGCGCCGCCGCCCCGGTGTCCGCCGGCGAGAATCAGGCATCCCTCCGGCGTGGCCCGCAGGTCCCGCACCCCCAATCCCCCGAGATCAAGGAGGACCGGCTCGCCCAGGCGCGCCGCCGCGCCGGCGATGACCTCCCGGGGATTGAGCAGCGGCACCAGCAGCGCCCGGCCGCGGGGAATCGGATTGCGGAAGCCGATCCACAGCCCGCCCTCCGGACGCGCGGCCAGCCCTTCGATGTTCAGCCCGCCCGCTTCCTTCGGGGCGCGTTCCGCGGCGCGGGCCAGTCCCAGCCGTCCCAGGCGGGCATCCGCGAGCAGGTCCCGCAGCAGGTGGCGGCAGGGGCGGCCCGTGGGAACCAGGTCCACCCTTCCCCCGCGCGCCACGCGCCGGGTGGCGAAAAAACGCCGCCGACCGGGGCGCGGTTTGCCCTTTTTGCTGCGCCCGTGGGAGGTGATCCAGAACACCACGTCGCCCAGCCGGGCCGCCGCTTCGATGTCGGCCTCCGGTTTTTCCGGGTCCACTTGCAGGAAGGCGTCCAGCCGGAGCGAGGCGACGGGTTGCGCGCCGGCCGCCGGGTCGTAGCGGCGCAGGACGTTGTCCTCATCGCTGGCCACCCAGAATGTCCCCTCGCCGCCGTCCGCCACCGCCGAGGCGTCGCACAGGCCGAAGAAGGTCCGGGTCTCCAGTCCGGCGGCGGCGGCGTTCGCCGTCACGCCGGCGAGGAGCAGGCAGGCCAGCCAGCGGCGGGCCGGTTTCGACGCGGAAATTTCGGGGGCGCGGAGGGAACGCGGCATGGCGCGGATTCTGGGCGGGCGGCGGGCCGACGGCAAGTCTCCGGGGCGATCACGAGAAGCGGTCTCCGGAGGCGCGCAAAAGCGATGCCGGGGTAATGAAAAATGAGCCAAAGCGGGCCGGGAGAGTTGCAAACCCGCCCGGCTGCGGTATAACTGCCCTCCATGTTTTTGCCGTTCAGGCCGTTTTTCGCGTGTTCCGGGACCGGCCACCGATCGGTCCGGCGCGGGGCCGGGATCGTCGGTGGCCTTCTCTTGGTGGGGCTTCTGGCCGGATGTGGTCGCGAGGAAATCCGCACCTACACCATTCCCAAGGAGCAGGCCCCCACCCCCGTGAGTCCGCACGCCGCCGCCGCGAAACCGGCCCGGCCCCGGGTCACGTGGACCCTGCCCGAGGGCTGGGAGGAGCGGGCGCCAAACCAGTTCCGGCTGGGCAACTTCCGCGTTCCCGGTCCCGACGGAACCGCCGCGGAGGTCTCGATCGTGCCCCTGGCGGGACGGGCGGGCAGCAATCTGGCCAACGTGAATCGCTGGCGCGGGCAGGTGGGACAGCCGCCCGTCACCGAGGCGGAATTGGGCGGCCTGAGCACGAACGTCACCATCGGCGACGCGCCGGGAGTGATGTTCGACCTGCCCGGAACCGACCGGCGCACCCAAAAACCGGTGCGGATGCTGGCGGCCATCCAGCGGCGGGGCGGCACGGCGTGGTTCATCAAAATGCTGGGCCCCGACGCCCTCGTGGCGGGGCAGAAGCAAGCCTTCATCCGCTTCCTCGCGGGGCTGAAATTCGCCTCCGCCGGAGCGGCGGGCCCGGCGGCGGCGGAAGCGGCGGCGGCTCCCGAAAAATCCCCTCCGGCCGCGGAAGCCCCCGCGCCCCCGGCGTGGCAGCCTCCGGAACACTGGCGGGCGGAGACGCCGGGCAGCATGCAAACCGCCGTCTGGCGCGTGAGCGGCGCGAAGGGCGGCGCGGCCACGATCAGCGTCTCCGCCCTGCAGGGCGAGGGCGGCGGCCTGCTGGCCAACGTGAACCGGTGGCGGCGGCAACTGGGGCTGCCGCCGATGGCGCCGGACCGGCTCGACGCCTGCGTCACGCCCCTCGCCGGCGGGCCCGCCGGGGCGGTGCTGGTGACGCTGAAGAACGCGGACGCCGCCCGCGAATTGCTGGGGGCGGTGGTCCCCGCCGGCGCCCGGACGTGGTTTTACAAACTGGTCGGCGACGCCGCCGTGGTGGAGGCCGAGCGGGAGGCTTTCGTGAACTTGGTACAAACCGCCCATCATGGACGTTAAAAAACTCCTGAAATTCCTGGGCAGCCTGCGGCTGACCCTTGTCTTGTTGTGCGCCGCGATGCTGGTGGTGCTGGTCGGCACCCTGGCCCAGGTGGACATCGGCATCTATGCCGCGCAGGCGAAATACTTCCGCAGTTTTTTCGTGTACGCCGAAGGCCCGGGCGGATTCAAAATCCCCGTCATGCCCGGCGGTTACCTCGTGGGCGCGGGCATGGTGATCAATTTGCTCGTGGCCGGGTGGCAGCGCTTTCAGCTCAAGTGGACCCATGCCGGCTCGCTGCTGGTGCACGGCGGACTGCTGCTGCTGCTGCTGGGACAACTGGTGACGGACCTGCGCCAGGTGGAAAGCTCCATGCGGCTCAAGGAGGGCGAAAGCCGCAACTACTCCGAGAGCGGCCGCCGGTTCGAGCTGGCCATCACCGATCGCAGCGACCCGAAATTCGACCGCGTGACGGTCATCCCGGACTCGCTGCTGGCCGTCCGGAAGACGTTTCGCCTCCCGGAGCTGCCGTTCACCCTCCGCGTGCTGGCGGCCTGGCCGAACTCGAAAAACGTGTCCACCAACGTGGACAACCACGTGCCGCCGGCCACGCGCGGCCAGGGGCTGCGCCTCAAGTTCGCCGCCGCGCCGCCCGTCACCCGTTCCGACCGCCGCAACCTGCCCTCCGCCTACGTCGAGCTGCTGGCCGACGGCCAATCCCTGGGCGTCTGGCTGGTGTCGGCCTGGCTCGCGGCGCCGGAAGCCTTCACCTACCAAGGGCGCCGCTACACCCTCTCCCTGCGCGCCCGGCGGTACTACAAACCGTTCTACCTCACCCTGCTGGACTTCACCCACGAGAATTATCCCGGCACCGACATTCCCAAGAGCTTCTCCAGCCGGGTGCGGATTCACCGGCCCGACACCGGCGAGGACCGCGAGGTGCTGATTTATATGAACCACCCGCTGCGCTACGAGGGCGAGACGTTTTACCAGTCGGGCTATGACCCCCGGGATCCCACCGTCACCATCCTGCAGGTGGTGCGCAATCCGGGGTGGCTGATTCCCTACATCTCCTCCACCTTGATCAGCCTCGGCCTCCTGTTCCAGTTCCTGAAACACCTGGGCGGATTCCTGCGCCGGAAAAAGACCGCAAAATGAAAAAGTTGTTCGCATCATTTCTGCCCTGGGTCCTGCCCGGGGCGCTGGCTCTCTGGGTGGCGGGGGGATTGCGCCCCCCCCGGGATCAGGACGGCTTTCACGCCGCGGCGTTCGGGCGCACGCCGGCGCTCCTCAACGGGCGGGTGCAACCGCTGGATTCCGTGGGCCGCAACGCCCTCCTGATCATGCGCGGCCGGCGCGCCGTGAGTTACCGGGAGCGGGACGACCAGGGGCGCTTGAAACGCCGGCGCCTCAACGCCACCGAGTGGCTCATGGAGACGCTCATGGCCCCGCAACGGGCCGACACCCGCCCGGTGTTCCGGGTGGACCACCCCGACCTCAAGGACCTCCTGGGGCTGCCCGCCGAGGCGTCCGCCCACTTTTTTTCCTGGAACGACCTGAAGGCGAAATTTCCCGCCATCGAGCGGGAGGCCCGGCGCGCCCGGGGCGTCGAGGCCCGGCAACGCACCGCGTTTGACAACGCCGTGGTCAAGCTGCACCAGGGATTGATTTTGTTTCAGCGGCTGAAAAACAGCCTGAAACCGGAAAACGTGGACGATTTCGCGGCGGAATTCGCGCGCTTTCAAAAGGACGTCGTGCCGGGACTGGAGGCGTACCGCAAAAGCCAGGCCGGCGAATCATTCGACCAGGCGGCGCTCACGCGGTTTGGCCGGTTGCTGCGGCGGTATGAGTCGCAGGGGGAGCTGGCGTATCCCTTCCTGATTCCGCCGGCCGATCCGGGGAAAGACCCGGCGGGCTGGCAAACGGTGCCCGCCGCGGTGTTGGAGCCGGTGCGGCGGGCCATCGGCGCGGTCAGCCACGGGGGCGACGAACCGATCTCCCTGAAGTGGCCGCCGGAGGTGGCGGATTACGCCGCCCTGGCCACGGCCTTCGCGCGGGGCGAACCGGAGGCCTTCAATGCCGCCCTGGCCGACCTGCGCCAGCGCCTGCGAACCGCCCTGCCCCGGGCCGTGGCCAAGGGGGAATGGGAGTTTCTCTACAACCAGTGGAAGCCGTTCTACCGCTCCATCGCCATTTATTTCCTGGCGTTTTTGCTGGGGTGTTTTTCCTGGATCGGCTGGTTCCGCGGCCTGAACCGCGGCGCCTTTTACCTGCTTCTGCTGGGGTTCGGAGTGCACACCGCGGGCATCATTTTCCGCATGGCGCTGGAAGGCCGCCCGCCGGTGACCAATCTCTATTCCTCGGCGGTGTTCGTCGGGTGGGGCGCGGTGCTGCTGGGGCTGTTCCTGGAATACTCCTTCCGCAACAGCCTGGGCATCGTCATGTCCGCCGCCGTCGGCACGGTCACCCAGATCGTGGCCTACAACCTCTCGCTGCGGGGCGACACCATGGAGATGATGCGGGCGGTGCTGGATTCCAACTTCTGGCTGACCACCCACGTCCTGACCATCACCATCGGCTATTCCGCGATGTTCGCCGCCGGCATGCTGGCCATTATTTACATCGTCATGGGCGTGTTCACCCGGCTGCTGACGCCCGCCCACCGGAAGGCCATCGAGGGCATGGTGTTCGGCACCGTGTGCTTCGCCACCCTCTTCAGCTTCGTGGGCACCGTCACGGGCGGCGTCTGGGCCGACCAATCCTGGGGCCGGTTCTGGGGCTGGGACCCGAAGGAGAACGGCGCCTTGTTCATCGTGCTGTGGTGCGCGGTCATCCTGCACGCGCGATGCGCCCACCTGGTGGCGGGCCGGGGCATGATGAGCCTGGCCATCGGCGGCAACATCGTCACCAGCCTTTCCTGGTTCGGCGTCAACATGCTCGGGGTGGGGCTCCACTCCTACGGGTTCATGAATTCCGCGTTCCGCTGGCTGATGATTTTCATTGCCAGCCAGCTGGCCTTGATCGCCCTGGGCCTGGTGCCGACCCGCTACTGGCGCAGCCATCGCGAAGCCGCCCCGCCGCGGGAAACCGTCGCCGACCCGGGATAAAAACGCTTTCCGCCGCCGCCGCCGGCGCGCCGTCCCGCCGTTCGCGGGGAGATCGCGCGCGACGGGCGGAACGAGTCAAGGCGCCGCGGCATGTCCCGTCCCCGGAGGCCGCGTTCGCGGCTTTTCGATAAAGCCGTGATAAAGGCCGAGGTAGTAGGGCAGGAG
>CAZRPT010000028.1:0-7460 GCA_964601985.1 uncultured Verrucomicrobiota bacterium
GTGGTGCTGACGTGGGAAGGCGACGCCACGCTGCAAAGCGCGGAAGTGGTGACCGGTCCGTATGCCGACGTGGCGGGAGCGACGAGCCCCTACACGGTGGCGCCGACCGGCGCGGCGAAGTTCTACCGCTTGAAGCAGTAGGGCGGAGCCTGTTCGCGCGGACATTCCGCGAAAAGCAGAGGCCGGGGATTCCTTCCCCGGCCTCTTTTTCTTCGCCTTCCCGCAATGGCAGTCCTGGGAGAAAAACCGGGGTTCTGGTTTGTCTCCGAAGGGCGTTCCCACCTTGTTCCTCAACCCCACATCCCATTCCGGACGAAAACAGGCTCCTCGACGTTTCGTGTGAATTTAACGGCATCTTCCAGGCGGCCCAGGTGAGGGCTGGGGATACCGGAACGAGGTGACCTTCATCCGCATCATCCACCTCCTCGCCGCCCCCATTCAAATCCACATGAAACGTCGAGGGGACGGGGAAACCATGCACCGCTTGGTCGCGGACGAGTTCTTTCCCCGTCCCCTGATCGCGGCCGTTTCAACGGTTTTCCGCGCGCCCGGAGGCCGGGCGTCGAACGGGATCGGGGCGCGGTTCGCCTGGCGACCGGCGGAGCCCGGTGGGCGGGCCACCCATTCGAACTTGCTTGCCGCCTCCCCGGAGGATCATGACCTGCCCGGCTTTTCTCCCTTCCCCCCACCCCGTCATGGACACATCCCGTTCTCTGTGGTAGGGCTGAATGTCACGTGGACAACGAGCTATGAAAACCTTGAACCGATTTCACGGGGCGCGCCGGGCGTTGCTCGGCCTGCTGCTTGTCGTGGGGGGCGGCGGGGTGGCGGGCGCCGCCGAACCGCCCGGACGGGCCGGCGAATCTTCCGCCGCCGCCGGAACGGCCCCGCGCCCGTTGGCGTGGCGCTGGTGGGCGGGGCAGGTGGCGCTCCTGCGCGGCGACCACGTGGTGTGGCGCTTCCGTTACGGTCCGAACGAAGGCAAGCCGGCGTTTCACCCGGTGGCCCTGCCCGGCGGTCCTCCACTGACCTGTTTCCGCCCCCCGGACCACCCCTGGCACCGGGGATTGTGGTTTTCGTGGAAATACATCAACCACGTGAATTACTGGGAGGAGGACCGGAAAACCGGCCGGGCGGCGGGCCGCACCGAACAGGCGCCGCCGGAGATTCTCACCCGCGCGGATTATTCCGCCCGCATCACGCAGGACCTCACCTACCACCCGGCCGGCGGTCAGCCGGTGATGACCGAGCACCGGGTCATTGAAATCTCCCCTCCCGCCGCGGATGGCAGCTACCATTTCGACTGGGACCAAACCTTCACCGCCGTGCGGGACGTGGTGCTGGACCGCACTCCCCTGCCCCACGAGCCCGGGGGCAGGATGTTCGGCGGCTACGCGGGGTTGTCGGTCCGGCTGGCGGAAGCGTTGGCGGAGCGCCGGGGCCAAACCGCCCAAGAAACCGTTCAGTGGCATCAGGACCGGTATCGCGGCAAATCCGTCGGTTTCGATTATTCCGGAGTGCTGAACGGCCGCGAAATGGGAATCGCCATCCTGGACCATCCCGGCAATCTGAACGCCCCCTCGCCGTGGTACGCCATCAACAGCGCCGTGATGCACTACTTCAGTCCCGCCGTGATCTGCTATCACCCGCACGCGATGAAGGCGGGCGAGCGGCTGCGGCTGCGCTACCGGGTGGTGGTGCACCCGGGCCGCTGGAGCGCCGGGCAAATCCGGGCCGCGGCGGCGGCGTTCGCGAAACAGTGAAACCGCCCGGGGCATGAAATCCCTCCCGCGCTCCGGTCGTCCGGCGGGGCTGGCGGTGTTGCTGGGGATCCTGCTCGCCGGCTGCGGCACCCCGTCCCCGCCCGCGGCGCCTTCCCGCCAAGGCCTGCCCGCCCGCGCGCCCGTCACCGGCTGGGCGAGCTGGTACGGCCACGAACTGGCGGGCCGCCCGATGGCCAACGGGCGCCCGTTCGATCCGACGAAACTGACCTGCGCCTCGTGGTTTTACCCGCTGGGAACGCGCCTGCGGGTCACCGCCGGCGCCCGCTCCGTGGTGGTGACCGTCACCGATCGCGGGCCCGCGACCCCGCTTGTGCGCCAGGGCCGCATCATTGACCTGAGCCGGGCCGCCTTCAGCCGGCTGGCGCCGCTGCGTCAGGGACTGGTTCGCGTTCACGTCACCCGGTTGCGTTGAGCGCCGGCCGCGGCGAGGCGGCCCGCTCTTCCGGAAAAAAGAAGCGGAAGGACGCCTCCCGACGTCCCTCCGCGTCCGCGAGCACGAATGCGCGCCCGCCGCCGCTCAACCGAGCACGCGATCCATTTGCGCCTTGATCCGGGCCAGCCGTTTGCGGTCGCCGCCCCCCACTTCGGCGGTGGCCCAGCCGCAGAAATTCAGCCGTCCCAGCTCGGCGCGGACCTGGGGCCAGTCCACCGTGCCTTCGCCGATCTCCGCCCACTTGTTGGTGTGGTGGTTGAAGTCCTTCACGTGCACCTTGATGATCCGGTGGCCCAGTTGGCGGACCCACTTCGACGGCGCGGTGTATTTGCGGTGGTTGCCGATGTCGAAATAGGAGTTGATCCACGGACTGTTCCCCGAATCAATGAAGGCCGCCAGTTGATCGGCGGACTGGTTGTCCGGCCCGTTGTGCTGGTAGCAAAAGTGGTTCCACACGTTCTCGATGAGGATGTGCACTCCGAGATTCGCCGCGAGGGGCAGGGCCTTTTGGATCTGGGCCATCGAGCGCGCGGCCACTTCCGCCTGGGTGCCGTCCTTGCCGTGGCCGGGCACCAGCAACACCCCCAGCCCGCCGCAGCGGTGGCAGTCGCGAATGGCGGTTTGCAAATCCCGCACCGCGTGCTCCCGCACCGCGGGATCGGGATCCGAGAGCCGGAACTGCCAGTGGGTCGAGTCCACCACGCCGTGGATCCGGACGCCGGTCTTTTCGCTGGCCTTGAAGGCGGCGGCCTTGTCCACGCCGCCGGGCGAGTTGAGTTCCAGCCCGTCGAAGCCCAGGTCCTTCACCAGCCGGAACTTGTCCTCGATGGAGAGCGGCTCCTTGATCATCCCCCACTGAATGGCCTTGAAAAAACGGGGCCGGTCGGCGGGGGCTTTCGCGGCGGTTTCGGCGACGGCCCGGGGCGCGCCTCCGGCCAGTCCCGCCCCCAAGGTGGCGCCGGCGGAAACCACGGCGGTTTTCAGAAATGAACGACGATCCAACGATGCGGTTTTCATGACGGCAGTATGGGCCGGAGGCGGCGGGGAGGCAACCGCTTCCTCACCCGCCCGCCGGGGCGGCGGGAACTCCCGGTTGCGGCGCGTGGGAAGGTGGCGCATCACTCCGACGTCATCCACGGAAGCATCCGGCGGGGAACCGGCGGGCTGCTGCGTGCCACGACACGGCACGCGGCCGCGGAAAGGACCTTCGGATTTCGGCCTTCGGATTTCCTTCGCTCCTTCGGTCCCTCGGATTTCGGCATTTCCCCCTCGCGAGCCGGCCCTCACGCCAGCGGCCACCGGGCCTCCCTTGCCGCCGGGGTGAACGAAGCGGTTTTTCCCGCGCTTACCGGCCCGGCGTGCGTTCGAGGCGGACGGGGCCGAGGAGCCCGGAGGGCATCAAGGGAGTGTCGCGGGTGAGTTTGCGGATGTTGGTGCGGGTGCGGCGTTGGTCCGGCGGGAGGGCGGCGTCGCCGATGAGGCGGTTGGGCCAGAAGTTGACCACGTCCACCGCCAGCCGGTTTTCGCCGGGGCGGAGATACGGGGTGATTTCCACCCGGAAGGGCGGCGACCAGAGGATGCCCAGCGGATGGCCGTTCAGGCGCACCTCGGCCAGCTCGCGCACGTCGCCCAGATTCAGCCACCAACGGTCGCCGGGTTTCCCCTCCGCCGGCGTCCAGGCAAACGTCTGGCGATAGATGGCCGCGCCGGAGTAATGGCGGATGCCCGGCTCGGGTTGTTCGGTCCAACTGGCCAGCCGCAAAAACTCGGTCCGGTCCGGTCCGCCCCAATCCGGATCGAAGGCCAGCGTCCACGGCCCGCTCAACTCGCGCGCGGCCAGGAAGCGTTCGCGGTGGGCCGGCGCGGTGGGCGGGTGCGCGGCCGCCGGTTCCCGGAAGACCACGAACCACGAGCCGCACGGCGGGAAATCCAGCGTGAGCGTGGTGCAGCCGTTGGTCGGCGTGTAAGCGGCAACGAAACGGCGTTCGCCGGTCACCGGGTTCCACAGCTCCGGCGCCTTGCCGCTCACGCGGAAGGTGCAGCGACGGGACACCGCCTGGTTGGCGCGGTGGGCCACGAAGTAAAGGTCCGTTTCATCCAGCCGCCGGTGCAGGTAATCCAGCGCCGGTTTCGCCCCCTCCGCCGCTCCGTCCGGCGCGCTGGTGAAGTCCGGCGGCACGCCCGCGTCGGCCAGCGCTTCGCGTGCGGGGCGCGGCTTCAGAATCCGCCCCTTGCCGGTCGCGCCGCCCCAGAGGGCGTCGGCGAGGCGCCGCACTTCCGCGTCGGCGTCGGGATAATTTTGCCAACTGGTGGCCCGACGCGGACGCGGTCCCATCACCGTGGCGCCGGCGTGGACCAGCTCCTTCAGCCGGCGCAGGACCGGGAGCGAGATGGCGTCCCGGTTTGGCAGCACCAGCAGGCGGTAGCTCATCCCGTCCGGCAGTGTCAGCCGTCCGTCGCGCACTTGCAGGCGATGAAGAATCACCTCGGCGGGGAGGACGTCGTAGTCGTAACCCGGCCGGGCGCCGGCGGGATCGGAGGCCTTGAGCCGGGCGAAGTTGGGCACGTGATCGCCGTAGTAACAGGCCACGTCCGCCACGAAACGCCCCTGCTGGAGCAGCCATTGGCAGCGGTTGAGGTAGGCGAAGAACGGCCGCCCGCGGTCCCACCAGGTGACGTTCGGATTGACGTGGGTGCCGGCGAAATACTGCTGGCCGGGCCGCCCCATCGCGGCGGGTGAACAGACGAAGGCGTGCCACACCAGCAGGTTCAGCCCCTCGCAACAGGCCTGATCGAACGATGGCTTGAGGTTGTCCCAGAGGCTGAGTTGCCAGTGCGGCCCGATGGTGGTGAACCCCTCCGCCAGCACCAGCCGATGCCCGTAGGCGTGCGCCGCCGAGGCGGGTTGCTTGACGAAGAAGCGGTTCGGGTCACCGACCCGGTGCCGCCAGGAACGCGCCCAGAACTCGCTCATCGGGGCGTCGTCAAAGCCGAGGCATTGCTGGGCGTCAATCGGCACCGCGTGCGGGCCGCCGGACTCGGGGTGAATCTTCAAGCCGTGCCGGTGCGCCCGGTCGCGAAACAGGCGGTAGTGATGGTCAATCGCCAGGTCGCCGAGCGTCCGGCGCAGGTCGTTCAGGAACCGGTTGCTCTCCTCGCGGCTGTTGACGAGCCGCCCCGTGATGACCGGCAGCCAGGGCAGCAAATCGTAGCCGCGCCGTTGCCGGAACTCCGCGCGCAGGGTGGGCGTCCAGTTGGCCACCTCCACCTCCCAACTGTCGGTGTGCAGATACTTCAACGTCGTGCCCGCCAGCGCTCCGGCGTCCGCGATCAACGGCTCGACCACCGCGTCCCAGTAGCGCGTGAACGCCCCGGCGTCGAAGGGATCCAGCGCGTAGCCCTCCCAGCCCTGGCTGCACGTGGACACGTGGCAATGGGCGTTCAAGGTGCAGCCCAGCCGGAGGATTTCCCACCGGCCCGGCGGCGCCTCCCAGCGCAACGTGCCGTCCGGCGCCAGGCGCTCCGTGAGATCGCGCACGTCCGTCATCCGGCAATCCCGTTCGCCGGGGCGGGCGGGCCGTTGTTCCAGCAACGGCCGCGTGTCCGGCGCGGAAAAATGCAGCGCCCGGCGCAGCGCCTTTTCCTCCAGATGCAACAACGGGCGGGGCCGTTGATCGTCCGGCGGCACGCGATAAGCCAGCACGAACAGGTCCCGGTAATAGCCCTCGCGCGTCGGCGGCTGGGCCAGCGGCCCGGCGAACGTCGTCGGCCCCTCCACCACGCGGGCGGTCCAGGTCAGTTGTTTCGGGGCGTCCTCCGGCGGCACCATCGGGCCGCCGAGATTCCAGCCGCTCTGGATGTTCAGGCTCATCTCCAGCCCCAGCCGGTGGGCCTCCCGCAGCGCGTGCCGGTACAACGCCCGCCAGGCCGGACTGAAGAAATCCGGCCCGTGCGGCACGCGCGCGTTGCCGTCCTGCGCGGAACCGCCCGCGTCGCAAATCAGCGCCCCGCCCCAGCCCTGCGCCTTCATGGCTTCCAGATCGCGGGTGATGGCGTTCGCGGTGACGTTGCCGTTCAGCCACCACCAGTAGGCCCGCAACCGCGCTTCACGGGGCGGATGTTCCCAGCCCGCTTCGAGCGCCGGGCGCACTCCGACGGTCGGCGGCGCGGGCCAGCGCCGCTCCGCCAGAAACCGGTCCATGGCCGCGACCGTTTCGCGGTACCAGCGATGATGGTCGCGCCCGTAATTGAAAAACCCGTGTCCCTGCCCCTCGTACAGATGCAGCTCGCACGGCACGCCCAGTTCCTTCATCCGGCTTTGGTACCGCTGCGCCGTGGCCACCGGCACCAGCTTGTCCCGGGTGCCGAGGAAGATGATCGTGGGCGGCACGCCGGGGCGCAGATTGTGCAGCGGCGAAAATTCCCGCCAATGCTCCGCCACCCGTTCGTAACCCCAGCCGTCGGGGCCGTTGTCGAAAACGGGATTGAACAGGACGAGCGCGTTGGGCCGGGCGCTCACCGCCGTGTCCTCGCCCGCCTCGTTGAACCCCCGCACGGTGGCCGTCGCGGCCGCCACCTGTCCGCCCGCCGACCCGCCCCCGGCGGCCAGGTGATCCGGGTCAATCCCCAGCTCGGCGGCGTGCGACCGCACCCAGCGCAGGGCGGACTTGCCGTCCTTCACGCATTCGTAGGGTGTGGTGCCGTGCCGTTGTTTGACGCGGTACTCCGCCGCCATGGCCACCCATCCCCGGGCCGCCAGATGCGCGCAATGCGGATAAAACTGCGACGGACTGCCCCCCACCCAGCCGCCGCCGAAAAAGAACACGATGGCCGGTCGCCGGTCGGTGCTCTCCAACCCCTCCGGCTCGAACACGTGCAACCGCAACGTCACGTCGCCGACGGTCTTGTAGGGAATCAACCGGGTGGGTTGAGGCGTTTCCTCCCCGCCGGCCCGGCCGCTGCCGCTCAGCAAACCGCCCAACGACAAGACCCGGAGGAACAGCCCAAAGAAAATGCGTGCTTTCATCCGCGCCCCAGCATGCGTCCCCGCCCGGCTGGCGGCAAGTTTCCCGGCGACCGGGGCGCGAAACACCGGACAGTGCCGCCCAAGGCGAGAACGCGTCTCAGACATCCGGCTGTCCCCAGCCGGCGGTTACGAAAGAGGGCGAAGCTCTGCGACACCGCCGCTTTTTTCGGATTTCGGGATTCCGATTTCCCCTCGCCGGGGATCGGGTCGAGGTGAC
>CAZRPT010000029.1:0-17320 GCA_964601985.1 uncultured Verrucomicrobiota bacterium
CACCGGCACCGCCCGGGCGAGGGTCGTCGGATCGGGCTGCTGCCCGCCATGCAGACAAAGGGTTTCCAGATTCATGTGGAAGTTATCTTGCATACTTAGGATTAAGTTGTCCAACGGGATTTTTCCGGCGGAGAAAAAAGATACCGGCATAACCAGCCGGGGAATGGCCGCGTCTCGCGGGTTGGTTTCAGCGTCCCGCCGAGGCCTTTCCCCTCGTTCTTTGTTCGCGGTTGCTTCAGCAGTGCCATGCGCGCCGGAGCAGCCGGGGTTGCGACGCCCGCGCCGCGGGACAGAAGAAATCTTTTTCTCCGCTTTGGGAGCTGCTTGCATCGGCCCGCGGGACGGGGATGCCTCCCCCCACCCGGATCGGGGATCCCGATTCATGGAGGCACGCGCATGTCCGATGTGCCGAACAGTCTTCGGGGAGGGGGCTATTCCGCGGTGGGGGTGTAGCGCTCGGGATGCAGGACGCCCACGAAAGGGAGATTCCGGTACCGCTCGGCATAGTCCAGGCCGTAGCCGACGACGAATTCGTTGGGAATCTCGAAGCCCACGTAGTCCGCCGCCAACGACTGGACCCGGCGTTCCGGTTTGTCCAGCAGGACGCAGGTGCGGAGGCTGTGGGGCTTGGCGCGGCGCAGGCGCTTTTGCACCGCCGCCAGCGTTTTGCCGGTGTCGAGGATGTCGTCCAGCAGGAGCACGTCGCGGTCCCGGGCTTCGAGGCGGAGTTCCTTGGTGAACACCAGCTCGCGTGATTCCGTGCCTTCGCGATAGCTGGAGACGCCCACGAAGTCCAGGCGCAGCGGCAGCCGCAGATGACGCAGGAGATCGGCCAGAAACATGATGGTGCCGGTCAGCAGCGGCACCACCAGCAGGTCGGCTCCCACGTAATCATGCGTGAGCGCCCGGGCCAGTTCCTGGACCCGCCGGCGGAGCTGGGGTTCGGTGATGAGCACCGATTTCAATTCCGCCCGCCACTGCTCCGGCACCGGATTGGGCCGGGTGATGCGCCGGGCGGCCCCCAGCGGATGCGGAGCTTGCGTGGGGTCAAATGTGGCGCGAGTCGTCATGATCCTTCTCCGTGTAGCCGGATTCCTGTCGTTGGAAGTTGACCGCGTTCTTTTTCACGTACGCTTCGAACACGTCGTCCGCGCTCATGCCCAGCACCTGGGCGAGGCTGATGAGGAAGTGGAACAGGTCCACCACCTCGACGCGGGCGTTCTGGGCGTCGAACTTCTGGTAACGCGCCCACCATTTCCACGGCACGCTGTCGGTCAGCTCGGCGATCTCCTGACTCATGGCCCGGCAATAATTGAGCACCCACTCGATCCGGGCCGCCTCGTCCATCTGCTCCGTGTGGACGCCGATCCGCTCGTTCAAAGCCCGCTGCATCCGGAACAACTCCCGCAACTGATCCTGCTGTTCTGCCATGCCGGAAGCATTTGCCGCCCCGCTCCGCCCGACAAGCATGAACTCGCCGCCCCCCCAATTCACCCCCAGACCGTTTTTCGGTCCGGGACTGGCGCGGGGCGCGGGGGCGCGCTAAGTTCCCCGCCCGCATGCTGCGACGGCTGTATTTTCCGCTGACCGCCCTGTTTTGGGTGGCGATGAACGTCCTGCTCTGGCGCTCGGAAATGGGCGCGCCCGGGCAGGGCGGCACGCCGGTGCCGGTGGAAACGGTGTTCGCGCGCATCCTCACCGCGCCGGACGATTCCTCGCTGGTCATTTTCCGCGACGGACAACGCATCGGCAGTTGCCACTGGCTGCCGATGGTTGAGGAGGCGGACCCCGCGGTGGTGGGCGGGGAGGATTTCGCGCCGGAGGGACGGGTGGGCCGGATCACCGGCTACCAGATTGATTTCGACGGCAGCCTGGCCCGGCGTCCCGGCGTTTCCCGCCACACCCGTTTCCAGTGGCATCTCGAGTTCGCGCCGGACCGGACTTGGCGGCGGTTGTCCCTGCGGCTGGTTCAGCGGCCGCAACAGTGGGAAATCTCGGCGGACGCGGCCCGGAAAGAATTGAGTCTGCGCGGCGGCGCGGGGGCGGGCGCGTGGGAGCAGACCTTCACCTTCGCCGAGTTGTCCGATCCGAAGAAACTGCTCCGCCGGCTGGGCGGTCCCTTTGCCGAGCTGGCCACGCAGGGGTTGTTCGCGCAACTGCCCGCCGGCACGCCGCGTCAACTGGCCCTGGGCCTGCGCTGGGAAGCCACGCAGGACTGGCTGCGCATCGCCCACGCCCGCACCCGGGTGTATCGCCTGCGCGCGCGCCTGTTCGAGGGGCACGAAATCACGGTGCTGTTGAGCCGGGTGGGCGAGATTTTGCGGGTGGATCTGCCGGGCAACCTTCGCCTGCTGAACGAAGGGTTCGCCGGTTTTCCCTGAGCGCGCCATGATTGAACTGAGCCATCTGACCAAACGCTTCGGTGAGCTGGTCGCGGTGAACGACCTGAACCTCACCGTGCCGGCGGGGGAATTTTTCGCGTTGCTGGGCCCGAACGCGGCGGGCAAGACCACCACCATCCGGATGTTGGTGGGGCTGATCCGTCCCACCGCCGGCGCGGCCGCGGTGGCCGGCTTCGACGTGCAAACCGCGCCGCTGGAGGCCCGGCGCCGCCTGGCCTACGTGCCGGATTTCCCGTTCCTCTACGAAAAGCTCACGCCGTGGGAGTTTCTGCGCTTCACGGGACAACTGTTCCGCATGGAGGAATCCCTCATCCGGGAACGCGCGCGGGAGCTGGTGCGGCGGTTCAATTTGGAGCCGTTTCTGGGCAAGCACATCGAGGGGCTGTCGCACGGCACCCGGCAGCGGGTGGCCATCGTGTCCGCGCTGTTGCACGAGCCCCGGGTGATCGTGCTGGACGAGCCGATGGTGGGACTGGACCCGCATCATGCCCGGGTGTTGAAGGACACCCTGCGGGAACGGACCCGGCGGGGATTGACGGTCTTCATCTCGACCCATCAGCTCAGCCTGGCCGAGGAAATGGCGGACCGCATCGGCATCATGCACGAGGGCCGGATGCTGGCGGTGGGCACGCGCGAGGAATTGCGCGCCCAAAGCGGGGCCGCCGGCGCGCTGGAGCACACCTTCCTCGCCCTCACCGAGCAGGAGGCCAATTTCCGGGAGGAACGCGTCCATGCCCCTTGAGCCCCTCCTGGCCGGGCCGCCCGCGCGCGCGGAACCGGCGGCGAATCAAGCGTCCCCGCCCGGACCGCTCCGGCTGCTGCTGGCGGTCAACCTCCGGCAGATGGGGCGCAAGGTGGCGGGACTGGGGCGGCAATCGCCGGTGTTGACCGGCCTGATCCTGCTGTTTCTGGCGGGCTACGCGCTGCTGGCCTTTCTGCTGTTTCACAAGGGATTGCAGTTCGCCGGCAGTTTTCCCGGGCTGGGCCCCGTGTTGATCGAGCGGATGCTGTTCCTGCTGTTTGCCTGCCTGTTCGCCCTGCTGCTGCTCAGCAATCTCGTCATCAGCTACAGCACCCTGTTTCGCAACCGGGAAGTGCATTTCCTGCTGCCCCTGCCCCTCCCGCCGCGGGCCATCTTCCAGTGGAAATTCATCGAATCCACCGTGCTGGCGTCGTGGGCCTTTCTGTTTCTGGTGGCGCCGTTGATCACCGCCTACGGGTTGTCGCAAAACGTCGCCTGGCATTTTTATCCGGCGGCGTTCGGTTTCCTGGGGCTGTTCATCATTTTGCCGGCCGTGGCGGGGGCGTGGGTGGCGCTGGCCACCGCGCGGTTTCTGGACCGGCGGGCGTTTCAGGTGACGGCGCTGCTGCTCGCCGCCGGTTTCGTGGGGCTGGCCCTCCTCTATTTCCGTCCCGATCCGGTCACCGACGAGGAGCTCGAAACCCGCGTGTTGCTGGTGCTGGACCGGCTGCTCATGCGGACCCGGTTCGCCCTCTACCCGCTGCTGCCCAGCTACTGGCTCTCGTCCGGCCTGCAAAACTGGGCGGAAGGCGCGGTGTCGGGCGCGCTGTTTTTCGCCGGGGTCCTGCTGAGCTATGTGCTGTTTCTGGGCGGCCTGACGTTCACCCGGCTGGGAAACGCCTTTTACCATGCCTGCTCGGCCACCCAAAGCCGCGCCAGCGTGCTGGGAAGCTGGGGGCGTTGGCGCTGGCGGCGGCGGGCCGGAGGATTCACCTGGCCGGTGGGGCCGCTGGAACGGCTGCTGCGCGGCATCCCGCGTCTGCCGGGCGACATCCGGGCGCTGGTGCTCAAGGACATCCGCCTGTTCTGGCGGGACACCACCCAGTGGGCGCAAACCCTGGTCCTGTTCGGCCTGTTGACGGTGTACTTCATCAACCTGCGCCACTTCAGCCAGCACCTGACCAATCCCTTCTGGATCGCGGTCATCAGCTACCTGAACCTCGGCGCCTGCTCGTTGAACCTGGCCACCCTGACCACCCGTTTCGTCTATCCGCAATTTTCCCTCGAAGGCAAACGGTTGTGGATCGTCGGCCTGGCGCCGCTGGGCCTGCCGCGCATCATGGGGACCAAGTTCGTGCTCACCACCGGTTTGTCCCTGGCCGTCACCGTCGGGCTGATCCAGCTCTCCTGCCACATGCTGCAACTCGACGGCGTCCGCCGCCTCTACCACACCGGGGCGGTGATCATCATGACCTTCACCCTCAACGGCCTCGCCACCGGCACGGGCGTGCTGTATCCCAACCTGAAGGAGGACAACCCCAGCCGGATCGTCAGCGGTTTCGGCGGCACCTTTTGTCTGGTGCTCAGCTTTCTCTACATCGTGGCCTCGGTGCTGCTGCTGGCGGTCGGTTCGCCCTGGTCCGGCGCGGGGGTCTGTCGGCCCGGTGTGACGGTCCTTTGCTGGGGCCTCTGGGCGGTGATGTCGTGGGGGCTCGGCTGGCTCCCCATGCGCCTCGCCCTGCGCCGGGTGCGGGAATTCGAGGCGTGAGCGCGTTTCGAGTTTAATTTCGCCCTTTTCCTCTGAAGCAGGAGTCTTCCTTGAGTGGGGGGCGCCCGCCTCCGGCGGAGCGGGCCGGGATGTCCCGCCCGTTCGCTTCCGGGAGGAGGCGGCTTGGACCGGGTGGCCGGCGGGGGAGGTTGACATTCCCCGGAAATCCCCCTGCCATGGGGGCGCGTTATGACGGCCCGCTACATCATGATCGGCGGTTTTTTGGGCGCCGGAAAGACCACTGCCTTGCTCGCGTTCGCCCGCTGGCTGCACGCCCGGGGGCATGCGGCGGGGTTGATCACCAATGATCAGGGCAGCGCGCTGGTGGACACCCGCTTGCTGAGCGGCGCGGGGTTCGCCGTGGAGGAGATCGCCGGCGGGTGTCTCTGCTGCCGGTTCCAGTCGCTGGTGGAGGCGGCGGAGCGGTTGCGCGCCGAGGAAGCCCCCGACGTGCTGCTGGCCGAGCCGGTGGGCAGTTGCACCGATCTGGTCGCCACCGTGGCCCTGCCGCTGCGGCGTCTTTACGGCGATGCCTTTCGCGTCGCGCCGGTGAGCGTGATGTTGGACCCCTTCCGCGCGCGGCGGATTCTGGAGCTGGATGCCGGGGCGCGCTTCTCGGACAAAGTTCGCTACCTCTACCGCAAGCAGCTCGAAGAGGCCGACGCCCTCGTGATCAACAAGGCCGACCGCCTCGACGCGGCGGCCCGGGACACCTTGCGGGCCGCCCTGCGGGAGGCGTTTCCGGCGGCGCGGCAATTCGTCGTCTCCGCCCGGGAGGGCACGGGTTTGGAGCGGTGGTTCCACTGGCTGTTGGAGACCGGGCAGCCGGCGCGCACCGCGATGGAGGTGGACTACGCCGCCTACGCCGAAGGCGAAGCCCGGCTGGGCTGGCTCAATGCCGGCTACCGTCTCGAAGCCGTGACGGCGTGGGACGGCAACGCGTTCCTCCGGGAGCTGGGCGAAATCCTGCGCGCGGCCCTCGCTCCGGAAGCCGAGATCGCCCACTTGAAAATGACCCTCGAAGCCACCGGCCTGTTTCACGACGTGGCCGTGCTCAATCTGGTCCAGAACGACGCCGCGCCCGAGCTGGCCTTCACCCTCGAAGAGCCGCTGCGCGCCGGGTGCCTCACCCTCAACCTCCGGGCGGAAGCCGCGCCGGACCGGCTGGCCGACCTCGTCCGCCAGGGCGTGGAAACCGCCCGCCGCCGGCTTCCTTGCTCTCGCTTCCAGGAGGAGCACCTCCAGTTCTTCCGCCCCGCCAGACCCACTCCCACCCATCGCGACGCCGGCTGAACGCGGCAGCCCCCGGCCCGCCGGCAACCGGCCTTTTCACTGGCGCGCGGGCGGCGGGACCGCTACCTTCGCCGGCAAAACCGCCACGCGAAAAAAATATGGCAGCCAAAAAACGAACACTTCCGCCGGTCCCCGAATCCATTCTGCTTCGCAGCGTCGAGGGGGTGGAACAGCAATTCCTGACGGGCAAACGGGAACGGGGCGAAGACCTCGAAAGCGCGGTCCGCGTCTTCCTTGAATTCCTGCGCGGTTATGAATTCTTCGGCGATCTGCACCTGCCCTGCGTCACGGTGTTCGGCTCCGCCCGTTTCAATCCGCGTCACCGCTACTACCGCATGGCGCGGGCATTGGGCCGGGCCCTGGCGGAGGCGGGGTTCGCGGTGATGACGGGCGGCGGGCCGGGCATCATGGAGGCGGCCAATCGCGGCGCCCGCGAAGGCGGCGGCCTGAGCCTCGGCTGCAACATCATCCTGCCCCACGAGCAGAAACCCAATCCCTACCTCGACCGCTTCATCGAGCTGGACCACTTCTTCGTGCGCAAGGTGATTCTCGTGAAATACTCCTGCGCCTTCGTGGTGATGCCCGGCGGTTTCGGCACGCTGGATGAAGCCTTCGAGGCGTTGACGCTGATCCAGTGCCGGAAAATCGAACGTTTCCCGGTCATTTTGATGGGCGACGATTTCTGGGGCCACCTGCGCACCTTCGTGCAAAATTCGATGATCGCGGAAGGCACCATCAGCCCCGAGGATCTCGAACTGGCCCAACTCGCGAACACGCCCGGGGAGGCGGTGAAACTCATCCGCAAGTGCGTCTCCCTCTGCGCCAAGAGGCAGCCGAAGCGGCGGAAGAAGTAAGAGCCGCTCGAAACCCGCCGGGTTGGGGAACCCGGCCTGCGGTCGGGGGGTGTTTTGCGCCCTTCCTGCAGGCCGCGTGCCCCCCCCGCGGCGGAAGGGGCCGCTTTTCCGTTTCGGCGGCTGCGGTGAGAGGCGGTTTTTCCGGATTTACGGGCTTCGAAATTCCTCCGGCGCTTCGGCCCTCGGATTTTCCGCCCGCCGGGCGGGCTTCAGTGCATCTCGACGGCGCAGGTGCCCAGGCCGCCGCGGTAGTAGTTGAACTGGACGTTCGGGTGGTCGGCCAGGAGCGACATGGGCACGGCGGTGTCCACGATGCGTTTCGCGATCATGTAGGCGGTGAGCCGCTGGCCGAACGGGTTGTCGTGGTTGCCGGCCTGCCAGATGGACACCTTTTCCGCCTTCCATGTCTCGACCGGGCCGACGGTGATGGCCCGGGTGGGCACGAGGGCGATGTTGCCGCCGCCGCTGGTGCGGGCGTTTTGGGCCACGGTGAGCGGGTGCAGTTTCACCACCCGGGTGGCCAGCTTGCGGTATTCGGCGGGCGGGGGCGGTTCGTGCTTCCATTTGCCCCGGCGGGCGGGCGGGTCGTTGAAGGCCCAGTGTTTCACGTCGCCCTGGCCGCCCTGCATCACGGCGCAGCGGACGCCGGCGTCCCAGCTTTTGCGGTAGGGGGCGGTGTCGGCCTTGGGAAAATGCAGGTGGGCGTCCGGCATGCGGAGCTTTTTGCGGATGCGGTTGAAACACAGCTCGCGGTCGGCCTTCTCGAAGGAGAGCGGATGGGTGACGGGCGCTTCCCGGCCGTCCAGATACCATTCGTCCATGCCCCAGAAATGGGCGGAGCGGACGTCCAGGTCGAGGTCGTTGACCAGCCGCGCCACGAGCGGGAGCTGCTCGGTGGGGCCGATGGGGCCGCAGACGCCGACCGGGTTGTCGTCGGTGCTTTGCCGCCAGGCGGTGAGGTATTCGAGCGCTTCGGCGAGGTAGAACTCCTCGAGCGTGTCGTACATCACCACCTTGAAGCCGGGTCGCGAGAGCTTTGCCAGATCACGCGGGGTCAAGCGGGCGGCGGCTTCGATGAGTTCGTCGTCGAGGGTGGTGTAATCCCACCAGTCGGGGGCGATGGCGCTGAGTTTGCGGGGCATGGTTGGTTTCCGGTTGAAGGTGAAGGTGGGGAAAAAGCTCACTCGCCGCGTTCGAGGGCGGCTTCATACCGGGCGTTGATCAGGTAATCCCGGCCCAGGGCGTCCCGGAGAGGGTCGGCGTCCTCGGCGCAAAAGCCGTAGTGCAGCCGCCGCCGCCAGCCTTCGGCGAACTGGTATTGGCCGGACATCCGTCCCACCTCGCGGGCGAAGCCCTCCATGGTGCGGAGGTATTCGTTCATCTTCTGCGAGGTGTCCAGCCACGTCTGCTGACTGCGGTGCTGGGCCAGGGCGGTGGTTTTGAGCCCCTGCACGCGGGTGGTGTTGACGAAGGCGCCGGGAATCACGCGGCGCCGCAACGGATCGCGCAGCCCGTGCGGCATGGCGTGGTACACGGTCACCTCGCCCTCCACCGGCGGGCGGGACGGGGTGGTGCGGAAGTTGCGCATCCCGCGCGCGAAGGCCGCCGTGACCGCCAGCCGGCAGGCGTTGGTGTGGTCCTCCATGTAATCCTGGGGCGAAGGCACGAGCAGGATGCCGGGGCGGATGTCGCGAATCACCGCGCCCAGCCGTTTCAGGGTGGCGCGTTCGTAATACAGCTCGAGGTCGTCCACGAGGGAATCGTGAAACCGCGCCCCGAGGGTGCGCGCCGCCGCCTGGGCCTCCCGCCGCCGGATGCCGCGCAGTTTGGCGGCGGGATGTTCCGCGCTGCCGCAGGAGCCGCTGGCCAGGTTCAGGTAATGGGTCTCCCAGCCGGCCTCCCGGAGCAGGATCAGCGTGCCGGCCATCATGAACTCGATGTCATCGGGATGCGCCCCGATGGCGAGGGCCACCTTAGCAACCACGGACTTCCTCCAGCTTGATCGGCCGTCCCAGTTCCTCGGAACGCATGGCGGCGAAGATGACCTCGTGCGTGCGCACCGCCTCCGCCAGCCCGGTCAGGGGCATGTCGCGCTCTTCGGCCAGCGCGGCGAAGAAGGCCTCGAATTGCGTTTGGTACGGGTGATCGTTCACGTCGCCGGAATCCACCGGCTGGAACGAAAGCCGGTTCCATTCCTGATGCCGCAGTCCGGCGATGAGGTTCGAGGTGAAGCGGTTGTCCAGCAGGCTGCCCTCGCTGCCCACCAGGTGGGTGTGGAAATAGTACGGCTGCCAGCAGTCGAGCACCGAGGCGCACTTGCCCGCCGCGCCGTTTTTGAATTTCAGCACCGTGGTCGTGGTGGAGGAATATTCGTACGGCGCGTAGGTCGCGTGCCGGGACTTGCTGCCGTAGGTGAAGACCTCCTCCACTTCGTCGCCCAGGCACAGCAGCAGGGCGTCGAGCGCGTGGCAACCGGCCTCCAGCAGGCTGCTGCCGCCGCCTTCGCGGGAGGCGGCCCACTCGAACTGCCGGTACCACGGGCCGATGCCGTGATAATAATCCACCTCGCCGTAGTGCAACTCCCCCAGCAGTCCGCGGTCGAGCAGGGAGCGGATGGCCCGGAATTGCGCGGAAAAACGCAGCTCGAAACAGACGCAAAACCGCACCCCGGCCTCGCGCACCGCCGTTTCGACGGCCCGCAGGTCGGCCAGGGAAAGGGCCACCGGCTTTTCCACGATCAAATGCTTGCCCGCCCGCGCGGCGGCGATGGCCTGGGCGGGATGGTCCCGGTGATAGCTGCACAGCGAGACCACGTTGATCTCCGGATCCACCAGCAGGGCGTCCAGATGGCGGTACACCTTGAGCGGGTATCCGTGTTGGCGGGACAGCGCTTCGCTGTCCAGCGGACGGGAAGAGCAGAGGGCGGTGACCCGGGCGAGCGGCCCGGCGTTGATGGCCGCCATGTGCGCCTGGGCGGCCCAGCCGTATCCCACGATGCCGACTTTGAACGGTTTCATCATTCAACGGAATTTCGGAACGGGCCGCTCCGCGTCGGGGCCGCGCCATTCGCGAAATGGAGTCTTTGATCGCATGTCGTTGGGCAAAAAACGATGCGGGCAAACCGCGTTCGGCACAAGCCTTATACCCCCGCCGAAAGCCGGGGGAAGCAGCCGCCTCACGGCGTGCCGCGCCGCGAAACGGCGGGGCAGGGGAGGGGAGATGCGTCAAAATGGTGCCAGAGGACGGATTTGAACCGCCGACCAAGGGCTTATGAGTCCCCTGCTCTACCGCTGAGCTACTCTGGCACGCGGAAAGCCGTCGAAACGACGGGCGGGCATTTAACCCTTGTCCGCCGGAACCGGCAAGCAGTTTTCCCGCCTTTCTCCATTCTTCTCCGGCGGTCGCCGTTCCGGCGGACGGGTCGCAACATATTCGCCCGGCCGAAAAATTCAAGGGCGCGGCGCGGCTGCCATCGCGGGGGCCGCCTCCGGCAGAAGGCCGGGAGCGAGGTGTTTCCTCATGCGGGTCATCCCTCCTGCCCCGCCCGGGAACGGCGCGGGAGGGCGGCAAGGATGACGGGGAACGCTCAGGCGGGGGAAGCGCCCATTGGACGCCGGGGCGGGGACAGCGGAGGTTCCGCGCCCCGGGTGGCGGCGGCGATCTCGTCTTCCGACAGCTCGGGATACTGCCGCCGCAGGCAGTTCGGGCACATGCCGTGCGAGAATTCGACCTCCGTCTGGGTGCGGATGTATTCCTCCAGCGCCACCCAGCGGGCGGGCGCGTCCGGGGTGGCGGATTCGATGCGAATCTGCTTGCAGCCGGAACAGACGGGCAGGAGGCCTTCGAGTTTCTTCACCCGCGCGAGGCTGGCCTGCAGTTCCCGGATCAGCGTCTCCTTTTCCGCCTCGGCCTGGCGCCGGCGCTGAATTTCCTGTTGGGCCAGATTGAGTTCCGCCCGGGTCGCGTTGGCCTCCTGCAAAATGGCCAGAACGGGGCGGTATTCGAGCTGGCCGCCCAACTGCCGCCGTTCGAGTCGCAGGTAGAGATAGAGAAACGGAAAGGCGAACAGGGAGATGACCACGCGACTGAAGAAGGTGCCGGCCAGAATGCGCAGATAATCCGGGGTGCCGCCAAAGGCGCCGGCGGAGAAGAGCGCCATGTCGAGCAGCAACACGCCCAGGAGGGTGAAATAGGCCCGCACTCCCATGCGGACCCGCCGCCGCGCCCGGCCGAGAAACTCCCACGCCATGGCGAGAAACAGCAGGTCGGCCACCATGGTCACCACCGAGGCCACGTTGCCGCGCAGGGTGGGCGTCGGCAGCGGCGTGCGCTGGGTCAGCCCCTGCCATTGCACCGTGGCCAGCGTCAGCGCCGTCAAAAGGGACACCCCGACCACGGTGAGGATGGTGACGCGCATGGGGCCCGGGCCGTCAAAGACGTACACCACGAACGCGCCCATCAGGAGCGAGGTGTAAAACACCGTGGACCCCACCATGAATTTGACACCGCCCATTTGCACCGACAGACCGGCGTCCGTCACCACGGCGGTGATGGCGGTGATCCCCCCCAACAGCGCGTAGAAAAGGGCCATGCCGAACCGCAAGCGGAGGGCGTGGGCGCCCAGCACCAAGAGGTAAACCGCCATGGCCTCCACCGCCAAAATGGCCACGCTGTTGTTCATGAACTCAGGAACCATCCCCGTTCCCCCGCCGCTTTTCCCCGCGCGCGGGCGGAACTGAAGTCATCGTCAAAACCGTGCCGTCTGGAAACCCAAGCTAGCCCATTTCTCCCCCTTGACAAGGAGTTTTGGGGATTTCCGGCGGCGGGAAGGCGGATTCCGCGGAGCCGGACGGAAAACGCCGGGGTGGGGAATCCGGCCTGCCGTCCGGCGCGCCCTTCCCGGGGGCCGCGTGCCCCCCACGCGGCGGAAGGGGCCGCTTTTCAGACCGGCTCTTAGCGGCGTTTTTCCCGGGAGAGCGGCGGGGTCGGGTCGGGGCGATCCGACGCTCCGTCCGGCGGGCGCGGCAGGGTGGCGGGGCGGGAAAAGACGCCGGCGGCCAGTTTGGGAAAGAGATCCGCGGGCAGGCGGTCGGAGTAGTTGAACAGGATCACTCCGGCGGCGCCGGCGGCGCGGGCCAGCTCGATCTGGCGGATGACTTCCTCGGGCGTTTTGGTCCAGCGGAGCAGGACGCCGAGCCCCGAATAGAGCGGCACGGCCCCGTTCACGAGGGCCACTTGCTCCCGCACCCGGCGGGCAAAGGCCGCGTCATCACGGATGTAGTTCATGGGGCAGACGAAATCCAGCCAGCCCTTGCGGCACCACAACACCCAGTCCTGCCCCACCGAATCGCGGCAGGCGGGATAACTGTTGAAGACGGCGGCCGAGATTTTGCAATGAGGCTTGATCCGGCGCACCGCTTTGGCCGTGGCCTCCACGAGACGGGAGATTTGCGCGCAGCGAAAATCGGTGTAGGCGGCGCGCAGCGGGCCGTCCCGCACGTCCGCGGGCCAGTGCGCCACCGGACGGCCGAGTTGCGCCTCGAAACGCCGCCGGCAGCCGTCGCAGTAACAGCCTTCGCGACCGGGATAGCGGATGTAATCGAAATGGATGCCGTCCACGTCGTAGTTGCGGGCCACCTCGATCATCGTGGCCCGTTCGAGTTCGAAGTTTTTCGGGTTCGAGGGACAGAGCCAGAGGATTTCCCTTCCCTGGGGATCGCGCTGCAAGCGGCCTTCGGCGCGCAGCTTCGCGACGAAGGATTCCGGCGCGCCGGAGAGGTTCCAGTTCACCTTCCACGGGTGGACTTCGATCCCGTATTTTTTTGCCGCCGCGACGCATTGGGCGATCTGGTCGCCGTACTGCTGGAAGGTTTTCGAGTGGGGCAGGAGGGCGCTGTCGTAATGGGCGCGTCCGGCCCACCACATGTTGGGCACGATGGCGTTGAATCCCGCCGCCTTCAGCTCGCGCATCGAGCGCTCCCAGTCGCCGGGATGCGCGCCCGTGCCCGAGTGGTTCCACAGGGCGCGGAATTCCCGGGGCCGGGAGCGGTGGCAAAAGTCGTACGCCCACGCCGCCCGTTGCCGGGCCCGGCCGGCCACGGCGAACGCCTCGGCGGGACGGCCCTGTTCCAGCAACGTGCGCGCCCGCGCCGCCAGGGCGCGCGCTTCGCGCAACGCCGCCAGCGCCCGCCCGCCGGCGGGGCACGCGTTTTGCTTTTGCGTCACGAAGGCGGACAGGGCCGCCAGATCGGCGGCGGGGCCGATCCGACCGATGTTCGCAAGGGCCTGGCGCGCCAGTTCCGGCCAGAGGTCCGGCAGGAAATGGCCGGCCCACGCCCGGAGCATTTGTTGTTTGGCCGGGGCGTCGTCGGCGAGCAGCACATGGCTCATGAAGAGGCCCGTGTCGCTCAGGATGACCGCCGCGTGGCCGGTGTCGCGGCCGGCGTCGTCGAACCAGCGTCCGATGATCCGGGCGCGGGGCGCGGCGGGCCGGGCGAGGGTGAGGTTCCAGGAAGCCTGCCGCACGTTCGCCGGCAGCCCCGCGAGGCGGGGCGCGGTGAAAACCATCCGCGCGAATTCGCCGGGATGTTTCTCCCGCCGCCAGCCCGTGACCCGGACGCCCAGCAGCCCGCCGAGCGCGGCGGGCAGTTGATAGAAGACGAACAGCTTTCCGCCGCGCGCGACGAATTGCTTCAGCGCCGCCAGTTCGGCGTCTTGCCATTGGGGATTGTGCGGCAGCAGGGCCAGCGCGGCGTGGCGCAAGCCGTCCCGGGGCAGGGCGCTCTGCGGAATCACGCCCGGCGCCAGCCCCGCCGCTTCCAGCAGGCGCGTCGCCGTCCGGGTGAAATTCCCCGGGGGCGTTCGGGGCGACACCACCACGATGCGGCTGGCCCGCAGGCGCAACCGGTCCACGAGGCAGTAGCCGTCGGTGGACTGCTCCTTCCACGGCGAGAGGCGGATGATGTCCACCCGGTCCCAACCGGCGGGCCGGCCCTCCGGGGTGAAATCCGCCTTGCGCAACCGCACCGTGTGCCACCCCGGGCGGAGGTCGAACGACCGGGCGTACCAGCCCTCGCCGCTGTGGAAATAGACGTTGGCCCGCGTTGAGGGGCAGTTCGTGGGGGCAAAAAAGTCCAGCAGCACCTCGCTCCAGGTGGTCAGATCGAGCGGCATCTTCCGGTCCACGTAAACGCGGTCCACGTCCCGCGACGCAAACGGAAGCGGGATTTTCATCGCCGGACCGTGTCCGGGCTCCGTCACCACTTGGACCGCGGCGGCGGCGTCGCTGGCCCGCCACGCCCGCCGGGCGGCGGCGGCGTCCGGATAAGCGAACGCGTCCACCACCTGCTCGATCGCGCCGGCGCCGCTCGCGGTCCACGCCATGCCGAGCACGCCCAATCCGCACGCGAAACCGGTCCGCGTCCAACGGCGGGGGAAGGAGGAATTTCGGGGCCACTGCATGCGCGAACCCTACCGCCGCCCGTTCCGCGAAATCAACGCCAACCGGGACCGCGGCGTCCGGCGGAGCCCGGAACCGGAGAACGCGGGAACCGGATCGCGGGATTTACAGCGGCGGGCGGGGGTGACATCCTCCGTCCGTGCCCGCGTTGCTTTGGGGGAGAATGGAACTCTCCGAACACCGGGGCGGGCGCCGGGAAAAACCGATGATTTTTCAGCGCATCACTTGGTTTCGCGGGAGCGGCCGATTCGGATGGGGAGCGGTCTCGGGGCTGGCTTTGGGGTTGGCGGGTTCGGCGTTCGCGAGGGGGGCGGCGAACCCCGGGCTCCAGCTCTGGTACCGTCAGCCGGCGGCGAAATGGGTCGAGGCCCTGCCGGTGGGCAACGGGCGGCTGGGCGCGATGGTGTTCGGCGGCGTGCCGGAGGAGCGCATCCAGTTCAACGAGGACACGCTGTGGGCGGGCGGTCCGCGCGATTACGCCCATCACGGGGCGGTCCGGTACCTACCGGAAATCCGCCGGCTGCTGTTCGCGGGGAAGCAGAAGGAGGCGCAGGATCTGGCGGCCCGGGAATTCATGAGCGTCCCGCTGCGGCAGTTTGCCTATCAGGCGTTCGGCGACGTGCGGCTGAGTTTTCCCGGGCAAGCCGGGATGACGGAGTACCGGCGGGGCCTGGACCTGGACGGCGCGGTGGCGTGGGTGCGGTATCGTGCGGGCGAAACCACCTTCCGGCGCACGGTGTTCAGCAGCTTTCCGGATCAGGCGCTGGTGATCCGGCTGGAGGCGGATCGGCCCGGCGCGCTGAATTTTGACGTGGCGCTCGCGTCGCCGCATCTCCGGGCGCATGTCCGGGCGGTGGGCGAACGCGAGCTGCGTCTGGCCGGCAAGGTGGAGCCGTTCGAGCTCAAGCGGGGCGCGGGCACGTATCCCTCGGCGCTGCGTTACGAGGCGCGGCTGCAGTTGCGGGGCGCGGAGGGCCGGGTCGCGGTGGTGGATGACCACCTCGAAGTGCGCGGCGCGGACGCGGTCACGCTGCTCCTGGCGGCGGCCACCAGTTACGTGAACTACCACGACGTGAGCGGCGACCCGGCCCGGCGTTGCGCGCGAATACTGGAGGCGCTGGCGGACCGCTCGTACGCGGAGCTGTTGCGCCGGCATCAGGCGGATCACCGGGCGCTGTTCCGGCGGGTGACGCTGGATTTGGGGCGCACCCCGGCGGCGGACGAGCCCACCGACGCGCGGGTGCAACGGTGCGCCAAACGCCCGGACCCGCAACTGGCGGCGCTTTATTTCCAGTACGGCCGCTACCTGCTGATCGCCAGCAGCCGGCCCGGGAGCCAGCCGGCCACTTTGCAGGGCATCTGGAACGAACGCCTGAAACCGCCGTGGGACAGCAAGTGGACGGTGAACATCAACACCGAGATGAACTACTGGCCGGCGGAGGTGGCCAATCTGAGCGAGTGCCACGAGCCGTTGTTCGCCCTGCTCGAGGACGTGGCCCAAACGGGCGCGGTGACCGCCCGCGAGCATTACGGCGCGCGCGGCTGGGTGTTGCATCACAACACCGACCTCTGGCGGGGCACGGCCCCCATCAACGCCAGCAACCACGGCATCTGGGTCACGGGCGGCGCGTGGCTCAGCCTGCACTTGTGGGAGCATTACCGCTTCACCGGCGACCGCGATTTCCTCGCCCGCCGGGCCTACCCCTTGATGAAGGGGGCGGCGACGTTTTTCGTGGATTTTCTGATCGAAGATCCGAAGACCGGCTGGTTGATCAGCGCGCCGTCGAATTCGCCGGAAAACGGCGGGTTGGTGGCCGGGCCGACGATGGACCACCAGATCATCCGGACCCTGTTCGCGGCGACGGCGGAGGCGGCGGAATTGCTGGGCGTGGACGCGGCGTTCGCCAGCCGGTTGCGGGAGCTGCGCGCCCGGATCGCGCCCAACCAGATCGGGCAACACGGCCAGCTTCAGGAATGGCTCGAGGACAAGGACAATCCCAGGAACCATCACCGGCATGTGTCGCATCTGTGGGGGCTGTTCCCGGGCGATGAAATCGGGGTGAACACGCCGCAGTTGTTCGCGGCGGCGCGGCAGTCACTGATTTTCCGGGGCGACGGCGGCACCGGCTGGAGCAAGGCGTGGAAGATCAGCCTGTGGGCGCGGCTGCGGGACGGCAATCATGCCCACCGGATGCTCACCGAGCTGCTCGCCCAGTCCACTCTGCCGAACCTCCTGGACACCTGTCCGCCGTTTCAGATTGACGGCAATTTCGGCGGCTGCGCCGGCATCGCCGAGATGCTGCTGCAAAGCCAGAACGACGAGCTGCACCTGCTGCCGGCCCTGCCGGACGCCTGGCCGGACGGCTCGGTGCGCGGGTTGCGGGCCCGCGGCGGGTTTGAAGTGGACCTGAGCTGGCGGCAGGGCAAGTTGACGGCGGCGAAGATTCGTTCCTTGCGGGGCGGGGTTTGCGCGGTGCGTTATGGCGATCAGGTCCGCGTCTGGCGGACGAAGGTCGGGCAGGTTCTCGCGCTGAACGGACGGGGGGAACGGCAATGAGAACCGCCGGCGGACGGACGGTTTATCGCTGAGCCGCCGCGTCGGAGCGCGGAACCATCGCTTGCGCCCGGGCTGATTTTCGGGCTAAAGTAACGCCGAGTTCATCAACACGACTCATGGGAAAAAAGAACAAAGAGAAGGACAGCCTCGCCAAGCCACCGGAACGCTTGGATTTGGCGGATCGTTTGGCGGATTGGCCCTTGCTGCGGCTGTTGGTGCTGCATCGCGGATTTCGCTGGGTGGTG
>CAZRPT010000030.1:0-10157 GCA_964601985.1 uncultured Verrucomicrobiota bacterium
GTCCTCCAGGAGGACCCCAAGCTCCTCATGTGGTACGACCAGGCGCTTACCCGATTTGGGGAGGAGTAACCCATGCCAAGGTCAACCAGTGAAACAAATTTGTGTCTATCCGTATCCATTCGTGGTTCTCAATCCTCCCCCGAGCGAGTTACCGCCTGGTCGTACCACATGAGGAGCTTGGGGTCCTCCTGGAGGACGTTCTCGGGGAGCTTGCGCGCCGCGACGATGATGGTGGCGTAGTCGTGCTCCTGCCATGCCTTCCTCCCCGGCCTCCGCTTGTGGTTGAAGCCGCGACCGAAGCGGGTTTCGCCCGGGACGGCCGGGCTTTTGCCGGCGGCGGATTGTGCGGACGCAATCCGGAGGATCACGACGCCAGCCGGCCTTTCCGCGCTTTTGGCCGACATCCCTCCAGCACCCCTCCCCCGCCAAACCCGGGCCGATTCATCCGCGCCTCCCGCCGGGACAGCGGCCCCGGCGGGCTCAAACAGGCTCTGGCCGCCACGCTTCATTACCCTTGTTTCTCGTAGATGCGGAACATTTTATGCGTATTCCGCGTTGCCCGCAAGACAATCCCGCCCCGGCCGATGCCAGCCGCCGCCTTACACAAGAAAACCGCCAGCAACCCGGACGGAGGAACGCTCGGGATGATGGATTTGCCGGATCTTGCGCGGAGAATTGTTTCCGCGCGGGGCGGTGTAGAAACTTCGCTGTCCTTCCTTGCAACTGAAGGCTTGTCGGAAAACGCCGGCTTGGGGAATCCGGCGTTTTGCGACAGGCCCTGAAGGGGCGGGATCGGCGCGGCCGCGAAAATCGGTCGCGGGGGACCGAGGGGCGGGGGCGCCCCTCGGAGCACGCGAGGGCGCGTGCGCTCCCCCTCTCCTCAACGCCGGCTGGGGGCAGCCGGCCTGCAGGAAGGGGGGCCACCCCTTGTAGGCCGGGTCCCCTGACCTAGCGAGAGGCTCCCTCCCCTTCGTGTTCTTTGTGCCCTTCGTGGTGAAATCGAGCGGGGAGAGGAAGCGAACGCCCCGCAGCGTGCCACGCCGCGATACGGCAGGCTGCCAGCCTGCGCTACGGGGGGCGCTTCCGTTTTCTCATCTCGGTGGCCTGGGGAAAAGCGGCAAGGAACCGCCGCAATCCAAAACGCTGGCGCGAGGGCGAACACTCCCTTTCGGATTTCGGATTTCGGGATTCGGATTTCCTTCGGCCCTCGGTCCCCCGGTCCCCCGGATTTCCCCCGCGAGGGAGAGGGGGGACATCAGCCACCGAAGAAGCGGCGGATTTCGCGGAGGACTTCGAGGAGGCGGTCCACTTCGGCGGGGGTGTTGTAGAAGTAGAAGCTGGCGCGGGCGGTGGAGGGGACGCCGAGTTTGCGCATGAGGGGCTGGTTGCAGTGGTGTCCGCCGCGCAGGGCCACGCCGAACTGGTCCGCCACGGTGACGAGGTCGTGGGCGTGGACGTCGTCGAGGAGGAAGCTGACCACGCCGCTGCGGCCGGTGGACGGGCCGAAGAGGCGCACGCCGCCCAGGGCGCGGAGTTGTTCGGCGGCGTAGGCGGCCAGTTCCTGGTCGTGGGCGAAGATGCGTTCGCGGCCGAGGGCGTCGAGGTAATCCATCGCCGCGTGGAGGCCGATGGCGCCGGCGATGTTCGGCGTGCCGGCCTCGAATTTGTACGGGACTTCGTTCCATTCGCTCCGGTGGAACTCGACGTTCGAGATCATCTCGCCGCCGCCCTGCCACGGGGGCATGGCCTCGAGCAGCTCGTGCCGGCCGTAGAGCAGACCGATGCCGGTGGGGCCGCAGAGTTTGTGGCCGGAGCAGGCCAGGAAATCGCAGCCGAGGGCCCGCACGTCCACAGGACGGTGGCCGGCGCTTTGGGCGGCGTCCACGAGGGTGACGGCGCCGACGCGCCGGGCGCGGGCGCAGAGTTCCTCGACGGGGTTGACGGTGCCGAGGGTGTTCGAGATGTGGGTGCAGGCAAAGAGTTTGACGCGCGGGGTGAGGAGGTCGTCGAGGCCGCTCAGGTCCAGCAGGCCGTCGTCGCCGGTGACGGGAATGAAGGCCAGCTCCGCGCCGGTGCGTTGAGCGACGAGCTGCCAGGGAACGAGGTTGCTGTGATGCTCCATCTCGGTGAGGAGAATCACGTCGCCGGGCCGGAGGTGGGCCGCGCCCCAGGTGTGGGCCACGAGGTTGATGGCCTCGGTCGTGCCGCGGGTAAAGACGATTTCCTCGGGGCGGGCGGCGTTGAGAAAGCGGGCGGCCCGCCGGCGGGCGGCCTCAAAGGCGGCGGTGGCGCGGTTGCTCAGCTCGTGAATGCCGCGATGGACGTTGGCGTTGTCGGTCCGGTAGTAGCGCTCGAGGGTCTCGATGACCGCGAGCGGTTTCTGGGTGGTGGCGGCGTTGTCGAGATAGACCAGCGGATGGCCGTGGACCTGCTGGTCGAGAACGGGAAAATCGCGCCGGCAGCGGAGCGGGTCGAGGGCGGTTTCGGCGGCGGGGGAAACGGAGGACGGTTCCATGGGCGCGGGCAACGGGCTACATCAGGCCGAGTTCGAGTTTGGCGGCGTCAGTCAGCATGTCCTGGTTCCACGGCGGATCCCAGACAAGGTCCACGCGGGCTTCCGCAACGCCGTCCATGGCGAGGATTTTTTGTTCGGCGTCCTGCTGGATGACGGGGCCCATGCCGCAACCGGGCGCGGTGAGGGTCATTTTGACTTCCACCCGGTAGGTCCCGTTTTCCAACGGGCTGACGGCCACGCCATAGACCAGGCCGAGGTCCACGATGTTGACCGGTATCTCCGGGTCGTAGCAGGTCCTGAGCTGTTCCCACACCGCTTCCTCGACCTCCTTGGCCGTGCGGGGCGGGGCGGCGGTTTTGGCCGGAGACGCCGGCGCGGGGGAGTCGGTGGCCTCCGCGCCGGCCAGGCCGAGGGCGTCGGCGTCCCGGCCTTCGATGCGGAACATGTTGCCGTTGACGACGACGGTGTAGGCGCCGCCGAGGGCCTGGGTGATGCGGGCCTGCTGGCCGCGTTGGAGGGTGACGGGGGTGCCCACCGGAACCACGGCGGCGACGACGTCGCGTTGGAGGGTGACGGTCTGGGGGACTTCCATGCGCGGGGGGGACTATTCGGTGCTGACGGTTTCCGAGGAGCCTTCGAGGGCGGCGATGGCCGCGTGCCAGGGCAGGATGGCGCATTTGACCCGGGCGGGGAATTTGTGCACGCCGGCAAAGACCGCCAGCTTGCCCAAATCGCCCTCGGGCACGTGGCCGTGGGTGACCATCTCGTGGACCTGATCAAACATCTTCCGGGCCTCGGCGATGGTGCGTCCCTGGAGCACCTCGGTGAGGATCGAGGCGGAGGCCTTGGAGATGGCGCAGCCGGAGCCTTCGAAGGTCACTTCCTTGATGACGTCGCCGTCGAGGTGGAAGTAGAGGGTGTATTGGTCGCCGCAGAGCGGGTTGGTGCCGCGGGACTGGCGGTCCGGACGCTCCATGGCCCGGAAGTTTCGCGGCTCCCGGCTGTGGTCCATGATGACCTGCTGATACAAATCGGTGAGATCGTCAAACATGGCGCTGTTCAATGAGTGGCGGCGGGGTCGAACGGGGTGCGGGCGTCGCCCATCCGGATGGCGTCCAGGGCTTCGAGCCAGTCCCAGATCAAGCGGTCCAGCTTTTCGCGCAGGGGGGCGCAGGCCACACGGTCGGTGATTTCCGCCGCGAAGGAGTGCACCAGCATGCGGCGGGCGGTGTCCCGCGCAATGCCGCGGGCGCGGAGGTAGAAGATGGCCTCGGGATCCAACTGGCCCACGGTGGCGCCGTGGGTGCAGCGGACGTCGTCGGCGTAAATCTCGAGCTGCGGCTTGGTGTTGACCCGGGCGGTTTCGGAGAGGAGCAGGTTTTTGTTCGTCTGCTTGGCGTCGGTCTTTTGCGCGCCGGGTTGGACGAGGATGCGCCCGTGAAAGACGCCCCGGGCCGCGTCGGCCAGGATGCCGTTGAAGTATTCGTGGCTCACGCCGCGCGGCCGGGCGTGCTCGACCACCATGTGATGGTCCGCCAGTTGGCGGTCGCGCACCAGGTAGAGGCCGTTGAGCACGCACTCGGCCCCTTCCGCTTCGAGGCGGGGAAGGATTTGCAACCGGAACAGGCGCGCGCCCAGCGAGAAGGAATGCGCCGCCACGAAGCTGTCCCGGCCCTGCGCGACGCGCAACAGGCCCAGGTGAAACGCCGTCGCGGCCTCTTCCTGAAAGCGCAGATGCTCGACGCGCGCGCCGTCTTCCACCACCAGATCGGTGACGGCGTTGGTCAGGGTGGGCTGGTCGCCCAGGCCGACGTAATGCTCGCAGAAGGTGGCCCGGCAGCCGCGCCGGGCGACGATCACGTTGCGCGGGTGCGCCGCCGTGCCCGCGCGCCGGCCGGTGCTGACGAAGAGCAGGTGCACGGGATCCGCCACCGCGCGGCCGGCGGGGATTTCGATCCACGCGCCGTCGCTGAAGGCGGCCTGGTTCAGGGCGGCGAACGGGCCGGCATCGTCCGCGCCGGAACGCTCCAGCCACGGGCGCAGGGTGTCGGCCGCCCCGGTCAACGCCTCGCTGAGCGGCCGCGCCTGGGACGCGGTGTCGCCGCCGGCCCCCTGCGACAGGGCCGGCGCGTAGTGGCCGTCCACGAACACCAGCCGGTCGCCGGGCAGATCGGCGAAGGCGAGCCCGTCGAGGGCCTCGGCGGACAGCTCGGGCGGCATCCGGCCCAGCGTGGGCAGGAATTCCAGCTCGCGCAGGGGGGCGAGATTGGTGAACCGCCAGTCTTCGTCCCGGAGGGTGGGCAGGCCGGCGGCCGCGAAACGGTCGCGCCCGGTCCGCCGCAGGCGGCGGAGCCAGTCGGGTTCCGCGGCGCGGCGCGCCAGGGCGGCGTCGAGGGCCGGGCGCCACGGTTCGTCCCCGGCGGGGGGCACGGCGGCGGCGGGAGGAGGATTTTCGACCGGAGCCTTCATGGGGAAACAGCCCTTTACGCGGCGGAGGCCGGCGCGGGTTCGATCCAGTCGTAGCCGCGTTGTTCGAGTTCGAGCGCCAGCTCCTTGCCGCCGGAGCGCACGATGCGGCCGTCCATCAGCACGTGCACCTGGTCCGGCACGATGTAGTCCAGGAGCCGCTGGTAATGGGTGATGACCAGTTGGGCGTTGTCCGGGCGCTTGAGTTTCGTGACGCCGTTGGCCACCACGCGCAGGGCGTCAATGTCGAGGCCCGAGTCGGTTTCGTCGAGCACGGCCAGGCGCGGCTCCAGCACCGCCATCTGGAACACCTCGTTGCGCTTTTTCTCGCCGCCGGAAAAGCCGGCGTTCACCGGGCGCCTGAGCAGGTCCTCCTTCAGTTCGAGCAGGTTGATTTTGTCGCGCACCAGCTTGAGGAAATCCATCGCGTCCACCGGCGGCAGGCCGCGGTGCTGGCGGATTTCGTTGAGGGCGGTCTTGAGGAAGTAGGTGCTGTTGACGCCGGGAATCTCGACCGGGTACTGGAAGGCCAGAAACAGCCCCTCGCGGGCGCGCTCCTCCGGCGCCAATGCCAGCAGGTCCCGGCCCAGAAACCGCACCGTGCCGCGGGTGATTTCGTAGCCCTCCCGCCCGGCCAGGACGGAGGCGAGGGTGGTTTTGCCGCTGCCGTTGGGGCCCATGATGGCGTGGACCTCGCCGGGACGGATCGTGAGGGTGATGCCCTTCAGAATCTCGCGTCCTTCCACGCCGGCGTGGAGGTCTTCGATCCGCAGGATGGGTTGCTCCGTGTTGCTCATGATGTCTTTTGATTCAAGCGGGTCAGGGGACAGGGGGCGGGACGGCAACCCCGGCCCACGCGCGGGCCGGTCGCCCGTTCCGCGAACTCAGCCCACGCTGCCCTCCAGGGTGACGCCCAGCAGTTTCTGCGCCTCGACGGCGAACTCCATCGGGAGTTCCTGGAACACCTCCTTGCAGAAGCCGTTCACGATCAGGTTGACGGCGTCCTGCGTGGCGATGCCCCGCTGGTTGCAATAGAAAATCTGGTCCTCGCCGATCTTCGAGGTGGTGGCCTCGTGCTCGATCTGGGCCGACGGGTCCGCCACCTCGAGGTAGGGAAAGGTGTGCGCGCCGCACTGGTCGCCGATGAGCAGGGAATCGCATTGCGAGAAATTGCGGGCGTTTTTCGCGCCGGGCCGGATCTGGACCAGGCCGCGATAGCTGTTCTGGCCGCGGCCGGCCGAGATGCCCTTCGAGATGATGGTGCTCCGGGTGTTGCGCCCGATGTGGATCATCTTGGAGCCGGTGTCGGCCTGCTGCCGGTGGTTGGTCAGCGCCACCGAGTAGAACTCGCCCACCGAATTTTCGCCCAGCAGCACGCAGGAGGGATACTTCCACGTGATGGCGGAGCCGGTTTCCACCTGGGTCCAGGAGAGCTTCGAGTTGCGCCCTTTGCAGACGCCGCGCTTGGTGACGAAATTGTAGATGCCGCCCCGGCCTTCCTCGTCGCCGGGATACCAGTTCTGCACGGTCGAATACTTCACCTCGGCCTCCTCGCTCACCACGATCTCGACCACCGCCGCGTGGAGCTGGTTTTCGTCGCGCATCGGCGCGGTGCAGCCTTCGAGGTAGCTCACGTAGCTGCCCGGCTCGGCCACGATCAACGTCCGCTCGAACTGGCCGGTGTTGGCGGCGTTGATGCGGAAATAGGTCGAAAGCTCCATCGGACAGCGCACCCCCTTGGGGATGTAGCAGAATGAGCCGTCGCTGAAGACCGCCGAGTTGAGCGCGGCGAAGAAGTTGTCCGTGTAGGGCACCACCGAGCCCAGATGCCGGCGCACCAGCTCCGGGTGCTCCCGCACCGCCTCGCTGAACGAGCAGAAGATGACGCCGAACTTTTCGAGATCCTTCCGGAAGGTCGTGGCCACCGACACGCTGTCCATCACGGCGTCCACCGCCACGCCGGTCAGCCGCTTCTGTTCGTCGAGCGAGATGCCGAGCTTGTCAAACGTGGCCCGCAGCTCGGGATCCACTTCATCCAGGCTGTTGAGCTTTTTTTTGGGCTTGGGCGCGGAGTAGTAGCTGATGGCCTGATAATCCACCGGCGGGAAATGCGCGTGCGCCCAGTGCGGCTCGGTCAGTTTCCGCCAGTGGCGATACGCCTTCAGCCGCCATTCCAGCAGCCATTCCGGCTCCTTTTTGCGGGCGGAGATCGCGCGGATCACGGACTCGTCCAACCCCGGCGGGAGGGTGTCGGACTCCACGTTGCTGACGAATCCGTATTTGTAATCCGAACCGACGACTTCGTTGATGGTGGAGAGGGCTTCGCTCATGAGGTCAGGCGGCAGACGGGGAGGCGGCGGCGTTTGAGGCGCTGCAATCCGGGCAGGTGCCCCGGAAGAGAATCTCGAAATGGCTCATGCGGAATCCTTTCGGGAGCCGAATGTCCCACCGGCCCGTTCGGGGATCGGGTTCGATGTCGAACACCCCCCCGCAGACGTCGCAGTGGAAGTGATGATGCTCCTGCATGTTGGAACAATAGCGGGTGGCCCCCCGCTCATGGTTGACCTGCCGCACCAAGCCGCATTTTACCAGAGTGTCCAAGGTGTTGTAAACGGTGGCCATCGAGATGTCCGGCATCTGGGCCTTCACCCGGATGAAGACCTCCTCGGCGCTGGGATGGTCCCGCTTTTCGAGGAGGGTGCCGTACACCTGCCGCCGCTGGGGGGTGAAGCGCAACCCCGCCCGCGCCAGGCCGGCGTTGAGCCGTTCATCCACGAAATCAACGGGCACCTTCTTTTTCATGCCGGCGGAACGTAGCACGCAAAAGGAGCCGGTCAAGAGTTGGAATAAGTCTAAGTTCAATTATTGCTTCCTCCGGACTGCCGCCTCCCCCGGACGCCGCCGTCAGGAGCCGCGCCCTCCGCGAAACCGGCGGTTCAAAAGAGCCAACCCCTGAAAAATCATCACCGCGAAGGCGCGGCGGGAGAGGCGGAGGGGCGAACGGTTTTCCCCCGCGGACGGGCGGTCTCTTGCTCGAGCTTTTTGAGCTTCGGGGTGATGACCGCCCGGCAATAACCGTGCCCGCGATGATTGCGGTAGAAATCCTGATGATGAGCCTCCGCCGGATAAAACCGCTTGAGCGGCACGATCTCCGTCACGATGGGCGCGGCGAACCGGCGCTGGGCCGCCGCCCGGGAACGCTCCGCCGCCCGCCGTTGCGCCTCGTCGTGGTAGAGAATGAGAGAGCGGTACTGCGGCCCCACGTCCGCGCCCTGCCGGTTGCGGGTGGTGGGATCATGCGCCCGCCAAAACAGCTCCAAAAGCGCCTCATACGACACCTTCGCCGGATCATAATGAATCTGCACCACCTCGGCGTGGCCGGTGCGACCGGTGCACACCTCCGCGTAAGTGGGATGTTCGGTCGTGCCGCCCGCGTAACCGCTGACCACCGACCGCACCCCGTCCACCCGCTCGAACACGGCCTCCAGACACCAGAAACAGCCGCCGCCCAGCGTGGCCACGGCCGTGGAAGATGATTGCTTTCCCGACTCGCTCATGCCCGGACTTCCCGCCGCCAACACCGCCGCGCCCGTCACGGCCAGCAGCCGGCGGAACCCGTCTTTCCGCCCCCACGATCTCATGCCCCCACCCTCGCCGCAAACGCCCCGGCGCGCAACCGCTTCCTCGCGCCCCCGGACCGGATCGCCGTTTTTGTTCCCCGACGAGTTGAATCTTGCCGCCGCTTCGCTACCTTGAGGGTCCGAAACGGGACCGGAATCGTTGGTCCCCATCAAAGAGACGCCATGACAATGTTGGGATTTTTCTACTTCTTCATGCCGTGGGACTGGCTGCTGCTGCCCGGCATCTTGATCGGCATTTACGCCCAGATGAAGCTGATGTCCACCTACCAGCGCTACTTGCGCCAGCCGGTGGCCAGCGGCGTGAGCGGGGCCGAGGCGGCCCGGATCATCCTGGACCGCGCCGGCCTGACCGACGTGCCGGTGGAGCCGGTGCGGGGCCAGTTGACCGACCATTACGACCCGGTGAAACGGGCGCTTTTCCTCTCGGAAGGCAACTACGCCGGGCGCTCCGTTTCCGCCGTGGGCGTGGCCGCCCACGAAGCGGGACACGCCCTCCAGCACCAGGCCGCCTACGCGCCCCTGCAATGGCGCATGGCCCTCGTGCCGGCCACCGGCATCGCCACCAAACTGGTGTTCATCATCTTCTTCGGCGGTCTGATGCTGACCATGTTCGGCTTTCTGCAGCCGGCGTTGTTCGCCAAAATCCTCCCGTACGCCATCGCCGCCTACGGCGTGATCACCCTGTTTCAGCTCATCACCCTGCCGGTGGAATACGACGCAAGCCGGCGCGCCAAAAAGGTGCTGGTTCAATACGGCCTGGTCACCGGCGCCGAATCGCCCGCCGTGAGCCGGGTGCTCAACGCCGCCGCGTTGACCTACGTGGCCGCCCTGGTGGCGTCCATCCTCGAAATGCTCCGCCTCATCATGATTGCCCGCGCCTTCGGCGACGACTGACACCGCGCCGCGTCGCCCCCCCTCGCGGGCACGAAAAAGCGCGGGAGTCCCCTCACGGCCCCCGCGCCTGGGGGGCAATCGTCCGGGCGTGGATTTCGGGGGGATCAGGCGGGCTCACTGGGTGGGCTCACGACTCCCGCGCTTTGGGGGGAACGATCGTCCCGGCTCCGAGCCTCCCCTCCGCCGGGGAAGAGGCGCGTTTTTTGCATTTCCCCCCTTGCGTGCCGCCCCGGGGTTTGCTATCGGTTTCCCGGGTTTGCGGGTGTGGTTCAATGGTAGAACGCAAGCTTCCCAAGCTCGAGACGAGGGTTCGATTCCCTTCACCCGCTCCATTTCCCCCCCCGTTCCAGATGATTGCGGCTTTGATTTTGCCTTTCCCTCCGGGGCTGTGATCTCCCCCGGCTGAATGACGCGGGCGGGCGCTGTCCGGGGAGCGGTCGGAGAAAATTCGCGGGAGCGAAGGAACGGGGAGCGAAGGAAATCTAAATCCCGAAATCCGGAAAGGGCGCTTCCACGGTGTCACGCGCGTCGGGCTGGCGTTCAGCGCTCCGGCGCGGCCCATTGGACCGCGTTGGCGAAAATTTGCTGCACCTCCGGACGGTAGAGGTTCGGGTAGGTTTCGTGGCCGATGGAGAGATAGA
>CAZRPT010000031.1:0-5435 GCA_964601985.1 uncultured Verrucomicrobiota bacterium
CAGACGTCGTTGGGGATCGGGCTGCCTGCGGGCAGCGCGCTGTTGAAGTGGTCCGGACCGTCTTCGGGGGTGTCGTCAATGTTGCCGCCGAAGGCGTCGTAGTCGCCCACCCAGTTGACGACATTGATGCCGGAGGCCAGCAGGGGATCGAACGAGAAGTTCACATTCGCCCACGGCGTGCCGGAATCATCGGTGAACCCGCGCGCCCACCACTGCTCGGAGGTGGGGGTGCTGTTGATCTGGGGATACGGGGTCTCGTCGGTCTGGTAGCTGTCCACGTTCATTCCCGGATCACTCGCCGAGGCCACCGCGTAGTCCGCCGTGATCAGCGAATAAGTCGGGACGGCAAACTGCGTTGTCAGGGTGTACTCTCCCGTGTTGGCCTGGATGGTGGTTTGAAGCTCATGGGAACTTCCGGAAGCCAAGTAATTGGCCGTATCAGCGATTTTGTAAGTTACCGTCGTCACGTCTCCCGCCTTGGAGGAAGTCGTGTCCGCCGTGATATCTTGACCATCCAAGAGCACTTGGGTGACCGATTCCACCGACGTCGTGCCGATATCCGCGATGATCGCTTTGAATCCGCCGGCAGCACCTTCCGCCAACATGCTCGGCTCACTGGCAAAGGTCAGGTGAGCAAACACTCCCGTTGCTCCGTCAGGATTGGCGTCATCATGCGCGGTGACCGCCAGCCCCACGAATACCGGGCCGTCAAAGGCCTCCCATCCTCCTGTCTTGGCGGTGTCCATTTGATAGAGTTCCCGCCACTCCTGGCCGTCGGGGCTGTGGTAGGCAATAAACGTCGTCCCCATGCGAATCAGCCGCACCCAACAATTGGGATAATTGGGACGAATCAGGGGGTTCGGCCAACCCGGCCAAGCAGCGCCGCCATTCCGCATGGAACGCCACTGCACGCCGACTTGGTTTTGCCCGCCTTCCCGCGTCGCCATGGCCGCGAAGAAGGGATCCGGCCCCTGCGGCGCGGCGGCGTCATTTTCCGGTTTGCGGACCATAAGCATGCCCTTGGTCCACGTGTTGGGTCCTTGCAGATCTTGAACCTGCACCCGGACATCAAAGTTGCCCTCAACTTTTGTGTAGTAATAATAACCACCGTCACTGGTGCCCCAAATGTCAGCCCCCCCGGCAACGACGGTCACGACTTCCCCGTTCACCGTGTGGGAACCGGAAAGAGTGGGCGCCCCCAGGTCAATGCCTTGGAACGTCTGCCCCATGGCAGACCATCCCAAGATGCAGCCAAAGGTTATTGTTGTTGCAACGAATCGTTTCATTGTTTTTTCCCTTCTGTCCGAACACCCGCCGCTTTCGGTGGGGCGGGAATGGTTTCTTTTGATATGCGCATAATTCAACCGTCAACTAACCCCGGTTGTGTCTTCAGCAACCACGTCTCCCACCGTGAACGGGCGAGACAACGCTGCTTTCAGAGTTGGGAAGGCATGGTTGCTTCATGAGTTTAGTCGGCGGAGTTTCTCCCCTTTTCCCGCCGTTCTGTCAACAGAAAAGTGGTCAGATTCCAATTTGACACTTTTGTTCCCGCGGGAAGCGGGGTGAGTGCCAGCGTGCCTTTTGGAAGTTGTAACTCATTGGAAATCAATATTTTAAACTAATCAAAAAGGGGGCGTTCGTCCGACATTGTGATTTTTTGTGAGCGCCTTTTTCTCCTGCGTTTTCTGAATTCGCACGCTTGTTTGCCGGTTCCAAGGCCGCAAATGAGGCCCGCCCCGCTCCCGGAGAGGGGAAGCAAGGCGGCCTTTCAGCGCACTTTGCCACGCCACGCGCTCCGAATCGTGCTGGTTCGGAGGGCGTGTGGGAGCAGCCAAGGTGAACAACCCGGGCCGATTCAGCCCTCCAAGGGCGGATTCGCGGCTCAACCCTTTTTCAAGACAATACGTTTCAAAAGGCGCCAAACCGGGGCGGACAAACAGGATGCTTCGGTCTGTTACCGGTTGGGCTGAGAACGCGGCTGAAACCGGGCCGCCTGGATGCGTTGCTGATGAGCCCGGTAAATGGGGTTGTCGGGGGCCAGTTGCACCGCCCGCTGGATGGCGGCGCGGGCCGGGGCAAGCCGTCCCGCCCGGAGGTGGATGCCGGCCAGCCGGTCGTACACTTCGGGGGAACGTGGCCAGTAGCGGAGGGCGCGGCGCAGGATTTGCTCCGCCTCCTGGGCGTTGCCCTGGTTGAATTCGATTTCCGCCAAGCGCACAAACGGGCCGTCGGAATAGGCGGGGGCATTTTGCGTGAGCCGCCGGTACAGCGGACGAGCCGCCCCGTAATCCAAGGTGACGTAATACGCGTCCGCCAAGCGTTGTTGCAGGGTGGCATCACCGGGATACATCCGCAGCAGGCGTTTCAAATCAGTGATCTCCCGCGTCACTTCAGCCTCGATCGTCCCCACGTGGATTTCGCCGGGGTTGACCTTCCGGGCGGCGTCCATCTCCGCGCGCCGGAGTTTGGGTTGAAGGGCCAGTTGGGCGATTTGCGCCCGAAAGATGTGGGTGGTCGCCTTGAATCGCCGTTCCAAGCCGGCCCGGTCTTTTTCCGGATCGGCGAAGTGGACCACCTTGGGAAGGACGGATGCCCGGTGCAGCGTCAGCGCCGCCAGATCGGTGCGCAGTCGCAACCGCCATGGCAATTTGCGGGCGCAACTGAACTCCAACCGGGGGTGGTCGTCACTGTTCAGCGGGGCATCGTCCACAAAGGCGCGCAGCGCCCCGGCGTCGAGCATGTGGCAGTCGAGCAGGTCCAGGACGTTTTCGATGGCGATGGCCCGCAGATCCTCGCGGAGGGCCGGCCGCTCGCACAGCGCCTTGACCCGTTGAAAATCAATGCGCAACGGCTCGCGGGTTCCCATGATGACGCCGTTTTTGTTGACGCAGTTGCTGGCGATCCAGAACGAGGCATGGGGGAAAACCTCCAGAAAACTCCGCAAAATCATGCGCATTTCCGAGGGGCGCAAATCCAGCGGCACCCAGCAGGAGAAAAGCCCCCCCGGGGCCAGGTGTTCCCGGCATTGGCGAAAATGGTCCACGGTGTAGAGGGCCGAGCTGCCGTTGGAGCCGGGATAGATCGAATCGTTCATGATCACGTCAAACCGTTCGCCCGTGAGTCGCATGAAGTTCTTGCCGTCCATGATGATACGGCGAATGCGCGGATCCCGGTGCGCCCCGTGGTTCAGGTCGCGGAAAAATTCTCCGGCCGCGAACACCGCCGGGCAGATTTCCACCACGGTGTAATGCGGCACGCCAAACTCAAGCCCCACCCGGGCGGTTTCGCCGCAGCCGAAACCGATTTGCGCCACCTTTTCCGGATGCGGATGCAGCAGCAGCGGCAGATAACCCTGAAGCTTCTGCGTGGTGCGCAGCATGAAATTGCGTCCGGCGACGTCCACCCCGTCCACCGAGATCAGGCGGTCGCCGTTGGGCAGATCATGCACCGTGACGGTGCCGGTGGCGTGCTCGCGGACAAAAATCAGTCGGCTGGGCTGGTGGTAGGCGTTGAGCGTCGCCCCGAAGGCATCCGGGGCCACCCGGGCCGGCAAAACGAGGCCGATCACGACCGTGCCCCCGGCCACGCCGAGCCAGCGCGCCGTTGGCGAAAAGCGATCCGGGAGCAGCAAAACCGCCCCCAGGGCGGTGTTCAACAGCGCCACGAACACCAGGGCGCGAGGCGTGCCCAGCAGCGGAATGAGCGCGAAACCCGCCAGCAGCGAGCCCAACACGCAGCCCAGCGTATTGACGGCATACAACCGTCCCAGCCGGGCGCCCACCCTTTGCGTGCCCCGCAAACCGGCGTGAGTCATGAGCGGGAAAGCGGCGCCCATCAACAGCGTGGGCAGCAGCATGACCACCGCCGCGTCGGCGAAATAGTTGACGAGATATTCCCAGCGTCCCCCCACGTGAACCGGCAAGATGAACCCCAGCTCGATATCGGGCAGACGGGCCAACAACCAGCCGGAAAGCAGAGCGCTCAGGCCGGCAAGAAGCTGCAACCCGCCAAATCCCCGGGCCGGCTGGCGAATCCGTGGAACCAGCCAGCGCGACGAAATCAACGCGCCCACCGCGTTGCCCACGAGAAACGTCGTCAACATGATGGCAAACGCGTACACCGTGGTGGTGAGCAGGAAGAGCAGCACCCGCGTCCAGATGACTTCGTACGCCAACGCGCAAAATCCGCTCAGACCGAACATCACCGCCAACACCCGAAAAGACGGAGCCGACGGCGCGTTCGGAACCTCGGCGGCTCGCGGTTTGCTCTTCCGCACGGGGACCGAAACGGGAAGGGCGCGCCGCCCCATCCCCACGGCGGCGCTGCCCACCAGCAAGGCGGCGGTGGCGGCCACCCAGAGGGTCTCGCGCACGCCCAGCATTTCAATCAGCACGAACCCCGCCAGAAATCCGCCCACCACACCGCCCAGCGTATTCAGGCCGTAAAGGTAGCCCGCCTCCCGACCGGCTTCCTCCCGGCCCTGGCTCAAATGCCGGGTCAACACCGGCAACGTGCCGCCCATGAGAAAGGTTGGCGGCAGCAGCAGCGCCAGGGAACACGCGAACCGCACGGCGGTCATCAAGCCGAACCCCGGCGTGGCGGCGCGAAAAAAGACGCCGTACAGCGCCCCCGCGGCGTCCAGCAGCCAGGGAAACACCGCCGCGCACAGCCCCACGCCCAGTTCGAGCAGGCCGTAAAATTGCAAGGGGCGCGGATGCCGGTCCGCCCGCCGCCCGAGCCAGAAGCTGCCGCCTGCCAGGCCCAGCATGAAACAGGTCAACACCGTGCTGGCGGCAAACACCGTGTTGCCGAACACGGCGGTAAGCTGCCGCGTCCAGACCACCTCCAACACCAAGCCGGTCACGCCCGAGACAAAAAAGAACAGCCACACCCACGGACGACGCAGGTCCGGGCTCGCGGTGGGTTGAACGGTTTGGCGAACCATCGTGGTGGTATCCGCGTTTTCCCCGCCGTTCGGGCTTTTCCCTCATCGGGAGAGATTCGCGCGACCCCTTCGGGGTAATGGGAAGCCGACGGCCGGTCAAGGTCAACCGTCCCCCTCGCCATCGTGTCCCTCCCAGTTTGCGCCCCTTCGCCGCCCTTCCTCCTGCAAAACGCCCCCGCCCGCGCCGGAACCGACCGGGTTCGCCCCCCCCGTGTTCGGACTGGTCGTGGCGGACGCCGACGGCGACGGCACGGAGGACCTTTTTCTCAGCCAGAACTTTCTCGCCGTGCGCCCCGAATGGCCCCGGCTGTTTCGTCCGCCCGCGCCTTTTTGAGGCGTTCCAGTTCCCGCGGAGGTTCGTGCGCCATTCCCTCCTCGGTAAGCCGGCCGTTCAGGCACGCGAAGTTCAGGGGATAGACGTCCGGATTGAAGATCACGTAATAAAGATGCCAGACCAGAATCGCCAGAAAGGCCAGCCAGGCCTCGAAAT
>CAZRPT010000032.1:0-20554 GCA_964601985.1 uncultured Verrucomicrobiota bacterium
GCGCAGGAAGCTGGCGTGGGGGGCGCTGGTCGGCGGGTTAGCCGTAATAGCTGCGCGGGCTCAAACCCCCGTCCTTTTGTACGTGGATATCGCCAACCCCCAAAAGGTTGTGTTTAGCGCTACAAGCGCCAATTCTCTCGCCAGTGATACTAGTCAAACATTTAGCAGTGGAATATATTTGGATAGCTTTCCGTTTGGCAGCAGTTACACAGACGGAGGGCTCGAAGCAGCTTCAGGGAAAGAGCCTGTCTACCCCGCCGCGACGACAAGTATTGCCAAGATCTCTTATGCGAATTGGGCAGCGGGAGGAATTGCCAGTAAATACTTCAAACTCTACACGTCATCGTCCGACAATCAAACCTTTGCACAAGGAGATCAGGCATTCGAAGGAGCAAGCGTGGCGGATCTTTCATCGATTTCCGATTTTAATAATCTTAGGGCTGGAGACTACGGTAAGATTTATGTGGGAAGCGCCAGTGGCACGTTTATTGGCTTTTGGCAGGCAACCTCGAATGGAGTAGTCCCCGAGCCGCGGACATGGGCGACGCTGATGCTGCTGGTCGGCGGGTTGACCGGGATTGGGTTGCGTCGGCGATTGCAGTCAAGGCCCGTCTGAAAACGCCGGATTGGGGAACCCGGCCTGCGACGAGGAGGCATTTTCGCGCCCTTCCTCCGGGCCGCGTGCTTTTGCGCGGCGGAACGCCCCCCTGTTCCGACGGGCTCTCAGAGGCCCCGGAGGGGCGTTTTTTTTCGGTTTCGACAGCCGGATTTTCTTCGCTGTTTTCCGCCGCTACCGCGCGGCGGATGATCCCGGTTCCGCCACGAGACATCCGGCGCCGCGCGCGCCCACAAGCTGGCCGTGTTCGCGCGTGACGGCGGGCAGCAGGCAGAATGCGCCGGGCGTCAGGGAAAGCGTGGTCGCGGTGGGCGGGTGATTGATCTGGCAGCGCCCTTCGAGGACGGCCAGCACGAGGGGACGCCGCGCTCCGCCCAACGGGATGGGATCGCGGGAGATCATCCGCCACTGTTCGACGCGGAAGAGCGGGTCGTCCACCAGCAGCCGTTTTTCGAGCGGGCCCGCGATTTCGAACCGCCGCGGAATGAGCGCCGGTTCGGTGTCGGAAAAGTCAATGCTGGCCAGGGCCGGCTCGATGTGCAGCTCGCGCGGGCGGCCGTCGGTTCCGACGCGGTTCCAGTCGAACACCCGGTAGGTGGTGTCGGAGTTTTGCTGGATTTCGAAGACCACCAAGCCCGCCCCGAGCGCGTGGAGGCGGCCGCTGGGCAGGAACAGCGCGTCGCCCACCTGGACCCGCAGGCGGGGCACCGCCTCGGCGGCGGTGCCGTCCCGGAGCATTTGGGCGAAGCGTTCCCGGGTGACGCCGGGACGCACGCCGGCCATCAATTCGGCGTCCGGCTCGGCGTGGGCCACGTACCACATCTCGGTCTTGGGCTCGCCGCCCAGCTCCGCCGCCCGGCGCGCGGGCGGATGGACCTGGAGCGACAACATCTGCCGCGCGTCGAGCAGCTTGACCAGCAGGGGGAAGCGCCCCCCGCAATCGGCCGCCTCGCCCAGCAGCCCGGCGCGGTGCTGCTCCATCAATTCGCGCAGGGTGCGCCCGGCCAGCGGCCCGGCGGCCACTTCGCTGACGCCTTCCGGGCGGTCGGTGATTTCCCATGACTCGCCGATGGGTTCGTCCGGCGGCAGGGGTTTGCCGTACAGGGTCTCCAGCATGCGACCGCCCCAGACGCGGGGCTTGAAGATCGGACGGAAAACAAGCGGTGGCAGCATGGTCTTTTACGGGAGGGCGGCGGGGGCGAACGCCGCGCAAGGTCCGGGGTTCAGGCGTTTTCCGCGGCGGCGGGCGGCGGCTCCGGAGATTTCGGAGCGGCGGAAGGAGCGGCGGGCGCCCCGGGGGACGACGCCTCCCCGGCGGGCGGCGTTTCCTCCTCCGCCGGTTCGACGACTTCCTCGACGAACTCGCCGAAGGCGCGGTATTTCTCGTAGCGCCGCTTGAGTCGTTCTTCCTCGGACAGGGCGGACACTTCCTCCAAGTGCCGGATGAGCACCGGCTTCAAGGTGGCGGCCATGGCGTCGAGGTCGTTGTGGGCGCCGCCCAGCGGCTCGGGGACGACCTCGTCCACCAGCTTGAGCTCCAGCAAATCCCTGGCGGTGATCTTCAGGGCGGCGGCGGCCTTGGGGGCGGCGGTGCGGTCCTTCCAAAGGATGGCGGCGCAGCCTTCGGGGCTGATGACCGAGTAGTAGGCGTTTTCGAGGATCAGGACCCGGTCGGTGACGCCGATGCCCAGCGCGCCGCCGGAGCCGCCCTCGCCGATGACCACTCCGATGAGCGGCACGCTCAGCACCGCCATTTCGCGGAGGTTGACGGCGATGGCCTCGGCGATGTGGCGTTCCTCGGCGCCCACGCCGGGATACGCGCCGGCGGTGTCAATGAGGGTGATCACCGGCAGGCCGAACTTGTCCGCCAGCCGCATCAGGCGCAGGGCCTTGCGGTAGCCCTCCGGGTGGGCGGAGCCGAAATTGCGCAGGATGTTCTCCTTGGTGTCGCGGCCCTTCTGGGTGCCGATGACCATGACCTTGCGCCCGTCCAGCCGGGCGAAGCCGCCCACCATGGCGCGGTCGTCGGCGAACTGCCGGTCGCCGTGCAATTCCTCGAAATCGGTGAAAACGGTCCGCAAATAATCGAGCGTGTAGGGGCGCTGGGGGTGGCGGGCCAGTTGGACGCGCTGCCAGGGGCCGAGGTTCGAGTAGATGGCCCGCCGGGTTTCCGCCAGTTTTTTCTCCATAAGCGCGATTTCGCGGTCGAGGTCCAGTCCCAGGTCGGCGGCCTGCGAATGCTTCTTGAGCTCCTCCAGCTTGCGCTGGAGTTCGACGATCGGTTTTTCGAACTCGAGATAATGCTTCATGGCGCGGCCCGTCGGCGTTGGAAACGCGGCGGGAAGCTTAGCCGGCGCGGGGCGAATCCGCAACGCCGGAGTGGGCGGAGAAGCGGGCGCCGAAACGGCCCCGAAAGACCGCGATTCCAAGCTCGCCTTGGCCGGAGGCCTCCCGCCAGACTGCGGGCGGATGAAGCCGGTGGACGCATTCCGCCGCCTGCTGGCGAGCGACGCGCCCCTGCTGGCGCTGGCTCCGATGCAGGCGATCACCGACCGCGCGTTTTGGGCGCTCATGGCCCGATACGGCGGGCCGGATTTTTACGTCACCGAGTACTTCCGGGTTTATCCCGGCTCCCGGCTCGACCGGCGCATTCTCGCGTCGCTGACCGACAATCCCACCGGGCGGCCCGCCGTGGCGCAGTTGATCGGCAACGATCTCGCCGAGCTGATCCGGGCGGCCCGGGAGCTGCAACGGCATCCGGTGGCGGCCATTGATTTGAACCTCGGCTGCCCGGCGCCGGTGGTGTACCGCAAAAACGCCGGCGGCGGCTTGTTGCGCGACCCCGCCCAGGTGGACGCCCTCCTCGGCGGGCTCCGGGAAGCGGTCGCCATTCCGTTCACCGTGAAAACCCGGCTGGGTTTCGCCGACGCGGAGTCCTTCGACGCCCTGCTCGAGGTGTTCGCGCGGCATCCGCTGGATCTGTTGACGCTGCACGGGCGGACGGTGCGGGAATTGTACCGCAGTCCGGTGCGTTACGACCTCATCGCCCGGGCGGCGGCGCGGCTGCCGTATCCGGTGCTGGCCAACGGCAACATCCACTCGGCCGCCCGGGGACGGGCGGTGCTGGCGCAGACGCGCGCCCGGGGACTGATGATCGGCCGCGGCGCGATTCGCAACCCGTGGATCTTCCGCCAGTTCCGCGAGCTGCGGGCCGGGAAGACCCCGTTTCTTCCCACCGGTCACGACGTGCTGCGATACGTGGAGGCGCTGTTCGCCGCGACCGAAGGACCGGGCATGAGCGGCGCGGCGCATGTCCAACGGCTGAAGAAGCACCTGAATTTTCTCGCGCTGGGGGTCGAGCCCAGCGGCGATTTTTTGCACCGGATTCGGCGCGTTCGCACGGTGGAGGAGTTTTTTCGAGTCTGTCGCGATCATCTGGAGCACGACCGCCCCATGCCGCTGGAGCCGTTCGCGCTCGCCCTGCATCCCCGCGACCTGCTGGCGGGAGAGCACCGCTGACGGGCTTTCAGCGCCTGTTTGAAAAGTGAACCGCCCGCCCCGCGGGGTCACCCGGCCTGCGAAAACAGCGCCAAACGCCCCGGAGTTGCGGGCCGGGGTTCCCAACCCGGCGTGTTCCGACGGGTTCCGAGGTCCTTCACGCCCCGCGGCGGCCGGGGGAATCGGGCTTGACGGCGGCGGGGCGGAACGCCACGTTGCCAATCCATGAAAGCCAAAATTTTCAGCACGATGGTTCCCGAACAAATCGGCTCGAAGACACCGCGAACCGGAAATCCTCAAGCGATCCGGGGCGTGGCCTGGATGGTGGGGCTGGCGCTGTGGGGCGCGGTCTCCGGAACGGCCCAGACGCCGGTGGACCTGGGCCCGCTGTTCGACCGGGACGCCGTGTTGGAACCCGGCGGGACGGGCATCGGCGACCCGCTGGACGCGGACGGCCGCCGGGTTGACGCGGGCACGCTGCCGGCGGATTACGCGGACGGCGCGCTGGTGACCACCCAGGACGGGCGGGCGCGGTTCCAATTCGCCCCCCTCAAGGAGGCTTCCCGAGACGCCGTCGAGGTGAACGGCCAAGTGCTCACCGTGCCGGCGGGGCAATATGGTTCCGTGGATCTCGCGCTGCTGGCCGCGCCGGAGGCGTTCGCCAACCCGTTTACCCGGCTCGAATTTCGCTATGCCGACGGCTCCCGCGAGCAGGCGCGTTTCGGCCCGGTGCCCGGCTGGTTCAACAGCCCGAGCGCCTTCGATCACACGCGCTTCCGGTACACCGACAACAGCCAGGTAAAAACCCTCGTGGATTTCGCGACGGATTTCAGCGACCAGGAGGCCACCTATCTGCTGCAGGAACTGGGCAACGGCAACGCGGGCGGCACGCGTTTCGTGGACGGCAACGGCTACGCGCTCTACTGGATCAACCTGACCGGGGTCAAGGAGGCCACGCTGGGAATCACGGTGGGAAACAACTTCGTGATCTCCCTGGCCACCGAGTATTGGGATCCCGACGTCTCCACCACCGAGGGATACACCGAAGTGGCAAACTCGATGAAAATCTACGACGGCTTTGAGCATCGGGCCTTGGGCAACCTGAAACAGTACGACATTGACCTGGCGCCGTTTCTGACGACGGGGCAGTTGTACATCCTCTTCACCGACGCCACCCCCGAAAACGGCTGGGGCCCGTTTATCCGGCGCATCACCGTTTTCACCGGCACGCCGCAAACCTTCGACGAAGAGCTGGAACCCCCGGTGGATGCCAGCCGCGCCCAAGTGCACGCCATGTTCGTGACCGGCACCGACGACGAAACCCCCTTCTTGTACGAAAACAACGGTTCGGGCCCGTCCGACCGGGGACACCGGTTCGCGGACGCCGGCGGCTGGATCACCTACCGTTTCGACCTTCCCGACGACGCAACGGAGGCCAGGGTGAAGATGGACATCGCCAACAACTTCGTTGTCTCGGTGGCGGGGCCAAGTGACGAAACCCGCTACGCCAGCGTGTCCGCCGCCACCACCGAGGAGGCGGATTACCTGGTGGACGCCGGCGGCAGCGCCACCGGTCCGGATTTCCGCTTCGCCGACGGCGGGGCCTACATGATCTACCAGTTCGACCTGCCGGATGATTTGGAGCACGCCTACGCGCACATTCTCGTCGGCAACGAGTTCGTCATCGAGGTGGCCGCCGGAACCGACGGCGACTTCACCGTGGAGAAGGACTGGGTGGCCGAAACCGGCGAGGAAACCCACGACAACAGCAACCTGGCGGAATACCCCATTGACCTCTCCCCCTACCTCGTCAACAACGCCGACAACATCGTGCGCCTCCGGCTCTCCGACGGCGTGCCCGCCGACGGCTGGGGACCGTTTCTCAAGCGCATCGTCATCAGCAACCAGGAGCAGCCGGGCGACGGACCGCAATTCCAGGAAGTGCTCAACGCTCAGACGATGTTCGGCGAGGACATCCACGACGAATACAACAAGGGCTACTACACCGTGGACCTGACCCCCTTCCTGGCCGACAACCCGGCCAACGAGGTGTTCGTGAAATTCACCGACGGCAGCCCCGATGACGGCTGGGGACCGGGCATCTTCTGGATGGCGGTCTATTCCGGCGAGCTGGAGGTGCAGTCGGACCGGCTGGTGTTCAACGACCTCAAGACCACCGCCGGCGACCCGGCCAATTACGGCGTGGACCTGCTGCATCGGCGCTACCTGCTGGACGCCGGCAAGACCCTCGAAAGCATCGTTCTGCCGGCGCATCCGGAGGCGGAGAACAACCCGGCCTATCTCCTGGCCGCCACCCTCAATCCGGCGGCCGCCGCGCCGCCCCTCCAAATCGCGCGCACGCCGGACCAGCGGGTGAAAATCTCCTGGCCGGCCACGGCGACGGGCTACCGGCTGCAACGCGCCGCCGCCTTGGGCGCGGATTGGGCGGATATCCCCGACACCCCGCAGGAAGCCGACGGCCAACTGTTCCTCGAAGTAACGCCGGACCAAAACGCCGGCTTCTATCGTCTGGTGAAGTAACGCGGGCGGAACGGCATTTGTCCGGAACCGCCCGTCCGCGCCCTCCGCCGCGCGGCGGGTGACGGCGGGCGGTTCTTTTTTGCCCTGTTCCGGCGAAGGGGGAAACTTTCCCCAGTCGGGTGGCGTCCCGCCCGGTTTCCGGGCGCGCGGGCAACCGGACACGCGAAACAGTTGAAGCGGCCGCAATGCGCCGTCATGCAAAACGGCAGGCCACCCGTCCGCGCCGCGAAAGAGAAGCGGCCCTTCACCCCGTCACCCCGGCGGCGACGAGAGACGCGATTTTTTCGGATTCCCGGCCCCGGATTTCCCGTCACGCATCGCGGACGGTGGCGTGGAGGCGGTCGCGCAGGGCCGCCACCACCCGCTCGTGGGCGGCGTTGACTTCGGCGTCCTTGAGGGTGCGTTCCGGGCTGCGGTAGGTGAAGGCGTAGGCCATGCTCTTCTGCCCTTCGGGCACGTTGCGCCCGCGGAACACGTCGAACAGCTCGACCCGCTCCAGATGCTCCGCCCTGGCCCGTTTCACCGCCGCCAGCACGTCGGCGTGGGTGACGTCCTCGGCGACGAACATGGCCACGTCGCGGCGGCTGCCGGGAAATTGCGGCAGGGGCTTGAAGGAACGGCCCGCCTGCCGGCGCTTGAGCAGGGCGTCGAGATCGAACTCCGCCAGAAACACCGGGTCGCGCAAATCATGCCGCCGGGCGACAAGCGGCGTGAGCTGCCCGAGTTCGCCCAGGAAAAGCCGTCCGCCCAGGGTGATTTCGGCGGACTCGCAGAACAGGCCCGTCGGCTCGGCGCGCCGTTTCCAGACCACGCCCCGCACGCCGAAGTGGTCGAGGAATTCCTCGATCCAGCCCTTCAAATCGAACACGTCGGCCTTGCGATTCCGCTCCGCGCCGCTCCAGAACAGCGGAGCCGGCCGCCCGGTCACGGCCAGCGCCAGGCGACGGCCTTCGCGGGGGCGTTGCGGGCCGGCGTGAAAGACGCGGCCGATCTCGAACAGGGCCACGTCGGGATTGCCGTGGCTGAGGTTGTGCTGGAGGGCGTCAATCAGCCCCGGCAACAGGCTGGGCCGGAGGACGTTCATGTCGCTGCTCAGCGGGTGTTCCAGCGGCACGAGGGTGTCCGCCGCCGCCGCCCCTTCCGCCGCCGCCTGGGCGATCAGCGTCTGCCCCTGCGCCTCGTCCAGCCCCAGACCGGTCAACAGGCCGCGGACCTCGGCGAGCTGATCGTGCACGGCGTCGAAGGGATTGCTGCCGATGGCGCCCCGGGGCGGCGTGGCGGGAATCCGGTCCACGCCGTGCAGGCGGCAGACTTCCTCGATGAGGTCCACCTCGCGTTTCAGGTCCACGCGAAAGGTGGGGATTTCGAAGGTGACCGTTTCCGGCGCGGTCGCGGCCGCCTCGACGGGACGGGGCTTCACGCCGGTCCGTTTCAGGCCGAGCTGGCCGAGGTGATACTCGATCTCCCCGGGCGCCAGCTCGACGCCGAGCAGCTCGTTGACCTTGCGGTGCCGGAGCGTGATGCGGCGCGGCACGATCGGTTGCGGGCAGGCGTCCACCACGCCCCCGGCCGGTTGCCCGCCCGCCGTTTCGAGGATGAGCCGGGCGCAACGCCGGCTGGCGTAGTCACAGATGCCCGGGTCGGCGCCGCGCTCGAAGCGGTAGGAGGCGTCGGTGCGCAGGCCGAGCTGTTTCGAGGTGCGGCGGATGTTGCTCGGGGCGAAATTGGCGCACTCGATCAGGACGTCTTCGGTCTGCTCCTGAATCTCCGTGTTCAAGCCGCCCATCACGCCGGCCAGCGCGATGCCTTTTTCCTCGTCGGCGATCAGCAGCATTTCATCGGTCAAGGTGTGCTCCTGCTCGTCCAGGGTGGTGAAGGATTCGCCCGCCCGGGCGCGCCGGACCACGATGGTGGGCCGCCCGGAGGCGCCCTTCGCGATGAGGTGGTAATCGAAGGCGTGCAGCGGCTGGCCGGTTTCGAGCATCACGTAGTTGGTCACGTCCACCACGTTGTTGATGCTGCGCAGGCCCACTTTTTCGAGCGTCTGCCGCAACCAGTCCGGGCTGGGACCGATCTTCACCCCGCGCACCACCCGGGCGGTGTAGCGGGGGCACAGCTCGGCGTCCTCGATGCGGACCTCGACCAGTTCCGCCACCGGCGGCGCGGCGGTCCCGGGCAGGGGCGTCTCCGGAACGCGGAGCGGATTGCCGGTGAGGGCGGCGATTTCCCGGGCGATGCCGATCACGCTGTTCAGGTCCGGGCGGTTGGGGGTGACCTCGAGGTCGTACACCACGTCGCGCCCGGCCCGGCCCAGAAACTCCGCCAACGGCCGGCCCACCGGGGCGTCGGCGGGGAGAATCCACAAGCCCGAGTGATCCTCCGAGAGGCCCAGTTCCTTGCCGGAACACATCATCCCGTGCGACTCCACGCCGCGAATTTTGCCCACCTTGATGGTGAACGGCTTCTCGCCGGGTTGGGCCGGGAGGGTCGCGCCGGGCAGAATCAGCGGGACCTTGTCGCCGGGCTGGAAATTCTGCGCGCCGCAGACGATCTGGCGCTCGCCCTGCCCGTCGTTCACGCGGCAGACCGAAAGCTTGTCGGCGTTGGGATGCTTCTCGCGGGTGAGGACCTGGGCCACCACGATGCCCTCGAACTCGCCGCCCAGCTCCTCGATCCCTTCGACCTCGAGCCCCAGCATGGTCAACCGCTCCGCCAGCTCGGCGGGCGACCACTCAAACTCCACGTATTCCTTCAGCCAATTGAACGTGACCTTCATTTCCTGCGTGTTGTCTTGCGACGGCGCGAAATGCGATAACGGGGAGGTGTCTCCGCCAGCGAAGTCGCCGCCAAGCCGTCAATAAACTCGAAAGTGGCCCGCGAGAACAGGTTTTGATTTTCCGCCTCCAGCCGCCGAACGGCGATTTCGCAGTAGGCGGGATCTATTTCGATGCCAATGCTGTTGCGTCCCCAGCGCAAGGCCGCCAGCAAGGTGGTGCCGGTCCCGCAAAACGGATCCAGCACCGTGTCGCCGGTGAACGAAAACATCCGCACCAGCCGGGTGGCCAATTCCAGCGGAAACGGCGCGGGGTGCTCCCGGGTGGACGCGCCGGGCAATGTCCAAATCTGCCGGAACCACGTGTTGAACTCTTCCTTGGGAATCAGGCTTTGGCGGCGTTGCTCGGCGGTGGGCTTCCGGTACCCGCCCGGCTTTCGTTGCATCAACAGAAATTCGATGTCGTTTTTGACAATGGCGTTGGGCTCATAAGGCTTGCCCAGAAATTTGCTGCTGGTGTTGGCCTCGAAAACGGCGTTGGAAATTTTGTGCCAGATGATGGGGTTCAGGTTGTCGAACCCGATTTTCCGACAGGTCACGCAAATGTCCGCGTGGAGCGGCATCACCACGTGACGCCCGTGCGCGCGGCGGGAAAGGCACACATCCCCCACCACGCACACCAGCCGTCCGCCGGGCACCAGCACACGATGCACCTCCCGCCAGACCCGCTCCAAATCATCGAGAAAGGCCTCGTAATCCTCCACGTGCCCCAGTTGGCCCGGCACGTCGTGGTAGCGTTTGAGCGTCCAGTACGGCGGTGAGGTAACGACCAGGTGCACTGACTCGTCCGGAATGTTCGGGAATTTCCGGGCGTCGCCGCGCCAAAGCTGGTGCCGGGTGGGGTGATCGAACAAGGCGGAGGAAGCGGGCATGAGAATTCAGGCGGCGGCGCGAAGATGGGCGTGCAGCGAGCGAACGAAACGGAGCAGGGAAAGCTCCTCGTCCGGTTCGGCGAACCGGCCTTTCCGACCGGTTTGACGGTCCGACAACAGGAGGGCGGTGGCGGTGTAATGGCGTTCGCGCAGGAGCTTGCGGCAGAAAATCTCGTATCGGCTGATGTAGGAAGCTTTCGCGAATTCCGGAAACACGGAAAAATGCGGCTCCTTGACCCGAACCGGCCGCCGCGAAGCGTCACAATCTTCCAGCAGAAACAAATAGCCCAACCACGGACTGACGCTGTGCCGGAAGGCCCCTTCGCGATGCGCCGTCCAGAGATCCAACGCGCTCCCCATCGCCTCCTCCGTTCGGTTGTTGAAATTGTTGCCGAAAGAAGGTCCCACTTGGGATTTCGTTTCAGCCACCGCCAGCAAACGTCCGTCGCGAACCACCAAAAAATCCCACTCCTTGGTGGGACGAAAATAGCCCGGCAGTTCGAGTGCCCGACGATAAAACACCTGCTCGCGGGTCATGCCGGCGGCCAGCGCCACCTGCGTCAACAGCTCGATGAACCCGTCCATCTGCGCCCCGCCGGTCACGGCGCCGCGCGCGCCTTGATCGCGCCGTCCCGCGGTGGCCTGGCGGGCGGCCTGACGGTCGCGGGTGCGCCAAAAATGGTGCACCGCCTGAGCGGCCTGCCGCTGAAACGCGTCGTTGTCGATGCCGTCGAGATTCAATCGGATGTTTTTGTTTCTGCAGTCCGCGACCCCTTCGCCTTTTGGCGAACGAAAATCCGGAGTGGCGTGACCTTCATTTCCTGCCCTCAGGCGTACCGCAAAGTGGGCGCGTGGAGAAGCTTCATTTGCCGGAAGGAGACGCAAAACCGGCAAAAAGCCGAGGCGCGCGCTTGTGCCGGGGACGGGTTGGGGCATGCCGGGAGGGGCAGTAATCCGTTCAGCCTGGCCAAAAGCGCCCCTCGGTTCGAGGCAGCCGTTGACACATGGTGGGGTGAGGCGTTCCCGGAGGAGGAGCGGAATCATGATTTCCTTTTTGCGCGTGGCCGGGGCAGCCGTGGTTTGTCGTACGCTGGTTTGCTTCCCGGAAGCGCAAAACGGCGATCGCCCGCCGCGCTTCCTGCCCGGCCGTCGTGGCGTGCGCCGCGCGTCCTGAGCCGCGAGAAAACCGGACAAAAGCGGTGACGGCTGACCCGTCGCTTTCCAGGTTGTGACTGGGTCCGCTAAACAGGCTCGCGTCGTAGCGCCGGCTTCCAGTCGGCCAAGCGGTCGGGGAAAAGCGGCTGGAAAGCCGGGCGGACTGGAAATCCGCGCTACAGCAGGCCGAAAGGCTGCGCTGCGGGAGGGCGGGGTTCCGCGACGCCGTGGCTTTTTTTCGGAATTCGGATTTTCCCCGACTCTCGGCGCTTCGGTTCCCCGGCTGGTTATGCCGGTTCTTTTTTTCTCCGCCGGAAAAATCCCGTTGGACAACTTAATCCTAAGTATGCAAGATAACTTCCACATGAATCTGGAAACCCTTTGTCTGCATGGCGGGCAGCAGCCCGATCCGACGACCCTCGCCCGGGCGGTGCCGGTGTATCGCACCACTTCCTACGTCTTCCGCGACACGGAGCACGCCGCCAACCTCTTCGCGCTCAAGGAACTGGGCAACATCTACACCCGCTTGATGAATCCCACCACCGACGTGCTCGAAAAACGGGTGGCCCTGCTGGAGGGCGCGCCCGAGCTGGGCGGGCTGGCCGCCGCGTCGGGCACGAGCGCCATTTTTCACTCGATCGTCAACTTGGCCCAGGCCGGCGACAACATCGTCAGCGCCCGGCAGCTTTACGGGGGCACCTACACCCAGTTCAACGACATCCTCCCCGCGCTGGGCATCACGGTGAAGTTCGTGGACGCGAACGATCCCGCCCAGTTCGCGGCGGCCATTGACGACCGCACGCGGGCGTTGTTCTGCGAAACGGTGTCCAACCCGGCCCTCGAAATCACCGACCTCGAGGCCGTGGCCCGGATCGCCCACGAGCACGGGTTGCCGCTGATCGTGGACGCGACCTTCTCGACCCCCTACCTGACCCGCCCGCTGGAATTCGGCGCGGACATCGTGGTGCACTCGCTCACCAAATGGTTTGGCGGCCACGGGACGGGCATCGGCGGGATCGTGGTGGACGGCGGCCGCTTCGCGTGGTCGGCGGGCCGGCACCCGCTTTACGACGAGCCGGACACCTCCTATCACGGCCTGCGCTGGGGGCACGACCTGCCCGAGCCGCTGGCGCCGCTGGCCTACATTTTGCGGATGCGCACCGTGCCGTTGCGCAACTTGGGCGCCTGCATCGCCCCGGACAACGCCTGGCTGTTCCTGCAGGGCATCGAGACCCTGCCCTTGCGGATGGAGCGGCATTGTCAAAACGCGAAGGGGGTGGCGGAGTTTTTGCGCGGGCATCCGAAGGTCGAATGGGTCCGTTTCCCCGGCCTGTCCGACGACCCGATGGCGGCGCTCAACGAGAAATACCTGCGCGGCAAGGGCGGCTCGATGGTGGTCTTCGGCATTCGCGGCGGCGCGGCGGCGGGGAGCCGGTTCATTGACTCGCTCAAGCTGCTGTCGCACCTGGCCAACGTGGGCGACGCCAAGTCCCTGGCCATCCACCCGGCCACCACGACTCATTCGCAGCTCAGCGAGGAGCAGCAACGCGCCGGCGGCATCACGCCCGAGCTGGTGCGGTTGAGCGTCGGCATCGAGCACCTTGACGACATCCTGGCCGACCTCGACCAGGCGCTGGCCCGGGCCTGATTTTCCGCGTCGCCCCCCCGCGGGGCCTCCGCCGGGGCGGCTTGGGCGCCTTCCTTGACGGCGGAGGCCGATTGGGCCATGTTAGCGCCCCACTGTGGGGGCGCATTGGTTTCGACCTGGTGAATGCGTCCGTGGTGGCATGCCGAGGACGGTCCGTTGGCCTCGTAAATCATCGGACCAAAACACAACTGCCAACGAAGAATTGGCCCTCGCGGCTTAAGATGCCGTGACGTTCGCCACCCGACACCTGCTGAGGTGGACGAGCGTTGTCAGCAGGTTAGGTGAAGCGCGGGGTCCGCGCGCGCGACACCGAAACTTGAACAGCGGACTGGGTCTGAGGGATTGCGTCGGATCATGACCCTCAGGCCGAGATATTTCATCCGACTAAGCATGTAGGCACCGCGGGCAAGTTGGCCAGGGACGCGGGTTCGACTCCCGCCGCCTCCACCACTTTTTCCTCCCGGTTTTTCGAGCGGTCCGGGGAGGAGGGGGAAATCCGTGGAGCCGATCGAGGAAGCGAAGGAAACCCGAATTCCGAATTCCGGAAAAAACCGCGCTTCTTCCGGAGCCGCCGAGGGCGGGCGTCCGCCTTCCGGACGTTTCGCGTCGTTTTCCGCGGCCGCGTTTGAAAAAGTTGCGATTTCGAGACGCCGCTTGCGCGGACGGGATTTTCAGGCACACTACGCCGCTTCCGGGGAGGGAGCGGCGCCGGCAGTTCGGACGCTTTTATTCCGCCTCCCGCCGGACACGAACACTGATTGATGCAGCACATCCGCAACATCGCCATCATCGCCCACGTGGACCACGGCAAGACCACGTTGGTGGATTGTCTCCTGAAACAGTCGGGCACCTTTCGCGCCAACCAAGCCGAGCAACAGGCCGAGCGCCTGATGGACTCGATGGATCTCGAACGCGAAAAGGGCATCACCATCCGCGCCAAAAACGCCGCCTTCCGTTACAAGGACTACCACATCAACATCGTGGACACCCCGGGCCACGCGGATTTTGGCGGCGAGGTCGAGCGCATCATGAACATGATTGACGGGGTGCTGCTGGTGGTGGACGCCGCCGAGGGACCGCAGGCCCAGACCCGCTTTGTCCTGCGCAAGGCCCTCGAAGCCGGCGCCAAGCCGATCGTGGTCATCAACAAGATTGACCGCGAGAACGCCAAGCCGAAAAAGGTCCTCGACGACGTGTTCGAGCTGTTCCTCTCGCTCCACGCCACCGACGAGCAGTTGGATTTCCCGTTCGTGTACACCAGCGCCAAGGACGGCTACGCGAAGGAGGAATTGGAACACGTCAGCGGCACGATGGAGCCGCTGTTCGAGATGATCGTCCGCTACATCCCGCCGCCGCGCGCCCACGCCGGCGAGGGCTTCCAACTGCTGGTGGCCAATCTCGACTACAGCGACTACCTCGGCCGCATCGCCCTGGGCAAGGTTCACAGCGGCATCATCGAGGTGGGCCAGCCCGCCGTCTGCCACCGGGGCAGTGGGGACATCGTCCCCGGCAAGATCACCGCCATCTTCCATTTCGAGGGCCTGAAACGCATCCAGGTCAAGACCGCCCACGCCGGCGACATCGTGGGCCTGACCGGTTTCGAGCAGGTGAGCATCGGGGAAACCCTCGCCGACAGCGAGGCCCGCCCGGCGCTGCCCTACATCCCCGTGGACCCGCCCACCATTCAGATGCAGTTCGCGGTGAACGACGGCCCGCTGGCGGGGCAGGACGGCGACAAGGTGACCGCCCGCCACCTCTGGGAACGGCTGGTCAAGGAGACCCGCACCAACGTCGCCCTCAAGGTGAAACAGACGGACGATCCCAAGGTGTTCAGCGTCAGCGGCCGCGGCGAGATGCAGATCGCCGTGCTCGTCGAGCAGATGCGGCGCGAAGGCTACGAAGTGCTCGTCTCCCGGCCCGAGGTGCTCTGGCGCCGCGACGAGGAAGGCCGCCTGATCGAGCCGATCGAGAAGCTTTTCGTCGAGACCCCGCAGCAGCACATGGGCGCGGTGTTGGAAAACCTCGCCGGGCGCGCGGCGGAAATCCAGCAGATGGAGCACCACGGCAACGACGTCAGCATCGAGGCCCTCATTCCCATGCGCGGCCTGATCGGGTTCGAGACCGACCTCGTCAACCTCACCCGCGGCCTGGGGGTCATGAGCCATCTCTTCCACCGCTACGACACCGACCGGGGCGAGCTGACCACCCGCAAGCACGGCTCGCTGGTCAGCATGGAAAACGGCGTCGCCACCGCCTACGCCCTCGACCAGATCCAGGAGCGCGGCCGGCTCATGATCGCCCCCGGTGAAAAGGTGTACGCCGGCATGATCGTGGGGGCCAACGCGCGCGACCGCGACCTGCCGGTCAACCCCACCAAGGCCAAGCACCTCACCAACATGCGCAGCAAGGGCGAAGGGGTGGGCATCCTGCTGGAACCGCCCCTGCGGCTCACCCTCGAACGCGCCCTCGAATACATCGGCCCGGACGAATACGTCGAGGCCACCCCGAGCCACCTCCGGTTGCGGAAGAAGATCCTCGACGAAAACGAACGCCGCCGCGCCGCCAAAAACCGCCAGCAACGCGTGACGGCGGGATAGCGGAAAACGGCTCCGTTTCCCGGGCCTCCGTTCAGCGCCGCTCGGAACCCGCCGGGCGGGGGCAGCCCGCCTCCAGCCAAAGGGGATTTTGCCTCCTTCCGGCAGGCCCGTCAGGGACGGGGCGGAGCGCCGGAGGGACCGCCACTCCGGGATTCCCGGTAGCGGCGCAGCAACGCCTCCAACTGGTCCAGGCTCTTCCGGGCCTGGGCGTTGTCCGGATCGAGCCGGAGGGTGGCTTGAAACTGGGCGCGGGCCTCGCCCACGTATCCCTGGCGCACCAGCGCGATGCCGAGGTTGAAGTGGGCCAGCGGGAAGTCGGGCCGTTCCCGCACGGCGACGCGAAATTCCCGGGTGGCCTCGGGAAGCTGGTTTTTCAGCGCCAGCTCGACCCCCAGCAGATAGTGCGCCTTCCACAAGCCGGGATTGGCCCGGATGGCGGCGCGGAGTTCCTCGACCGCCTCGGCCCGGCGGCCCACGGCGGCCAGCAAATCCGCCCGCTCCATGTGCAGCCGGCCGTTGCGCGGCGCGCGGGCCAGGAGGGCGTCGTACTGCGCGAGGGCCTCCTCATTGCGGCCCTCGGCACGGAAGAGGGCGGCCAGTTGGAGGCGGGCTTCCAGAAAATCGGGCCGTTGGGCCAGCGCCGCGTTCAGCGCCGTCCGGGCTTCGTCGTAGCGCCGCAAATGGATCAGCGCCCGGCCCACGTAAAACTTCGGCAGATAATGGTGCGGCCACAACCGGGCCATCGCTTGCCAGTGAGTGAGCGCCTCCTCGTATTCGCCGTTGGCTTCAAGAAACTCGGCGAAGTTTTCGTGAATGCGGGCGTTGTCCGGCGCGTGCCGGAGCGCCTCCTCGTAGATGGCGCGGGCGTCGAAATAGCGCGCAGGCTCCAGTCGCGCGCGCACTTCCCGCCGGCGCGCCCGCAGACGCGCCACGTTGCGCGGGTGGCTGAGGCGGTTGGTGAACGGCGCGTCGCGCATCCGGGCCAGGGCGGTGTCCAGCAACGCCGCCCGGTTCCAGTCGGTCAACCCCAGCCGGTGCGCGCACCGCTCGGGCGTGGCCCAGTGGGGCCGGGCGTTTTTCTTCACCGCCGCCGGCAGGCGGGGCGCGATCCGTTCCGCCAGCGCGCGGGCCATCTGGTAGTTGCCGTGCAGGTTGAAATGCACGTGCTCGAAAAACAGATCGTCCCCGGCGATGCCGTTGGTGGCCGCCTGATCCAGGGCGGCGGCCGCGTCGAAAAAGCGCGCGCCCCGGCCGGCCAGCTTCCGCGCCACCGCGCGGATGGCGGCGTTGATGCGGGAATCCGCGCGGAACGGCAGGGCGTCGAGGTCGCGGGCGGCAACGAAATTCGTCCGTGCCGCCGGGTGGTTGCTCAGCGCCAGCTCGCATTGGGCGAGGCTGAAACGAATTTGCGCGTGATTCGTGGCCAGGGCGGCGGCTTCCTGAAAACGCGCCCGCGCGCCGGCCCAGTCATTGGTCCGGGCCGCCCGGGAGGCCTGCCGGCTCAACAGCTCCCAGCGGGGCGGCGAGCCGTCGGCGGGCGCGGGCGGAGCCGCGGACGCGAAGGGGCTGGAATCGCGCAAATTGCTGGCCACCGTGCAGAGCAGGACCTCGACGCCGGCGTCGGTTCCGATGCGGACCAAGTCTTCGAGATTCGCCCGGAAGCTGGCGTAAACCCGCGCGCGGGCCGGATCGTCGGGCGGCACCCGGTGCTCCTGGAACATTTTGAGCCCGCCCCACGCGGCGTCCGGCGGCGGCGGATTCAACCGGCGCAGCAAATCTTCAATCCACTGGCCGGTCTTGGTGGCCTTGAACGCCAGCCCCGCCCGCACCAGCCAGCGCGGCGGCGCGGTGGCGCCCAGCACCCCGCTGGCGCCGAACGGCCCCATCAGCTCGTTGTTGCCGGCATAGACGATCCACAAATCCGCGTCCAACCCCACCGCTTCGCGGGCCATCAGCTCCAGCGCGTAGGAATTGATCGCCGTCATGGCCAGCGGAATCACCTCGAACCGGCCGGCGGGATAGCGCTCGTTCAAAAGCGCCTGCAAATGCGGCCCCATGCCATACGCCGGCCGGGGATCGCCCAACGCCGCCGACTCGCCGAACAACAGGATGCGGAACACCCCCTCCGGTTTCGCGCGCGTGACGGCCAGCGGCGCCGGGCTCCGCGCCAGCTCGCGCGGAAAAAAGCGCCAGCCGAACCGGTCGTTCTCCACCAGCCTGGGCCGGCCCTGAATCTCGCGTTCCAGGAAGAAGGTGGTGGGATAACCGTAATGCGCCACCCGCAACCCCACCTCCAGCCCCGCCAGCAGGAGCAGCGGCAGCAGGAGCGCCGCCAGCCGGAAGCTCCAGCGGCGCGGCGACGGCGGCGGTTTCGCCGGGGCCGCCGCCCCCTTCGCGGACGCGGCGACGGCGGAGGCCGGGCGCCCGGCCCGGGAGGGGCGGCGGCGTTGCGATCGTTTTGCGCGACGGCTCAAGGCCCCCAGCCTACGTTCCGCCGTCCCGCCCGAAAACAAAAACCGACGGGAAAACCCGGCGCGCGAAAGGCGGTCCGCGCCGCTTTCGGCTTTTCCGCCGGCGGGCGGGGCGGGCATGCTGGAGTCACTGAGTTCGCGTCGGACGCATTCGCCGACGGCCTGGTTGACGGCCGCCGGACGGGAGGAACCCCTCGCCCCCCTGCGGGAGGCGTTGGGGGAGGGACGGGTCGTGTCCTGCGTCGAGGTGCATCCGGCGGGCCAGGCCTTCGTGGCGGCTCTGGTCCAGCGGCTGTTTCCCGGCGATCCGCTGCTGGTCGTCGCGCCGGACGCCAAACGGCAGGAGGCGCTGTATCAGGAGCTGCAAACCTGGCTGCTGCCCGCCCCGGAAACGGACCCGGAAACCGCCGCGCGCCCATCGAAGAAACGTCCCCGCCGGACACGCGCGAAAAAGGCGGCGAAAAAGTCCGCGGCGGTTTCTCCGGCCGCCGCGGCTTCTGAGCTTTCCCCCTCGGCGGAGGGCGCGCGGCCGCGGGTCTGTTTTTATCCGGCGTGGGACGTGCGGCCGGAGGAAAGCGGGCTGCCGCACCTGGACGTGATCAGCGAGCGGCTGGAGACGCTGGTGGCGTGGACGGAGGCCGCCGCCGATCCGCCCGGTCCGCCGCCGGTGGTGGTGACCAGCGGCGCGGCCCTGCTGCAACGCACCTTCAGCCCGGCGGCCTGGCGGGCGCGCGGGAAGCTCCTGCGCCCGGGCGACGCCCTGGATCCGCTGGACCTCGTCGAGTGGCTGGAGGAGCAGGGTTACGAGCCGGAGGCGCAGGTGACGCAAAAGGGCACGCTGGCCCTGCGGGGTGGCATCGTGGACGTCTTCCCGCCCGCCAGTCCGTGGCCGGTGCGGCTCGAATTTTTCGGCGACGAACTCGAGTCGCTGCGGCTGTTCGACCCGCAAACCCAGCTCGCGCGGGAGACGGTCGCGCAAATCCGCCTTTCGCCCGCCGGCGAGCTGGGGTTGTTGCGCCGGGCGGTGGCGGCGGATTCCGCCACGCCGGACTTGGGCGCGCTGTTCGATCACCTCCCGCCGCGCACCCGGGTGGTGCTTTGCGAGCCGGAACTCATTCGCGAGGCCGCCGCCGATCTCGCCGGGGCCGCGGCGGCGGGCAATCCGTTTCTGCTGCGCTGGGAAACAGCGGTGGCGGCGCTGCACCGGCGGACCGCCGGCGTGCTGGGCGTGTCCGAGCTGGCCCCGCAATGGCCGGAGGAGGCGGGCCTGGTGGCGCCGGAGCAACCCCGCCCGCCGGTGACGGTGACGCTCCCCATCCACAGCCTCGACGCCTTTCGTCCGGTGGACGCGCGGCTGCCGGCGCCCGAGGCGGCGGAGGCGCAACGGCGGGAGTTTTTCGCGCAACTGCAACGCTGGCGGGCGCAGGGCCGGGCGGTGCGCCTCTTCTGCCACAACGCCGGCGAGGCCCGCCGGTTCGCGGAAGTCTGGGCGGAACAGGCGCCGGCGGAGAAGGGCCGTCCGCCCCGGCCGCCGGAGATTTTCTTCGGCGGGCTGACGCGGGGATTCCTGGCGGAGACGCTGGGCCGGGTGGTGGTGACCGACGCGGAAATCTTCGGCCGCTACAAGGTGCAGCGTCCGCGCCGGTTGAAATCGCCGCACGCCGCCGCCAGCCGCTCGGTGTTCGACATCAGCTTCACCGACTTCGAGCCGGGCGACTACGTGGTGCACGTGCAGCACGGCATCGGGCGGTTCATGGGGCTGGAACGGCTGCCGGTCGCGGCGGGCGGTCGCGCGGACGCCCCGCCCGCCACGGCCCGCGAATGTCTGGTGATCGAATACGCCACCCGCGAGCCCGGCCAGCCCGCGCCGCGCCTTTACGTGCCGGTGACCGAGGCGCACCTGGTGAGCAAATACGTCGGCGCCGGGAAGCACAAACCGCCGTTGAGCGTGTTGGGCGGGAACCGGTGGCACAAGACCCGCGCCCAAGCCGCCGAGGCGGTGCGCGATCTCGCCGCCGAGATGCTCAGCATTCAGGCCGCCCGCGAATCCGAGCCGGGCCGGGCCTTTCCGCCGGACACCCCGTGGCAGCGCGAGTTCGAGAGCGCATTCGTGTACGAGGAGACCCCGGACCGGCGGGCCGCCATCGAGGCCACCCGCCACGATCTCGAAACGCCCCGCCCGATGGACCGCCTGATCTGCGGCGACGTGGGTTTCGGCAAGACGGAAGTGGCCCTGCGCGCGGCGTTCAAGGTGGTGATGGGCGGGGCGCAGGTGGCGGTGCTGGTGCCCACCACCGTGCTGGCCCAGCAGCATTATCGCACC
>CAZRPT010000033.1:0-5395 GCA_964601985.1 uncultured Verrucomicrobiota bacterium
TAGGCGCCCGGCCGGTCGGCGGTGAACCGGAAGACCATCACCCCCGCCGGGTGGCTGGAGAAATACTCGCGCCGGTAACGCACGCCGTTGATTGTGTAGGTGACGGTCTGCACGGCCCGGGAAAGGTCCAGCGCGCGCCGGTAATCGCGCGCCGCTTTGGTGGAATGGCCGGTGGCGATGAACAAATCGCCGAAGTTCTGGTACGCGCCGGTGTCGGATTCGTCGCCGATCCAGAGCGAATCCTCGTTGAACTGGAGGTGCTCGGTCCCGATCCCGCCAAACGCCATCGCCCCCAGCCGTCCGTTGCCGATCGGCAGCGCCTCTTGCGACCATTGGTTTTCCGCGGCCGGCTGACGGTAATGGAGCCGGAGCGATGTTTCCGCGGCGGGGACGGAAACGGCGGAGCTTTCGGTCGCCAGCGCCACCGCCACGACCAGGACTGTTTTTGCGCGCATGGAATTCATTGCCGGCCGGGATGATTTTGGGACGGGCGCGACGAGGCAAGCCAATCCGCGAAAAAAACCGGACGAAAAGCGCGGTTTCCGCCCGGGAACGGCGGCCCCGGAGCCGCCGCTTCCAGGAGGGCCGCGGGCGTGTTTCGGCGGCGAACGGTTGGACTTGCCGCGCCGCCGGCAAACGGCGTAGGATGATGGGTGATGAAACGCATACTCCTTTCGCTGACCGCGATCACGGTGGCCGCCGGCTTTGCCTGCGCGGCGGATGTCGAAGAAGGCTTTGTTCCGTTGATGGACGGCAAGACGTTCAACGGCTGGAAGAAAGCCCAGGAAAACGAGTCCACGTGGACGATTCAGGACGGGGCGTTCGTGGCGCACGGCTCCCGCTGCCACCTGTTCTACGTGGGCGATCCGAAGCCGTTCAAAAACTTCGATCTGAAGGTGGAGGTCATGACCCGGCCGGGATCGAACGGCGGAATCTACTTCCACACGAAGTACCAGCCCATCGGCTGGCCCACGCAGGGCTTCGAGTCGCAGGTGAACTGCACCCACGGCGACTGGATCAAAACCGGCAGCCTGTGGGGCATCGTCAACATCGGCCACGCCTTTTCGCGGGACAACGAGTGGTGGACGCAGGAAATCATCGTGAAGGACAAAACCATCACGGTGAAGGTCAACGACACCATCGTGCTCCAATACACCGAGCCCGAGGGGGCGAAACCCGGTCACCCCTTCACGCGCGTGCTGGGGGAGGGCACCTTCGCCCTGCAGGGGCATGATCCCAACAGCGTGGTGTGTTATCGCAACATCCGCGTCAAACGGCTGGACTGAGCCGGCGCCGGTTTACCAATCGCAGTGGCCGCCCCGCGTCGTCTGACCGGCCGGGGCGGTTTGCGTAAAAGGGGAATTTTCGCGGGGGATGCCGCGTCCGAGAAGCGGCGCTGATGGGGAGGATTTCGTCGCTTTGCGCCCCCCCAAACGCGCCTTGACACCCCGCGGGGCTCCCCCTAGCTTGCCGCTCTTTGAGGACCGACGCCGGGCGGGCGTGACCGTGGCGTGCCGTCCGCCCTCAACGCCGGAATACGCATGAACAAAGGCAAAATTGTCCAAGTGATCGGACCCGTCGTGGACGCCGAGTTTCCCGACGAACTTCCCGCCATTTACAACGCCCTGACGGTGGATTTCCAGATTCCGGGCCAGGAGGAAACCACCACGCTCATTCTCGAGGTGCAGCAGCATTTGGGCGACAACTGGGTGCGGGCGGTCGCCATGTCCACCACCGAGGGGCTGAAACGCGGGGCGGAGATCGTTGACACCGGCCAGCCCATCACCGTGCCGGTGGGCGACGCCGTCATGGGCCGGGTGCTCGACGTGACCGGCTCGCCGGTGGACGAGCGGGGGCCCATCGAATCGGAGCGCCGCAACCCCATCCACCGCCCGGCGCCGGCGCTGGTGGACTTGTCCACCTCGCCCGAAATCCTCACCACCGGCATCAAGGTGGTGGACCTCATCTGCCCCTTCCTCAAGGGCGGCAAGGTGGGCGCCTTTGGCGGCGCGGGCGTGGGCAAGACGGTGGTCATCATGGAGCTCATCAACAACATCGCCAAGCTGCACGGCGGCGTGTCGGTGTTTGCCGGGGTGGGCGAGCGAACCCGCGAGGGCAACGACCTCTACAACGAGATGTCGGAGGCCGGCGTGATCAACCAGGAGGACCTCGGCAAATCCAAGATCGCGCTGGTGTACGGCCAGATGAACGAGCCGCCGGGCGCCCGTCTGCGGGTGGCGCTGGCCGGGCTGGCGATCACCGAATTCTTCCGGGACGACCGGCATCAGGACGTGCTGCTGTTCATTGACAACATCTTCCGTTTTTCGCAGGCGGGTTCCGAAGTCTCCGCGCTGCTGGGCCGCACCCCCTCGGCGGTGGGATACCAGCCCACGTTGGCGGCGGAGATGGGCGACTTGCAGGAGCGCATCACCTCCACCCGCGAGGGCTCGATCACCTCGTTCCAGGCGGTGTACGTGCCGGCGGACGACCTGACCGATCCGGCCCCCGCCACGACCTTCGCCCACTTGGACGCGACGATCGTGCTGGAGCGCTCGATCGCCGAGCTGGGCATCTACCCGGCGGTGGATCCGCTGGCCTCGACCTCGCGGGCGCTGTCCGCCGACATCGTGGGACGCGAACACTACGAAGTGGCGCGCGGCGTGCAGCGGGTGTTGCAGCGGTACAAGGATTTGCAGGACATCATCGCCATTCTGGGACTGGACGAGCTGTCTCCGGAGGACAAGCTGACGGTGGCCCGCGCGCGCAAGGTGCAGCGCTTCCTCAGCCAGCCCTTCTCGGTGGCGGAGGTGTTCACCGGCCGGCCCGGCAAACAGGTGCCGGTCGAGGAAACCGTCCGGGCCTTCCGCGAGATCATCGAGGGCAAGCACGACGACGTGCCGGAGGCGAACTTCTACATGAAGGGCGGCATTGACGAGATCTACGAAGAGGAAAAATGAGCCGTCGGCGCGACGTGTCGTTTTCGGGGCGCCTTGACCGGGCGCCCTTTCCGTGGAGCCGCCCATGAACGCGCCCCCTGACCCCGCGCAACTGGACGCCGTGTTGTTCGACATGGACGGCGTGCTGGTGGACAGCGAGCCGCTCCACGAACGGGCCTTTCTCGAAGTGTTCGCCGAACTGGGCTACGGGGAGACGCACGGCATGAATCTGGCCGACTATCTCGGGCAGTCGGATCGGGCGGTGTGGGAGGATTTCGTGGCGAAGCACCATCCGCCCCAGTCCATCGCGGAGCTGACCGCCCTCAAGGAGCGGCGCTGGATGGAGCTGCTGCGGACCGACGGGCGGGTCTTTCCCGGCATGAGCGAGCTGGCGCGGGCGCTGGCGGGACGTTACCGGTTGGCCCTGGCGTCGAGTTCCGTGCATGCGGTGATTGACGCCGTGCTCGAGCTGACCGGCTTGCGGGACGTTTTCGCGGCGGTGGCCAGCGTGCAGGACGTGGGCCGGGCCAAACCGGCGCCGGACATCTTTCTCCACGCGGCCCGCCTGCTGGACACCCCCCCGGCGCGCTGCTGCGTGATCGAAGACACCCTCGCCGGCGTGGCGGCCGCGCAGGCCGCGGGCATGACGGTGGTGGCGCTGCCCCACACCTATCCGGTGACGGCGCTGACCCGGGCCGGCGCGACGGTGGCCGCCTCGGCGGCGGAATTGCGTTCCTGGTTGCTGCCGGAAACCGCCCGCGAGACCGCTGCTTGATTCCTTTTCCGTTTGGCTTTCCCGTTTCGCGCTCCTTGGCCGGGGGCGAGGCCCTCGCGGCGGCGCTTTTTCCCCTGGTCGCTCCCGCCGGATCGGAGCAAATGTTGCGCCGAAGGCTCGAAAACCCGCGGCCGCTGGTGTACGCCTTTTCCGATGCGCGTTTTTCCTTTCGCCGGATGAGCGGGAAAAATCCGTCTCACGCGGGCGGGGGGGTGAACGGTCCCGCCGGCCGCGGAGACGGAGGTTCTTCGCGGCCCTGAACCGCGGCGTCCGCGTTTGCCGCCTCGCCGCGGAGGCGGACCGGGATGGGCCGGGGAAAGGAGCGCGGTCGGCGGATTTGGGGAAGTCTTTGGGATTTTATGAATTTCGTCCAACTCACCCCCGGCGCGGGGGGCATGTATTGCGGCAATTGCCTGCGGGACAACGCCCTGGTCGGGGCGCTGCGCCGGCTGGGGCACGACGCCCTCATGGTGCCGCTTTACCTGCCCCTGACCCTGGACGAGCAGGATCTCAGCCGGGGGATGCCGGTGTTTTTCAGCGGCGTCAACGTCTATCTGGACCAGAAAACGCCGTGGTTCCGCCGCGCGCCCCGCTGGTTGCGGCGCTGGCTGTCGGGACGCCGGTTGTTGCGCTGGGTGGGGCGGCTGGCCGCCAAGACCCGCGCGGAAGAGGTGGGGGAGTTGACCCTCTCGATGCTGCGCGGCGAATCCGGCCATCAGGCCCGCGATCTGGAGGAACTGGTGGCCTGGTTGCGGAAACGAAAGCGTCCGGACGTCTTTTGTCTCTCGAACGCCCTCCTGATGGGTCTCGCGGAAAAGCTGGAAACCACCTTTGCCGCGCCCGTGGTCTGCCTGCTGTCGGGGGAGGATGCCTACATTGATGAAATGCCCGAGCCGTGGCGGCGGGAAGTGTGGGCCCTCATGGCGGATCGCGCCCGCACGGTGCGGCGCTTCATCGCGCCGTCACACTACTTCGCCCGGCGCATGGCCGGCCGGCTGAAAGTGCCCCGGGAACGCGTCAGCGTGGCGCCGCCCGGCATCAACCTGGAGGGGTATCCCGCGGAACCGCCCCCGCCGCCGGAAGCGCCCACCATCGGTTATCTGGCCCGCATGGGACCGCTGAAGGGGCTGGACACCCTGGTGGAGGCCTTCCTGCAACTGCGCCAATCCGGACGGGTGGCCGACGCCCGGTTGAAGGTGGCCGGCGGCTGCGGTCCCGGCGACGAGCCGTTCGTCCGGCATTTGCGCCGGCGCCTGGCCGCGGCGGGATGCGCGGACGCCGTCTCGTTCCATCCCAACCTGGAGCGCGCGGAAAAGGTGGGTTTTCTCCGCTCGTTGAGCGTTTTCTCCGTGCCCGCCCTCTACGGCGAGGCGTTCGGCTTGTATCTGGTCGAGGCGATGGCGGCCGGCGTGCCGGTGGCGCAACCCCGGCATGCCGCCTTTCCCGAACTGATCGAGGCGACCGGCGGCGGGGTGCTGTGCGAACCGGGCAGCGTGGCCTCCCTGGCGGCGGCGCTCGAGGGGTTGTTGCGGGACGAACCCCGCCGCCGCGCCTTGGGCGCGCGCGGGCAGGAGGCGGTGCGGAAACTCTTCAGCGCCGAGACGGCCGCGCGCTCCCTGCTGCGCATCCTGGACCCCTTGATCCCCCCACGCGAATCGTGATGCCGGTTTCCTGCCGGCGGCGA
>CAZRPT010000034.1:0-25034 GCA_964601985.1 uncultured Verrucomicrobiota bacterium
CCGCCGGCGGGGGCGGTTTCATTCCCGGTTCCGGAAGGCCTTGAGTTGGGTTTTCGTGCGCACGTAGATCGTGCGGCCGGCCAGGGCCGGCGTGACGAAGACCGGTTCGCCCAGGTCGCCCTGCCAGACCAATTGGAAGGCGTCGCCGGTTTTCACCACCGAGGCCACGCCGCGCTGCGAAAACAGGTAGAGATGGTCCCGCGCCACCACCGGCGAGGCGCTGTACTGGCCCGGCGCGTTCAGGCGTTCCCGGTAGATGATCTTTCCTTCGCGCGCGTCCACGGCGGCCAGCCCGCCGCCGTTGCGAACCAGATACAGGCGGTCCTGGTAGAACAGCGGCGACGGGATTTCCGGGATGCTCCGGTTCAACCGCCACACCACGTGGGTGTCGGAAACGTCGCCGCGTCCGCCCGGGCGAATGGCCAGCAGGCGCGGTTTGGCCCGGCGGAAGGTCATGCCGGCCAGAAATTCCTCGCGGGTCCAGAAGCCGTCGTGGTTCTTGTCCACGCCGGCGAAGATGTCGGCCTGCCGTTTTTTCCGCCGCCCGGGATCGTCCGGCAGCGGGAGCCCGAATCCCGGCTGGCCCACGGCCAGCTCCGGCCGCAACGGGAAGCTGAAGTCCCTCGTCATTTCGTCGCGGCCCAGGCGGCCGTCGCCGTTGGCGTCGAACCGCAGCACCGCCTGCCAGAACGGCTCGGGGTCGGGCTGCGCGTCCGGCACGCCGCCGAGCATCGCCGACGAAACGTGCACGTGACCGAGCCCCGCCACCGGCACGGCGATGGTTTCCCGCGAGAAACCGGTGACGAACCATTGCTCCGCGCCGGTGTCGGGGTCGTAGCCGTACACCCGCCGGCTGCCGAGCACCACCAGATCCCGTCCTTGCGCGTGCCGCCAGATCATCGGCGTGGACCAGCCGCTGCGCACGAGCGGACGCGGGGTTTCCCACACCGGTTCGCCGGTGGCGGCGCGAAAGGCCACCACCTTGGACTGGCTCAATTTGCTGCCCGGCAGGTTCGCCTCATTGTCCAGCACCAGGATCAGCAGGTCCCGGTACCGGATGGGCGAGGTGGCCATGCCGTACAGGTTTTTCGGCGTGGGGATGGCGCGGCGCCATTGCTCGCGTCCTTCGTGGTCGTAGCACAACAGGCCGTACGACCCGAAATAGACGTACACCCGCCGCTCGTCCACGCAGGGGGTGGAAGCCGCGGGGCTGCTGGTGCGGTGCACCCGTTCCAGGGGCACGTCGGGCGCCCGGCGCCGCCAGCGCAAGCGGCCGTCCGCGCGGGCGAAGGCGAGCGTCACCAGCCGCCGCTCCTCGACCCCCGTCAAAAAGAGCCGGTCACCGGCCAGCACGGGGGAGGAAAGCCCCGGCGGCAGGTCGGTCTGCCAGGCCCGGTGGGCATCGTCGAGGGCCAGCGGCGGTCGCGCCTTCGGCGCCACGCCCGAACCGTTCGGTCCCCGGAACTGGTTCCATTCGAGACCGCCCGCAAGCGCCGCCGCGGCGACCCAGCCCAGCCCGCCCGCCAGCCATTTTGCCGGTGAAATCATCATGAATGGCGGCTTCATGGCACGAACCCGGACCGGGCGCAATCTCCGAATCGGGCCGCGGCAGGACGCGGAACCCGTTCGCGCGCGCGACGGCGCGGCGGAATTGCGCGGGGGCAAATCGGCGGTGGCGCGCGGGCTGATTTTGAGTTATTTTGCGCGCCGCGGGATGAGCGCTAAAAAGACAGGCACAGCCGAGCAGGACGAAATCCGGGAGCTGATGGTGTCCAACAAGTTGGGCATCCACGCCCGGCCGGCGGCGATGTTCGTCAAGGTGGCGAACCAGTTCGACTCCGAGATTCTGGTTCAGAAGGACGACGAAACGGTGAACGGCAAAAGCATCATGGGCCTGATGATGCTGGCGGCCGGGCCGGGGTCGCGCATCCGCGTGCGCGCCCGGGGGGCGGACGCCGGAAAAGCCCTGGAAGCCCTGGCCACGCTGGTGGATCAGAAGTTCAACGAAGATTGACGCGGGCCGGTCGGCGGGGCGAAAAACACGGCGATGGCGGCAACTGATCTGGACATTCGATACGTGGCCCACTTGGCGCGGCTGGCCCTCACCCCGGAGGAGGAGGCCACGTTGGGCGAACAGCTCGGCCAGGTGCTGGGCTACATGGAGCAGCTCAAACGCCTGGACGTCTCCGAGGTGCAGCCCCTGGCCCACGCGTTGCCGCGGACCAACGTCCTCCGCCCGGACGAGCCCCGTCCTTCCTTCTCCGCCGCCGAGGCGCTGCGCAACGCGCCCGCCCAAGCCAACGACCTGTTCGTGGTGCCCAAGATCGTCGAGTAACCCCGCGGGCCGATGGCATCCCTCCACGAACTCACCCTGACCGAAGCCGCCGCGCAACTGGCGGCGGGCCAAATCTCCTCCCGCGAACTCACCCGGGCGTGCCTGGACCGAATCGAGCAGGTGGACGGCAAACTGCGCGCCTTCCTGCACGTGGACGCCGACCACGCCCTGGCCCAGGCGGACGCCGCCGACGCCGCGCGGCGGGACGGACAGGCGGAAACCCGCCCCCTGCTGGGCCTGCCCATCGCGCTCAAGGACGTGCTGGCGGAACGGGATCAGCCGCTCACCTGCGCCTCGAAGATTCTCGGCGACTTCGTCTCCCCCTATGACGCGACGGTGGTGGCGCGGTTGCGCGAAGCCGGCGCGGTCCTGCTGGGCCGGCTGAACATGGACGAGTTCGCGATGGGCAGCTCGACGGAAAACTCCGCCTTCGGGCCGACCCGCAACCCGTGGGACACCGAGCGCGCCCCGGGCGGTTCCTCCGGCGGCTGCGCGGCGGCGGTGGCGGCCGGCGAATGCCCCGCCTCGGTGGGCTCCGACACCGGCGGTTCCGTGCGCCAACCGGCGGCCTTTTGCGGCGTGGTGGGGCTCAAGCCCACTTACGGGCGGGTGTCGCGCTACGGCCTGGTGGCCTACGCCTCCTCGCTCGATCAAGTGGGGCCGGTCACCCGCACGGCGGCGGACGCGGCCCTGCTGCTCGGCGTGCTGGCGGGCCATGACGAACGGGACTCGACCAGCCTGCCGGATCCCGTGCCCGATTATGCCGCCGCGCTCGAACGCGGCGTGCGGGGGCTCAAGCTCGGGCTGCCGCGCGAGTATTTCGCCGAAGGTCTGGCCCCCGAGGTGAAGGCGGCGGTGGACCGCGCGGTGGGCGTGCTGCGGGAACAAGGGGCGGAGGTGCGGGAAATCTCCCTCCCCCACACCGAATACTGCGTGGCGGCCTACTACATCATCGCCTCCGCCGAGGCCAGCGCCAACCTCGCCCGGTTCGACGGCATCCGGTACGGCGCGCGCCAGGACGGCGCCGATCCCCTCGAATTGTACCGGCGCACGCGCGGGGCGGGCTTTGGCGCGGAGGTCAAGCGGCGGATCATTCTGGGCACCTACGTGCTCAGCAGCGGCTACTACGACGCCTACTACCTGCGGGCGCAAAAGGTGCGCGCCCTGATTCAGCGGGATTTTCTGCGGGCCTTCGAATCGGTGGACGCCATCGTCACCCCCACCGCCCCCACCCCGGCGTTCCGGTTGGGGGAAAAACTGGCCGAGCCGCTCCAGATGTATCTCTCGGACATCTTCACCCTCTCCTGCAACCTTGCCGGCATTTGCGGCATCAGCGTGCCGTGCGGGTTCGCCGGGGCGCCGCCCCTGCCCGTCGGCTTGCAACTGCTGGCCCGTCCGCTGGGCGAGGAAACAATCCTCCGCCTCGCCCACGCCTACCAGACCGCCACTGACTGGCATCAGCGGCGCCCCGCCGGCTGAGCGAACCTGTCAAGCGGGACATTCCGCCGCGCGGGCCCGCCGTCCGCGGGAAGGGCGCGAATGCTTCGGGGGGGACGGGGCGGGTTTCCCACCGGACCGGCCCCGGGCGGCCGGTCGCGCGGCGGCGCCATTGACAAGTCCGTCCCGCCGGGGCACGTTCCCCGCCTGAACGAGCCCGGTAACACTCTTCAGCACGCGACATCATGCACGAGAAAAGCATCGAACTGCTCAACCAGGCCATCGCCGACGAATTGCAGGCGGTCCATCAATACATGTATTTCCACTTTCACTGCGACGATCAGGGCTACGACCTGCTGGCCGGCCTGTTCAAGCGCACCGCCATCGAGGAAATGCTCCACGTCGAAAAGCTCGCCGAGCGCATCCTCTTCCTGAAGGGCGAGGTGAACATGGAGGCGGCGGGCCCCACGCAAAAAATTCACAATGTGTCCAAGATGCTCGAGCTGGCGCGGGGCATGGAGGAGCACAGCGTCAAGGATTACAACGTCTGGGCCAACACCTGCTCCGCCAACGCGGACGCCATGTCCAAGGCCGTGTTCGAAAGCCTCGTGGCGGATGAAGAGCGGCATTACGACCAGTTCGACAACGAACTCGAAAATCTCGCCAAGTTCGGCGGCAACTATCTGGCCCTGCAATCCATCGAGCGCAGCAAGGCCCGGAGCGTTCCCGCCGCCTGAGCGCCGCCGTCGCCCGCCCCCGGGCCGGTCGCGCACCAAACCGCCCCGCCTCCCCGGCGTCTTTTTCGCGGGGCAATCCGGCCGCCGGAGGAAAGCGAGATTCCGCTTGCGTCGGACGCGAGGGCTGCTAGTTTCTTTCCCGCTTTTTGCCGGTTCTTCAGCGAGGTTGAGAGCCTGTCGGAAAAGTGGACCGTTCCACCGCGTGAGGGACACACGGCCTGCAGGAAGGGCGCCAAACACCCTGGGGCTGCGGGCCGGGTTCTCCAACCCGGTGCTTTCCGACCGGCTTTAAGGCGGTTTCCGGGGCAATCCAGTCGAGTCAGGCGCTTGTGAAGATATTCAGTGGCAATTCCAATCCGCCGCTGGCCCGCAAGATTTGCGAGGCCGTGGGCATTGAGTTGGGACGATGCACCGTGTCCTCGTTTCCCGACGGGGAAACCTTTGTCAAGATCGAGGAAAACGTCCGGGGCCAGGACGTGTTCGTGGTGCAGTCCTCCAGCCCGCCCAGCAACCAGCACCTGATGGAGCTGTTCATCATGGTGGACGCCCTGCGGCGGGCCAGCGCCAACCGGATCACGGTGGTGATGCCCTTCTACGGCTACGCCCGCCAGGACCGCAAGGACCAGCCGCGGGTGCCCATCACGGCCAAGCTGGTGGCCAACTTGATCGTGGCCGCCGGGGCCAACCGCATCCTCACCATGGATCTCCACGCGCAGCAGATTCAGGGATTTTTCGACATCCCGGTGGATCATCTCTATGCCGCGCCGGTGATTTATGACTATCTGCGGACCAAGGAGATCCCGGATCTGGTCGTGGTCAGTCCCGACGTGGGCGGGCTCAAGATGGCGCACGCCTATTCGCAAATCCTGCGCGCCGGGCTGGCCATCGTGGCCAAGAGCCGCAAAAGCGCCACCGAGGTCGAGGCCATGAGCGTCATTGGCGACGTGGAAGGCAAGAACGTCCTGATGGTGGACGACCTGACCGAGACGGCGGGCACGCTGACCTCGGCGGCGGAGCAACTGCGCGCCCGGGGGGCCCGGAAGATTCTGGCCTGCGTGAGCCACGCCGTGCTCAACGACCTGGGCATTCAACGCCTGCGCGATTCTGATATTGACGAACTGATTACGACTGATACGGTCGCCCGTCCCGTCATTGACGGGATCAACATCACCACGCTCAGCGTGGCGAAGTTGCTGGGCGAAGCGATTTACCGGATTCACACCAATTCTTCGGTAACGTCGCTGTTCGAGTTTGGGGACGACCGCGCCGAATGGTCGGCGCGGAGCAGCCCCGTTGGATTGAAAACTGAATGAAATCGGTAGCACTCACGGCGTATCCCCGGACGGCCCGGGGACGCAACCAGGTCAAAAAGCGGCGGGCCATCGGGCGCGTGCCGGCCTCCCTCTACGGGCGGCGCACGGAGGCGCGGGTCCTTGAAGTTTCGTACGAGGAGATCGAGCGCATCATCGCCCACTCGGCCTCGGAACACATCTTGGTGGACCTCTCGATTGACGGCGAGGACGCCGAGCCGCTCCTGACCCTGATCCAGGAGGTCCAGCATCATCCGCTGAACCGCAAGATCCTGCACGTGGACTTTCACTCGGTGGACCCGAACGAGCCGGTGACGGTGAAGGTGCCGGTCGAGACCGTGGGCGAAGCGGTCGGCGTCAAGGCGGGCGGCCTGCTCGAGCACATCCGCTTCGAGCTGGAGCTCAAGGGCCTGCCGCGCGAGCTGCCCGAGGTGCTCGAGGTGGACGTGAGCGAGCTGGGCGTGGACCAGTCGTTGACCATCGGCCAGCTGCCCCGCCCCGAGGGGGTGGAAATCCTGGGCGACCCCGACGTGGTGGTCGTGCTGGTGGCCGCGCCGCGGAAGGAGACCGAGGAGGCCGAAGGCGAGGAAGAAACCGAGGGCGAGGAAGAGACCGCCCAGCCGGAGGTCATCACCGAGAAGAAGGCGGAAGGCGACGAGGGCTGAACGCCCGCGCCGCCCTTTCCGGTTTCGGCCGGTCCTGCCGCCCATGTCCGGAAGCCGCCTGATCGTGGGGCTGGGAAATCCGGGCCGGGAATACGCCCGCACGCGCCACAACGCCGGCTTCCAACTGGCCGAGCGGGTGGCGGCCGAAGCCGGGGCCGGTTGGCGGGTGGAAGCCCGCTTCCGCGCCCGGCTGGCCCGGGCCACGCTGGCGGGCGAAAGTTGCTGGTTGTGCGAGCCGCTGACCTATATGAACCTCAGCGGCGAGGCGGTGGGCGCGGTGATGCGGTATCACCGCCTCACGCGGGACCGGCTGCTGGTGCTGGTGGACGACGCGGATTTGCCGCTGGGGCAGTTGCGGCTGCGGCCCGGCGGAAGCGCCGGCGGGCATCACGGATTGGAATCCGTGGAGCGGCACGTCGGCGGACGGGATTACGCCCGGCTGCGGCTGGGCATCGGGCGCCGCCCGGAGGCCGGGCGGAACATCACCGGGCACGTGCTCGGGACGTTCAACGCCGAAGAATGGGAACTTTTTGAAACAGTGTTGGCGCGGGCGGCCAGCCAGGTGCTCTGCTGGGTTGCGGAGGGCGTGGCGGCGGCCATGAACCGATACAACGGGACCGTCGAGGTCCCGGACAGCAAGGACAACTGAGTGAAGAAGTACGAAGGTCTGTTTATTCTGAACACCGCCGGCAAGGAAACGGGGGTGCAGGAAATCGTGGATCGCATCCGCGACGAACTCACCGCCGCCGGCGTGAAAATTGAGGGCATCCAGAAGATGGACAAAAAGCCCTTCGCCCGGGTGACCAACAAAAGGGTCACCTCGGGGGTGTACGTGAACTTCCTGTTCCAGGCCGAACCGGCGGTCATCCCCCAATTGCCCGCCCGGTTCGAGCGGGACGAGGAGGTGTATCGCCTCATGATCACCCTGGCGCCGCGGGTTGCCGCCCGCCCGGCGGAAACCGCCGCCTCCCCCGGGGCCTGAACACCATGGCCAACTTCAACAAAGTCATCATCGCCGGGAACCTGACGCGGGACCCCGAGCTGCGCTACACGCCCAAAGGCACGCCCGTGGCGAACCTCTCCGTGGCCATAAACCGCGTGCGGAAGCTGGAATCGGGCGAGCAGCACGAGGAAACGACCTTTGTTGAAGTGGAGGCCTGGGGCCGGCAGGGCGAGGTCGTGGCGCAGTACCTGAAACGGGGCCGCCCCATCCTCATCGAGGGCCGGCTGCGGCAGGACCGCTGGGAGGACAAGAACACCGGCCAGAAACGCAGCCGGCTGCTGGTGGTGCTCGAGTCGTTCAGCTTCCTGGATTCCGCGGGCGGCCGCGGAGAGGGCGGCTATGGCGGCTCCGCCGCCCCGCCCCCCGCCCGCGGCAGCGCGCCCGCCGCCCCCCCTCCCTCCCGGCCGGGACCGCCGGAGGACGCCCCGCCGCCACCGGATGACGACGACGTGCCCTTCTAGGGCGGACGGCGCGGACGGGCGCCCCACTGAAGCAATCACCCTGAATTTTTTCACCCACGAACGAACATGGCGACAACTGAAGTCATTCTGACGAGCAACCTGCCGGGTCTCGGCGCTGAATCGGACAAGGTCACGGTGGCCGCCGGCTACGCCCGGAACTACCTCTTCCCCAAGGCGCTGGCGATTCCGGTCACCGAAGCCAACGCGCGGCGGCTCGAAGCGCTCCGCAAGCGCCGCGAAGAGCGCGAGAAACACGAACTCAAGAGCATGAAGGAGCTGGCCGCCTCGCTGTCCAGGATCACCCTGCGCATCAAGGTGAAGACCGGCGACGACGGCAAGATGTTCGGCGCCGTGACGGCGGGCCACATCACCGACGAGCTCAAACACCAGTTGGACGTGACCCTGGACCGGCGCAAGATCCACCTCGAAGCGCCGCTCAACACGCTGGGCGAGCACGAGCTGGAGCTGCGCCTGCATCCGCAGATTCCGGCCACCCTCAAGGTGGTGCTCGAAAGCACCACCCCGCTGCCGGAAAAAAGCGACGAGACGGCGGCGGAGCAGGGCTGAGCCGCCCGGCGGCGCTCCTCCCCCTTTGTCCCGCGCGCAACGGGCAGGCCACGCCGCCTGCCCGTTTCCGGTGTACCCCGCCGGGTGGCCGGCACGGACGGGGCGGTGAACAACCCGTCAACAGCCGGGGAGCAACCGCCAACAGTGCGGGGTTGCTTTCCGCCTCCGGGCCGTGTGTCCTGTCCCCATGATTGACGCGTTGCAAGAAGAGGAACCCCGTCTCGCCGGGGACGCCCCCCGCCGGGCGGATCCCGGCCGGGTGACCCGCACCCCGCCCCACTCGATCGAGGCCGAACAGGGCGTGTTGGGGTGCCTGTTGCTGAACCCCCGCGAGGGAGTCGGCCGCTGCCTGGAACGCTTCCCGCGGGACAAGGAGGTGTTCTACGACCCCCGCCACCAGGTGATCTTCAACGCCGTGGTGGAGCTGTGCGACGGCAACAGCCCGGTGGACCTGGTCACCATCGGGCAGCGGCTGCGGGACCAGCAGTCGCTGGAGAGCGTCGGCGGCTATCCCTACCTCAACTCCCTCATCGAGGCCGTGCCGTCCGCGGCCAACCTGGATTACTACGCCGACATCGTCCGCGAGAAATACCTTCTGCGCCGGGTCATCACCACCTGCAACGACATCGTCTCCCGGGTGTACGACGAGCAGGACGACGCGGACGGCTTTCTGGACCGGGCGGAACAGGAGTTTCTGGCCATCAGCCAGGAACGGGCGCAGAACACCTCGGACGACATCCAGTCCCTGGTCCAGGAGGCCATGGGCAAGGTCGAGAAATACTGCTTCAACCCGGAGGAACTGGCCGGTCTGCCCACGGGGTTCGAGGATCTGGACCGCAAGACCAGCGGCTTGCACGGCGGCGAAATGCTGGTCATCGCCGCCCGGCCCAGCATGGGCAAGACCAGCCTGGCCATGAACATCGCCGAGCACGTGGCGGTGAATCAGGGCGAGCCGGTGGGGGTGTTCAGCCTTGAAATGACCGGCGAATCCCTCGTGCTCCGCATGCTGTGCTCCCTGGCCCGGCTGGATCAGCACAAGCTGCGGGAAGGCGCCTTGAGCGAGAAGGATTTCGCCCGCCTGCACGGCGCCGCCGACCAGCTCTCCAAGGCCCGTTTGTACATCGACGACACGCCCGGCCTGACCATCCGGCAGTTGCGGGGCCGGGCCCGGCGGTTGTGGGAGCAGCACAAGATCAAGCTGTTTGTCATTGACTACCTGCAGTTGCTCCATTCATCTAACTCGCGACGTAACGATTACAACCGCCAGCAGGAGATCGCGGAGATCTCCAACGGCATCAAGGCGCTGGCCAAGGAACTGAACGTGCCCATCCTGGTGTTGAGCCAGCTCAACCGGGAACTGGAGCGCGACAAGAACCGGAAACCCCGGCTCTCGGATTTGCGCGAGTCGGGCGCCATCGAGCAGGATGCCGATTTGGTGGCCCTGTTGTACCGGGCCGATCGGGAGAATCCGCGAAAAGCGGCCTCGATGGATGACGAAGACGACGAAACACGGCACAGCGACGCGACACCGGTGAACCTGTTGATCGCCAAACAACGCAACGGCCCCACGGGCGACGTCCACCTGACGTTCCTGCGTTCGTTCACCCGTTTCGAGAGCGCCACGCTTTACACCCCTGATGACATCCCCCCTGAAGGATAGGTTGCCGGCGCTTTTCGGACTGTTGCTCCTGTGGGCGCTGGGGTGCATGATCTCCCCCGCGCGCGCGCAAACGCCCGACCGGGTGGTGGCCATCGAGATCCAGCACGTCGGTCCCCCCGCCGTCAGCGACGCCCTCGTCCGGGCCAACATCCGGCTCAAAGTCGGCGAGCCCTACAACCGCAACGCGGTGGACCGCTCCATCCAAAGCCTCTACCGCACCGGCTACTTCTACAACATCCGGGTGGTCAAGGAGCCGGCGGAAGGCGGGGTGAAGCTCCGCTACCTGCTCATCGGCAAGCCCACCCTCACCGAGATCAAATTCAGCGGCAACACCATCTTCAGCGACCGCAAGCTGCAAAAAAAGATCGCCTCGAAAGTGGGCGATCCGCTGGACGAGCGCAAACTGCACGAGGACGCCCAGACCATCCTCACCCTCTACCAGAAAAAAGGCTACCGGCGGACCAGGGTGAATTACGTCCCGGTCATTGACGCCGAGCTGGGCCGGGGCACCGTGACCTTCGAGATCAAGGAGGCGCCCAAGGTGAAGATTGACGACGTGGTCTTCGTCGGCGCCGAGGCCTTCAGCCAGCGCAAATTGCGCAAGGTGCTCAAGACCCGCCGCCACTGGTGGCTCTCGTGGCTGACCGGCAGCGGCGTGCTCAAGGACGAAGTGTTCGAGGAGGACAAGGAGCGGCTGGCCGAATTCTACCGGCAGGCCGGCTACATTGATTTCGAGCTGCGGGACGTGAAGTTCGAGCAGAAGGACAAGAAGCGGATGATCATCAAGCTCTTCGTCTTCGAAGGGCGCCAGTACCGCGTGGGCCGGGTGACCTTCACCGGCAACCAGCTCTTCTCCACCGAGGAAATCCGCGCCGGCGTGATCACCCACGACAAAAAACGCTACCGCCGCGGCCTCAGCATGGGGCCGGGCCAGGTGTTCACCCCCGAGGGGCTCCGCCGCGACCGGGAGGGCATCCAGGACTTCTACGGGGCGCGCGGCTACATTGACGCCCGCGTCATCCCCGGCCTCCGGCCCAACACGGTGCAGGGCACCATGGACATCAACTACCGGATCTCCGAGGGCAAGCCCTCCCACATCGAACTCATCGAGATCAAGGGCAACACCAAGACCAAGGACCGCGTCATCCGGCGCGAGCTGGCGGTCAGCCCCGGCGAGCTGTTCGACATGGTGAAGGTCAAGCTCAGCACCAACCGGCTCTACGGCTTGCAGTTCTTCTCCCGCGTGGACGCCCGGGCGGAGGACACGGACGTCCCCCACCGGAAAAACCTGGTGCTCACCGTCGAGGAGAAAAACACCGGCAACGTCCGCTTCGGGGCGGGCTTCAGCTCGATTGACGAACTGGTGGGCTTCGCCGAGCTGACCCAGGGCAACGCGGACATCTTCAAGTCCCCCCTCTTCTTCGGCACCGGCGCCGGCCAGAAGCTGCGCCTGGTGGCCCAGGTCGGCACCGCCCGGCGGGACATCCAGCTGAACTTCATCGAGCCGTGGTTCACCGGCCGCAAACTGGCCCTCGGGGTGGACCTCTACCACCGCAACCTCCAGTACTACAGCGACGTGTACGACGTGATGGTCAGCGGGGCCAAGCTGACGCTGACCCGGGCGCTGTGGAACGACTACTGGCGGGGGATGATCGGCTACACCATCAACAACGTGGGCATCGTCAACATGGACGACCCCTATTACGTCCCCGGCGCGGACGGACGCCTGCACCTGTACGATCCGGTGGCCCCCGAACTCCGGGCCGAGGAGGGCTACGACCTCATCTCCAAGGCCATCGCCAGCATCAGCTACGACAGCCGCAACAACGTCACGCTGCCCAACCACGGCCAGTACACCCAGCTCAAGGTGGGCGCCGCGGGCGGCCCCCTGGGCGGCGACGCGAACTTCTATTCGCTCGAACTCCGCACCAGCCACTATTTCCCCGGCCTGTTCGAGGGACACGTGATCGAGATTCTGGGACGGATCGGCGTGCTGGACGGCTACGGCCTGGAAAGCGGCGGATCGGCCTACGACAGTGAAATCCCCCTCTACGAACGCTGGTTCCTGGGCGGCCTCTACTCGCTGCGGGGCTACGACTACCGCGGCGTGGGCCCCTACGACTCCTACGGCAACGAGCCCATCGGCGGCAACACCTACTGGTACGCCTCCTTCGAATACAGCGTGCCCGTCATCTCCCGGGTGCGCTTCGCCACCTTCTACGACATCGGCAACGTCTATCCCTACTCCTACAGTTTTGAACGCCTCAGCGGAGAGTACGGTCCCTACTCCGATGACTGGGGAATCGGCATCCGGTTGAACATCCCGGGCATGGGGCCGTTGCGGCTGGACTACGCCTTTCCCCTTCGGCATGATCGCTTCGTCGAAGGGAAAGGCCGGTTCCAGTTCAGCGTCGGCTACACCCGGGGAGGATATTAAATTTGCGGGCCGGGACGGCCCCTGTTAATGTGAAAACCATGAAGCGAGTACTGCTCATTGCCGCCGTCGCGCTGACGGCGGGTGTCGTGGCGCCGGTGATCCAGGCGCAACCGAAGATCGCGGTGATCAACATGAAAACCGTGTTCGACGGCTATTGGAAGACCAAGCAATCCGACGGCATCGTCAAGGACCGCCAGGCGGAGTTTCAGAAAAACCGCGCCAAGATGCTCGAGGATTACCAGAAGGCCAACGAAGAGTACAAACAGCTCACGGACGCGGCCAACGATCCGGCCATCTCCTCCGAAGAACAGGCCAAACGGCGCAAGACCGCCGAGAACAAGCTGCTCGAGATTCGCGAAATCGAGCAAAGCATCCAAAACCTCGACAAGCAGTTCAAATCGGACATCGCGGAGCAGGTCAAGCGCATGCGCAACAACATCCTGCGGGACATCCAGGAAGAAGTGCAGACCCAGGCCCGCGCCGCCGGCTGCAACCTGGTGTTCGACACCGCCGCCGAGAGCGCCAACCGCACCCCCATCATCCTCTTTCAGTCCGGCCTGGATGACCTGACCCAGTCGGTGCTGACCAAGATCAACCAAACCGCCCCGCCGGGAGCGCTGGACAAAACCAGCGCCCAATAATCCCGCGCGCGGTGGTGCGCCACCGTCGTCCATCGCCCGAGGCTGCCGGAAAACTCCGGCGGCCTTGTTTGCTGCGAACGCCCTTTCCGGAGAAGCGCGGTTCGCGGCGGGAAACCTGCGTGGGGACTTCCGCTCCCCCGGGAGAGCGGCCTCCGGAATTTTCCCTCCCCTCCTCGTGGGTGGAGCGTGGTGAGGAGCGGGAGGGGCCTCGCTGATGAAAAAATCCTCTGCTTCCCCCGACCGGCACAAGCTGGGCGAGCTGGCCGCCACGGCCATCTGCGGCAACGACATCACCTCCTCCTGCCTCTACGTCTCCGCCCTGGCCCTGCTGTACGGCGGCCGCTGGGGGCCGCTGGCCCTGGTGGTGGTGGCGGCCGTCCTCTACCTCTACCGCGCCATCTACGCGGAAGTGGTGGGCGCCCTGCCGCTGAACGGCGGCACCTACAACGCCCTGCTCAACACCACCAGCAAGTTCCGCGCCTCGGTGGCCGCCTGCCTGACCATCCTCTCCTACATGGCCACGGCGGTCATCTCCGCCAACGAGGCCATCCACTACGTGCACAACACCCTGCCGGTGGTGCCGATCCTGCCCGCCACCGTCCTGCTCCTCGCCCTCTTTACCGGGCTCACCATCTGGGGCATCAGCGAATCCGCGGCGGTGGCCATCGGCATCTTCATCTTCCACCTCACCTCCCTGGCCCTGCTGCTGATCGTGGGCGTGACGTACGTGGTGCTCCACGGCCCGGGCCAGTTGTGGGAAAACCTCCACACCCCCACCCCCAACGGCGCCCTGGCCGCCTTGTTCTTCGGCTTTTGCGCCGCCCTGCTCGGCATTTCCGGCTTTGAAAGCTCCGCCAGCTTCGTCGAGGAGCAGAAACCCGGCGTCTTCCCCAAGACCCTGCGCAACATGTGGGCCGCCGTCACCATCCTGAACCCCTCCATGGCGCTCCTCGCCCTCTCGGTGATTCCCCTGGGCGAGGTGGCCGCGCACAAGGAGGCGTTGCTGGCGGAAATGGGCGCCCGCACCGGCGGCGGCTGGCTGGCCACCCTCATCTCCGCGGACGCCGCCCTGGTCCTCTCCGGCGCCGTCCTGACCAGCTTCGTGGGCGTGAACGGCCTGATCGGACGCATGACGCTCGACCGCTGCCTGCCGCAATTCCTCCTGAAACGATGCCGCCGCGGCACCACCCACCGCATCCTCATCACCTTCTTCCTCCTGACCGTCTCCGTGCTCTGGATCACCCGGGGCGAGCTGAAGGAGCTGGCCGGAGTGTACACCCTTTCCTTCCTCTCGGTGATGATCCTCTTCGCCGTCGGCAACATCCTCCTCAAGGTGCGCCGGGCCAGCCTGCCCCGTCCCAGCCGGGCCGGTTGGCTCACCGTCGTGGTGGGCATCATCGCCGTGGGCGCGGGCCTGGTGGGCAACGCCATCCTCAATCCCGAGCACCTCCTGGTCTTTGCCCAGTACTTCCTGCCCACCCTGCTGGTGGTGTCCATCATGCTCAGCCGCATCAGCCTCCTGCGCCTCGTCCTCCACGTGATCCAGGCCGCCATCAAGGCCATCGTCCGCCCCCTGACGCTGACCGTCAGCCGCGTCCACGAAAAGATCGAGGAAATCCAGTCGCAGCAGATGGTCTTCTTCACCCGCGGCGACAACATCGCCAACCTGAACCGGGTGATGCTCTACATCGAACGCAACGAGCACACCAGCCGCCTCAAGGTGGTTCACGTGACCGACCATCCCGACGAAGTGCCGGAGAAACTCAAGCAGGACCTCAAGTTCCTCGACGAAGCCTATCCGGAAATCGACATCGAATTCGTCGTGGTGCCGGGCAAATTCGGTCCCGAGCTCATCCGCAAGCTCTCCAAACAGTGGAACATCCCCACCAATCTCATGTTCATCGGCTGTCCCGGCGAAGGCATGACCCACTCCCTCGCCGCCCTCGGCGGTGTCCGCGTCATCATCTGAGCCCCCGTCCCGCCGCGTGACGTCCTGTTCCCGCCTCGGTGGGTTCTGAAAACGGCGGGGAAGTGCGCGCAAAAGCGGAATCGCCGGCCCGCCGCAATGACAGGTCGGCTGAACCGCTTTGAAGAAGCCGGGGAAGAGCCGGAAGCCTGCCCGAAAAAAAGCAACGAGTCTCCGGCAAGGAGCAACCCGCCACGTCGTCCCTTTTTCCGTCCTCCTCCCCTCTGCGCTATGCCCGCGGAATCCGGAACGGGGGCGGGGCAACGCGATGGCATCCCCCCAACCTGATCGGTGGCATGGCTCGTTGGGCAGGCGTCAGGGAGCGACGGCTTTGCGCTTCACGTGGAGCAGCCAGTCCTTGCACTGCAACGTGCCGGGATAGCCTTCGGGCGGATCAAGCTCGCGAATCGCGCCGCCGGGGATCGTGCCGCGCTGGCGGACTTTTTCGTTCACCAGATCAATCCACTGAAACGCGAAGGTCTGATCGGCGGGCGTGGCGCGCAGGTCGAGCCAGACCGTGCCGCCCCAGCGGGCGTACACGAGGTATTGCCGGCCCGGCTCGGCCGCGCAAAAGGGCGCGGGATTGTCATGCAGCAACTCCGGATGGGGCGCCAACCGCCACCACTCCAGCGAACGGAGAAATTGCGCCATGAACGCCATCGAACGGGCGCCGGGATAATTCAAGGTGTCCCGCTCGAAGCCGCGCTCCAGCGGCCAGACCTTGCCCTGGTCCGGCGTTTCGGGCACGTGGGCACGCCAGATGTGACCGCCGCCGTAGCTGTGGCCCGCCGCGCCGGAAAGCATGGCCGACCAGGCGCCGAAACGGATGTCCGCGGCGGACGCGCTGCCTTCGATGAATTCGTACCACGGCTCGGTCACGACGATGGGCTTGGGGGGGCGTTTGGCGCAGGCCGCGGCCACGATGTCCGGGATCAGTTCGTTGCGCCAGCGTCCGTGTCCCACCTGGCTTTGGTGGTAGTCCAGCCAGGGTTCCTCGTGCAGCACCTCGGCGGTGGACCATTGCGGGGCGCCGTCGCCGCCCTCCCAGCCGGGCGGGGTGGGATGCGTGCCCAGGAGGCGGTCGTAAGGGTCTTCCTGTTTGATCTGTCGCCCGAGAGCCTTCCAGAAATCCAACCCCAGGCCGCCGTAGTCGTAGAGGTTGTATTCGCCGGCCAGCACCCAGATGACGTTGTACGCCCCGAGCCGGTGTGTCAGGTAACGGGACCAACGGCGCAGGTTTTCCCGACCAAAGCTCTTGGCCATATCCCGCCCTCCCCACCAGCCATGAACCCAGACGGTGATGCCGTGCGCGTTGGCGTAGCGAATCATCCGTTCGGCGTGCCGAATGTGATCCAGAAAAGGGTGGGTGAGGCTTTCGTCCAACAGGGAACTTTCGTCCTGCCAGGCGCGTCCGGCGAAAAAGAGCTGGCCGACGTTGAACCCCTTGTCGGCGCGGTCCCGGACCAGCTTTTCGAAGCGGGCAAAGGGAATGCGCGTGTCCGCCCAGCGCCACCAAGTGTCGCCGATCCACAACATCGGCGTGCCGTCGGCATACTCGAAGTGGCGTCCGGCCCGGGGACCGTGCCGGCAAACGCGCACAAACCCGTGCCGGGTCGGATTGGCCCGCAACTCCGCCGCCGTCCAAGGAACGGCGCGGAGCGTGCCTGTCCGGCCATCGAGCCCGGAATCGGCTGAACGGGTCCGATACGACCAGTTGCCCGCCGCCGGAGGCGCGAACCGCACGCGCCAAGTGGCTCCGCCGTCCCAGAAGCCGATGACGGTCAGGCTCTGTCCCTTGGCCGCGCCGCTTTCCCCGCGAAATTCAGCCGTGACATAAGCCGGCCCGTCGTCGGGCAGTCCTTCGACGTAGGGGTTTTGCATGACCCGTTGGGCGGTCAGCTTGAGCTCGAATGCGTCCCAAACATGGACGGTTGACGCTGCTTGGTCGGAAAGGGTTGGGGAGGCTGGAGCGGCGTGCGCCACAATCCCGGTGCCCCAGGCCGTCATGAACGCCACGCCGATCCACCGCATGGCCTTCTGTGCCGCTGTCCGCCAGAAGGCAACGACTGCCCTGCCGCCGCCTCGGCCCGGAAGGGTGTTCCGAAGCCGGTGGGGAAACGCGGTGGTCGCGAACTTCGTCCGTGGGCAACGATGACCGAGGACGGCCCTCGGAACACGCGAGGGTGCGTGCGCTCCCGGGATGGCGCTTCGATGCCGGACCTTGTTCCGCCGATTTTTATCTTCGTGAAACATTTTTCGCAGGGATGAATGTTTGCGGAGATAATGGCATTGCCGACTGCCGCCGTCCATGACACAGAGCCGGGAAGATCGGCGGGTGTGGGGATGAATCGAAAGCGGTGTGGCTTTCGGGGAAGAGCGCCGGAGGGCCGGCGCAGGCCCAGGTTGACCGGTCCACACGTTAATCGGTTTGTAGGGGCGGGGAAATCCGAGGGGCCGAGGAAGCAAAGGCCGAAGGAAATCCGAAATCCGAAAAAAGCGCCCCCTTCGCAGTCGCCGAGGTGACGGAGCGCAGGCCCTTTCTCTCTCGTAGCGCAGGCTGGCAGCCTGCCGTTTCGCGGCGTGGCACGCTGCGTGGTGTCCGATTTTTCTCCCGCGCGATTTCACCACGAAGGGCACGAAGTGGAGGGGGACAAGGCCCGAGGGCCCGAGGGACCGAAGGAAATCCGAATCCCGAAATCCGAAACTCATCGCGCCGAAGGCGCGACACTCATCAGCCCCGGGCAACGCCCGGGGAAACGAGGTGCGCCCCTGTAGGCCGGATCGCCTGACCTAGCGTTTCCCGACCGACACTGAAGGGGCGGAATCGGCGCGGCCGCGAAAATCGGTCGCGGGGACCGAGGGGCGGGGCGCCCCTCGGGGCACGCGAGGGCGTGCGTTCCCCGCGTAGCGCAGGCTTCCAGCCTGCCGTATCGCAGATTTCCAATCTGCCGATTTCCCCCATTACGCGGCGGCCGCTTTTGCTCGCCCGCCGGGCCGGCTGGAAGCCGGCGACACGGCAGACTGGAAGTCCGCGCTACCGAAAAGTGCGCGCTCCCCTTTCGGATTTCGGGGCTTCGGATTTCCCTTTCGGGTCAGCGCCCGCGTCTTGCGGCTCCCGACGCACGGGAAAGGGGTTCTCGCTTCCGGAACGCGCGTCCTTCACGGCCCCGGCGGCTCCACCGCACGTGCCGCCGTTGAAGCGGCCGCGATTAAAGAACGCGGGGAAGGCTTCGGCGGGACGCCGAAGCCGACCCGCCAGAGGCGGGTGCTACCCAGGGGACCACGGGGATGACGGAACGGGACGGGGATAAATCCGAAGGACCGAGGGAGCCGAAGGACCGAAGGAAATCCAAATTCCGAAATCCGAACCATTCCCCGCGCCGGAGACACGACATCCGGCTGGCCCGGGCAACGCCCAAAGGAACGAGGCGCGCCCCTTGTAGGCCGGGTCCCCTGACCCGGCGTTTCCCGACCGGGGCTTGGATTACGGGCGTTTGGCCACGCATCGCCGCCAGAGGCCCATGCCCAAAAGCATGCTGGCGGCGAACCAGCCGTAATTTTCCAACTCGGGCACTTCAATGGTTGCCACAAACGCTTCCTGCGTCACGCCATCCGCCCGCAGTCCGACTCCCGCAATCCGGGTGCCATCATCGCTGATGGCGCGAGCTTCCAAGAGCTGCTGCCAACCGGACAAATCCACGCCGTTGGCCACCAACACGGAAGAGAGCAATTCCATCTGGCCCGTGCGGGTGAAATAAACAAACGCTTCATCGGGATGAGCATCCGTATCCGCGCCAGTGCGTCCCACTCCCACAATCACGGTTCCATCCGCGCTGACATCGAACGCCTCGCTGCGGAACCCTCCCCCCGGCAAATCCCCCAAGCCGTTCATTTCCTGGGAATCGGAATCCCAAATGAAGGCTTCGGTTACGAGCACGGGATCGTCCCCCCCCGTATCCTCCATTACTGTTCCCGAACCCACCACGATTGATCCATCCCGATTAACCCCATAAGCCGTCGAGGTTTCCCCGCCTTCTCCCGCGGGACCGATGCTGCCCAAATCCTCCATTTCTCCACTGCCGACTTTCGTGCGAAAAGCCCGATCCTTGAGGGTAGTACCCACAAGCCCCGCGGCCTTTCCCACGATGTACTGCCCATCCGCGCTGACCGCATATGCCGCCCCGTCGCCGTAATCTGGAGCAGAAGGAAAAAGATTTCCCAAATCCGTCCACGTTCCCGAAGCGAACGTGTAGCTGGCCGGACGCACAAATGTGCCGTAAGTAGTCGTCCGTTTGCCGCTTCCGGCGGCCACGGTGCCGGCGTCATCCACTCCCCGGAGTTCCGCCGGGGTTTGGGAAAGCATCCCCAAATCATGGATCGCAGTGTCAAAGGAAAAGGCATGGGTTTCGTCGTTCGCCGTGTCCGAAGTCCCCACGATCAACGTGCCATCCACATTCACCCCGTACGCCAAGCTGTTCACCGGATTGCTTCCCAATCCTCCCAAAGGGGTCAAAGTGATCGTATCGGAGCCCAGCGTCCATTTGGTCGCTTCATGCAGCGCCTGGGAAGTGTTTGAGTAACCGACCACCGTGCCGCCATCCCCGCTGATTCCATAAGCAACGCTTTCCGTTCCCCCCGACAAAAATCCCAATCCCCGCAAATCATAGGCGGCATGAGCCGGAAACAATGCCAGAAAAACCGCCGCCGCCGCTCCTCCCTTCACCATTGTTCGGCCACCGCATCGGGAATTCCGGTTTCCTTTTGCCTTGCTGCGTTTCGTCATAGGTCGTCTTTCAGTGTTCCGGACGCTCACGGCTGGGAGGTCGCCCTTCCCAAAGACCCTCGAACCGCACTATCGCCCAACCAGTGTCACTTCAATTTGAACCGGATTCGATCAGAACACGGGGATGCTGTCAACCTTGAGGAAGTTTTTTTAAATTTTTTACGTTTCGGTCTCGGGAAGCGCCGGCCCCGCTTGGAGCCGGACGGAAAAGCGGATCGTTCCGCCGCGTGGGGGCGCACGGCCTGCGAAAAGAACGCAAAACGCCCCCCTTGGCCGCGGGCCGAATTCCCCGCCATCCGGGAGGGGACGGCGCCTTTCTTGGGGTCCGCGCGCGGCGGAACGATCCGCTTTCCCGACCAGCGTTACACCGTCATGCCGGGGTCGTAGTAGAGGATCCGGCTGCAGCTCGAGCAGGTCACCACTTGCCGGCCGGTTTTGCAGGCGAGGAGCAGGTGCGGCTGGAGTTTCATGTGGCAGCCCCCGCAGATGCCGCGGTCAATGCCCACCACCACGCGATCCCCCTTGGTCTTGCGCAGCCGTTCGTAGCGGCCCACCAAACCTTCGTCCACATCGCGGGCCAGCGTCTCGCGGCCGGCCCGCAGCTCCTCGAAGCGGGCGCGCAAATTCCGCTCCCGCGTCGCCAGATCCGCCAACTGACGCCGGACTTCCGCCTGGAGGGCATGGGTCTCCTCGGCGAGGCGCGCCACCTCCTCTTGGGCGCGTTCGCCCTGTTCCATCAGCTCGAGCTGCTGATCTTCCAGTTCGCGGATGCGGCGTTGGGAGCGCTCGATTTCACGGCCCAGCGCCTGGTATTCGTCGTTTTTCTTGGTTTGGAATTGTTGCAGCGAGTACCGCTGGATCTGCTCCTGAATGCCCTCGACCTCGACCTCCAGCTCCTGGCGCCGGGTTTCGATTTTCATGGCCGCGGCGCGGGCCGCTTCCAAGCGGGCGGCGGCTTCGTCGGCCCGGCGTTCCTTGGTCTGGCGTTGGGGGGGGATGGACGCAAGCTCGGCTTCAAGCCGGCCCAGTTGCCGGTCGCGTTCCTGGAGAATGAGCAATTTTTCGATCGTTTCGATCATGATGGACGCCACGCAGGCGGACTCCAAGTTTAGGCAGGGTGATCCGGCCCGTCAATTCGAGGGTTTTCGCGCGAATCCACCGGTTGCATTCTCACAGAAACTTGACACGGAACGCCGAGACCTCAACGCCAGCCCCCCCGAACCCGCAACGGATGGCCGCGTATCGTTCCCCCGCCGGTTGCCCCCCTCCCCCGGAACACCGCCTCGTTGCTTTGGCGGCGGCGGGAGCGGGGGTGACTTTTTCGGATTTCGGAATTTGGATTTCCTCTCCGTCTTTTTCCTTTCCAAGGGGCGGTTTGTTTCCGAGATTCGCCCCGCGCACTTCCACTCCGTTCCTCATGGCCGCCGTCGTAAACTCATTGTTGATCCTGCTGAGCGGGCTGGCCGGGCTGGCGTGCGTGGGATGGGTGATCTGGCGGTGGTATCAGGGCAGCGATGATCGGCCCGCGTTGCTGGTGCGCTGGGGAATCAGCCTGCTGGATCTCCTGTTCCTCCTGTTTCTGGTGGGTCCCACCGTGGCAGCGGGCGGTTTGATGGGCGCGTTTGCCGGCGTGCCGATGGCGGCGGTGGCGGGACTCATTCTGGCCGTCGTGTGGGTGTCGCCCATCACCCGGGCGTTGGGACGGCGGGTTGGCAGCCTTTACGATGGCGGCCGCACGCCGGCGGATCGGGAACCCATGCTGTCCATGGTGGAGGCCCGGCGCAAGCAGGGGCGCTACGCCGAGGCGGCCCGGTTGCTGCGCGAGCAGTTGCTCGAATTCCCCCGCCATTTCACCGGCCAGATGCTGCTGGCGGAAATCCTGGCGGACGACCTCCACGACCTGGCGGGCGCCGGGGCGGTGGTGGAGGAGATTTTGAGCCAGGAACATCATGCGCCGCGCAATCTGGCCTACGCGCTCACCCGGCTCGCGGACTGGCAGCTCAAGCACGCCCGGGACGTGGGCGCCGCCCGGGTCTGTTTCGAGCGCATCATCGAGCTGTTGCCCGACACCCCCGAGGCTCACCGGGCTCAACAACGGTTGGCACGATTGACCGGGACGGAGCAATTGTTGCGCCGGAAAGGGCCGCGCCGGGTGGAAGCGCCCCGGGCCGACCCGCATCTGGGCGTGCGGAAAAGCCCGGCGTTTCCCCCGCCCCCCACCGCTCCCTCGTCCGGGGAGCGGATGTCGGCCCTGATCCGGCAGCTCGAGCAGTCGCCCCATGACAATCAAGCCCGCGAGGAACTCGCCAACTTGTACGCGGAGGAATGCGACCGTCCGGATCTGGCCGTCGAGCAGTTCGAGCAACTCATCGCCCAGCCGCACGCCCCCGAGCGGGAGGTGGCCCGGTGGCACCACCGGCTGGCCGATCTGCACCTCCGCTTCCCGGGCGGTGAAAGCGAGGCCCGGCGGGCGCTGGAGGCGTTGATCGCGCGTTACCCCGACTCTCCCGTGGCGGAAGTGGCGCGCCGTCGGTTGCCCCTTCTCCCCTGCGAAGCCAGAAAAACCGCGGCGGGCCCCACCGTCCGGTTGGGTCCGCCGTCAAAACCGTCCGCGCCGCCGCCGGCGACCGGAACGCCCGCCGCTTAATGCAGCGCCTTGGCCTGCAATTTCAGCGCGATCTGTTTGTCAATCTCGCTGGCGATCGCGATCTGCGAGCCGCCGCCGCCGCCCCGGGCCTGGGTTTCGATCTGGGTCACGCCCGGCTCCACTTCCTCCACCTTCACCCACACGGTGGCCTTGTCCACCTTGGCGGTCAGGGTGCTGGTGATGGTGTTTTCGCTGGTCAACGTGCCGTTGAAGGCCAGCACTTCCTTGGCCGCCGCGAACACCTCGTCCGGCGTGCGCTCATAGCGGCTGGTGATCCGGTCGTTTTGAAACGGAACGCCCATCTTGCTCTTGCCCTCCACCGTGGAGTAGCAGCCGGTCGTGAAGGCCAGGAGACAAACAGTTGTCAAGATTGCCGAAAGGATCGTCTTCATTTGCCGGCTATGCAAAAGCCAACCCGCTCCAGCGTCAAGCTTTAAGAGCCCGCCGGAAGAGCGGGACTTCCCCCCGCGTGGAGGCGCGCGGCCCGCGGGAAGGGCGCAAAACACCCCCGGGCCGCAGACCGGGGGCCCCAACCCGGCATTTTCCCAACCGGCTCCAACGCGCGTCGTCCTCCCCCCCGGATTCTTCCTCACCCCCAGATCTGACGGTCGAGGGAGCGGAGCTGGACCGCCTCGGCCACGTGCTCGGCGGTGAGGCGCTCCTCGCCGGCCAGGTCGGCGATGGTGCGGGAGACGCGCAGGATGCGGTCGTAGGCGCGGGCGCTGAGGTTGAGGTCCTGCATGGCGTAGCGCAGCAGCTCGAGGGTGGCTTCGTCCAGGGCGCAGTATTGTTTGAGGTCGCGACTGCTCATCCGGGCGTTGCACACCACGCCGGGCCGGTCGGCGAAGCGCGCCAGTTGCCGCTTGCGGGCCGCGATGACCCGTTCCCGGATGGCCGCCGACGGCTCGCCCGGCTCGCCGCGCGTCATTTCCCGGAACTTCACCGCCGGCACCTCGACGTGCAGATCAATCCGGTCCAGCAACGGCCCCGAGATGCGGCCCAGGTAGTTTTGGATCTCGCGCGGGCTGCATTTCGATTCGCCGGGCATCTTGCCGTCCGGGGTGGGATTCATGGCCGCCACCAGCATGAACTGCGAGGGATACGTCACCGTGCCGGCGGCGCGCGAGATGGTGACCTTCCCCTCTTCGAGCGGCTGCCGCATCGTTTCGAGCACGGTCCGCTTGAACTCCGGCAGCTCGTCCAGAAACAGCACCCCGTGATGGGCGAGGGAAATCTCCCCCGGCATGGGATTGATCGAGCCGCCCAGCAGGCCGGCGTCGCTGGCGGTGTGGTGCGGGGCGCGGAACGGCCGTCGCGTGACGAGAGCCTGGCCGGGTTCCAGCAGACCGACGATGCTGTGGATCTTGGTCGTCTCCAGCGCCTCCTCCAGCGTGAGCGGCGGCAGGATGCCGGGCAGCCGCTTGGCCAGCATGGATTTGCCGGTGCCCGGCGGACCGATGAGCAGGAGGTTGTGCCCCCCGGCGGCGGCGATCTCGAAGGCGCGTTTGACCGACTCCTGCCCCTTCACGTCGGCGAAATCCAGCTCCGCGTCCGGCGGCTGCTCGAACAACGCCGCCACGTCCACCCGGGTGGGCGCCAGGGGCAGTTCGCCTTCCAGAAACGCCGCCGCCTCGCGGAGGTTGTGGATGGCGATCACGTTCAGGCCCTCCACCACCGCCGCCTCGGGGGCGTTGGCCGCCGGGACCAGCAGGCCGAGCCGTTTTTCCCGGCGCGCCCGCAACGCGATCGGCAACACCCCCTTCACCGGCCGCAGCGCGCCGTTGAGGGCCAGCTCGCCCACCATCAGGAACTGGTCCAGTTGCTCGCTGACGAGCTGTTCGCTGGCCGCCAGCGCGGCCACGGCGATGGGCAGATCAAAGCTCGGCCCCTCCTTGCGGACGTCCGCCGGGGCAAGGTTGATGGTGGTGCGCCCCATCGGCACCTTGAACTGGGAATTGGCGAGCGCCGTCATCACCCGGTCGCGCGATTCCCGCACCGCCGCGTCCGGCAGTCCCACGATCACCACCGCCGTGTCGCCCCAGCCGGCGTTGACCTCGACCTCCACCGGGTGCGCCTCGATGCCTTGAACGGCCGCGGAATGAACTCTGGCCAGCATGGGCAATGGAATGACCGAACCCCGCCCCCAAGGCAACGGTTTTCTCGCGCCCGCCGGCCCGCGATTCTCCGACAGGCCTTGAAGGCCGCCGTGCGGCGGAGGGGATTCAAGGGGGAAACGGCAAGAGGCACGAAGGCAGGGGGCCTTCGTGCCTCGAGGGGGGAAGCGGGGCGGCCGGCAGCGGCCACTGGGGGGGCGGGCGCGCCGGTGTTATTGAATCAGCATCTTGAATTCGCGTTTGCCGTTCTGGGCTTTCAGGAAACTGACGA
>CAZRPT010000035.1:0-2460 GCA_964601985.1 uncultured Verrucomicrobiota bacterium
CCGAGGGGCGGGGGCGCCCCTCGGCGCACGCGAGGCGCGTGCGCTCCCGCCGTAGCGCAGGTTTCCAACCTGCCGTGTCGCCGGCTTCCAGCCGGCCGGGCGGGCGGGCAAAAGCGGCCGCCGCGTAAAGAGGAAAGGCCCGGGAAGACGCCACCACCTCTTCGTGTCCTTCGGGATAAAATCGCGCGGGGAGAAAAAACGGACGCCTCGCAGCGTGCCACGCTGCGCTACGGCAGGCTGGCAGCCTGCGCTACGGAGGAGACGATCCATTTCCGACGAACGCGGGGCGCGCAGTTGAAGCGGCCGCGATCAAAGGCCGGGAGAGGGCTTCGGCGGGACGCCGAAGCCAACCCGCGAGACGCGGGTGCTCCCCGAACGCCGGGTCGGGGGACCCGGCCTGCAAGGGCGGCCGCGCATCGCCCCCTCCCTGCAGGCCGACTGCCCTCAGCCGGCGGGGGAGGCGACCGCCTCGTCACCTCGGCGGCGAAGGGGAACGCTCCTTTCGGATTTCGGGATTCGGATTTCCTTCGGTCCCCCGGCTCCTCGGCCCCTCGGATTTCCCCGCCGGGGCGACGCCGGGTCGGGGGACCCGGCCTGCAGCCGAGGGACATTTTACGCCACTCCCGCGGGCCGCCTTTTTTTTCGACCGCCGCTCAACAGGCCACCACGTTCACCGCGAGGCCGCCCTGGGCGGTTTCCTTGTACTTGCTCAGCATGTCGTGGCCGGTGGCGCACATGGTGGCGATGACCTTGTCGAGCGAGACGAAGTGGTGGCCGTCGCCGCGCAGGGCGATGCGGGCGGCGTTGATGGCCTTGATGCTGGCCATGGCGTTGCGCTCGATGCAGGGGATTTGCACCAGCCCGCCGATGGGATCGCAGGTCAGGCCGAGGTTGTGTTCCATGCCGATCTCGGCGGCGTTTTCGACCTGGGCGGGCGTGCCGCCCAGATACTCGGCCAGGGCGCCGGCGGCCATGCTGCACGCCACGCCCACTTCGCCCTGACAGCCCACGTCGGCGCCCGAGATGGAGGCGTTGCGTTTGTACAAAATGCCGATGGCCCCGGCGGTGAGCAGGAAGCGGTCCACGCCGTCCGGGTGCGGCGAGGCGCAAAAGCGGGTGGCGTAATGCAGCACCGCCGGGAGGATGCCGGCGGCGCCGTTGGTGGGGGCGGTGACCACCCGCCCGCCGGCGGCGTTTTCCTCCGTCACCGCGAAGGCGTAGAGGTCCACCCAGTCAATGATCGTGAGCGGATCGCGCAGGGCGGTTTCCCCCAGCGCCAGCAGCCGTCGGTGCAGCGCGCCCGCCCGGCGCGGGACGTTCAACCCGCCGGGCAGCACGCCGTCGGCCTGGCAGCCGCGTTGGACGCATTGCTGCATCACCTCCCAGATGCGGGCGAGCCCGGCCCGGATGGCCTCCTCGCTGCGCCGGCTGCGTTCGTTGGCCCGCATCACCTCGCTCACGCTCAGGTGATGGTTCCGGCAATGCGTCAGCAGTTCGGTGGCGGTGTTGAAGGGATAAGGCTCTTCCGGCCCGGGATTGGGGGAGGCCCCGGACGCGTCGTCCCACACGATGAACCCGCCGCCGACCGAGTAGCAAACGGCTTCCCGGCGGAGGGTGCCTTCCGAATCGAAGGCACGGAAACGAAGGGCGTTCGGGTGGCGGGGCAGGGTTTCCCGCTGCTCGAAGCGCAGGTCCCGTTCGAGCTCGAACGGCAACTCCCGGCGGCCCAGCAGGTTCAGTCGCCCGCTCTGGCGCACCGTCCGCAAGCGGGGTTCGATCTCGTCCACGGGAACGGCTTCGGGCGTTTCGCCCATCAGCCCCAACACCAGCGCCCGGTCCGTGCCGTGTCCCTTGCCCGTGGCGGCCAGCGAACCGTACAGCGTGATTTCGACGCGCCGCGTGACGTCGAGCAATCCCCGGTCGGCCAGCCGCGTGGCGAATTCGCGGGCCGCCCGCATCGGCCCGACCGTGTGCGAGCTGGACGGCCCGATGCCGATGGTGAAGAGGTCAAACAGGCTGATGTTCATGACGCAAAACGCAAGGGCAAGAAGAGGCGCGCATCCCGTGGCGCGGGGTTTCCGGCTGCTGACTTGAGCCGCCGGGGGGCGGGGGAATCCGAGGGACCGAAGGGCCGAGGGCCGAAGGAAATCCGAATCCCGAAATCCGAAAGAAAGGCGCCGCCCTCCGTAGCGCAGGCTGCCAGCCTGCCGTATCGCGGCGTGGCACGCTGCGGAGCGTTCGCTTTCCTCCCGTGGCTACCGAAGTGACGAGACGGCTCTTCGGTAGCGCAGACTTCCCGTCTGCTGTTTCGCAGGTTTCCAACCTGCCAGGCGGCCGAGCAAAAGCGGCCGCCGCGTAAAGGGGAACGCCGGGCCGACTGGAAGTCGGCGACACGGCAGGTGGGAAACCTGCGCTACGGCGGGGAGCGCACGCGCCTCGCGTGCGCCGAGGGGCGCCTCC
>CAZRPT010000036.1:0-18377 GCA_964601985.1 uncultured Verrucomicrobiota bacterium
GCCCCTCGTTCCCCCGCGGCCGGTTTCCGCGGCCGCTCGGGTAGCACCCGCGGGACGCGGGTGCTACCCGAGGGGAGATTTCCTCCTCTTCGTGTTCTTCGTGCGCTTCGTGGTGAAATCGCGCGGGGAGAAAATCGGACGCCGCGCAGCGTGCCACGCTGCGATACAGCAGGCTGCCAGCCTGCGCTACGGAGGGCTGCCGCCGCTTTGGCTACGGCGGCGACTACGGGGAGCCTTTTCGGGATTCGGGATTCGGATTTCTCCCGGTCCCTCGGTCCTTCGGCTCCTTCGGATTTTCCCCTCTGTTCCGCCGTCCCCGCGGGCGCCCGGGTGGCATCCGCGTCTTGCGGACGCCGTTTGGCGGACGACGAGGGGCGTTTCGCGGAAATGCCGTGGACAAGAAAAAGCGCGCCCTCTAGCCTGCGGACATACATGAAAGTGTTGTTTCTGAACGGCCCGAATCTGAACCTGCTGGGGACGCGGGAACCGGAGGTGTACGGGCGGCTCACGTTGGCGGAGATCGAGACGGCGGTCCGCGAGCGCGCCGCCGAGCTGGGGGTGGCGGTGGACTGGCGGCAGTCCAATCACGAGGGCGAGCTGGTGGAGTGGATTCAGGCGGCCCGGGGGGATTGCGCCGGAATCGTGTTGAACGCCGCCGCCTACACCCACACCAGCGTGGCCCTGCGCGACGCCATCGCCGCCGCCGGCGTGCCCACCATCGAGGTGCACCTCTCCAACGTGCACGCGCGGGAGTCGTTCCGGCACCGGTCGCGCATCGCGGCGGTGTGCCGGGGCGTCATCGCCGGGTTCGGCGCGGACTCCTACCGGCTGGCGCTGGAAGCGATGGTCCGGCTGGCGGCCGCCGGTTGAGGCCGTTTTTTCCGCCCGGCTGAATCCGGCGCCCGTGCCGGCCCGCCATGTTCGCGGCCTTTCTCGCCACGTTGTTGTTCGCCGGTTCCGTCACCGCGGCCGGGCGGACGACGCGTCTGCTGGGCAGCGACCGCGCCAATTTCTGGCGGGTGCTGGTGGCCACGGCGGCGCTGGGGCTGTGGGCGCACGGCTGGGGACAGGGCCTCGGCGGGGGCGCGCCGGGCTGGTTTTTCCTGAGCGGCGTGGTGGGGTTCGGCATCGGGGACCTGGCGCTCTACCACGCCTTTCCCCGGCTGGGGCCGCGACTGGGGGCGCTCATGGTCAACTGCCTGGCGGCGCCGTTCGCGGCGGTGACCGAGTGGGTGTGGCTGGGCACGCGGTTGAGCGCGGCGGAGGTGTTTTGGAGCGCGCTGATTCTGGGGGGCGTGGGGGTGGCGCTCGCGCCGGAGCGGGGGCAAAAGTGGCAGGTGTCACGCCGGCAACGGGGCATCGGCGTCGCCTGCGGGGTGATCGCCGGGCTGGGCCAGGGGCTCGGCGCGGTGTTGAGCCGGAAGGGTTTCGAGCTGGGCGGCGCGGCGGGGTTCGACTTGGACGGCGGCACGGCGGCCTATCAACGCATCCTGGGGGGGCTGTTGATCGTGGGGCTCCGGGCGGCGTGGTTGCTGGTCCTGGCCCGCTGGTCCGAGGGGGCGAAGGGCGAAGCGGACGTCGTTCGCCCGCCCTCGCGGCGCGTCTGGCCGCTGGTGCTCACCAACGCCATGGCGGGGCCGACCATTGGCGTGGCCTGTTTTCAGTGGGCGTTGAAGACCACTCCGGCGGCGGTGGTGCTGCCCATCGTGGCCACCACGCCGCTGGTGGTGATCCCGTTCACCTGGGCGCTGGACGGCGACCGGCCGGGGGCGCGATCGGTGCTCGGCGGGGTGGTCGCCGTGGCCGGGGTGATCGGCCTGACGGTGGGGTGACCGGCGGAGGGGACGCGGAATCACGCTCCGGGAAGCGCGCCCGGCGGAGGTTCCGGCAAAAGGAACGTCCGCTTTCGGGCCGCCGTTCCGCGGCGCGTGAATGTGCTTGTCAAGGGGGTGGGCGGGGCGCACGTTGACGGGCGCGGGGCGGGGCGGAGCCGGCGGAACGCCCGACGGGGAGCGACAAGCGGCCGGCGATTCAACTCATTTACATATAAACTCATCCACATATAATCACCTGAGATGGCTCACGAAATTGATTACCGGGTCCACGGAGACGACATGCAGTTTGTCTCGATCGAGCTTGATCCCGATGAAGCCGCCGTGGCGGAAGCCGGGGGCATGATGTACATGGAGGACGGCATCGAGATGGAAACCATCTTCGGGGACGGTTCCGAAGCGCAGGCGCAAAGCGGCTTGCTGGGCAAATTGCTCGGCGCCGGCAAACGTCTCCTGACCGGGGAATCGCTCTTCATGACGGTGTTTTGGAACCGCGCCTCCGGCAAACGGCACGTGGCCTTTGGCGCGCCCTATCCGGGCAAGATTGTGCCGGTGTACCTGCCCCGGGTGGGCGGCGAGCTGCTGGCCCAGAAGGATTCCTTCCTTTGCGCGGCCAAGGGCGTGGGCATCGGCGTGGGCATCAACCGCCGCATCGGCGCCGGGTTTTTCGGCGGGGAGGGCTTCATCATGCAGCGGTTGACCGGTGACGGCTGGAGCTTTCTTCATGCCGGCGGCACGATTCACGAGCGCGAGCTGGCGGCGGGTGAAGTGGTGCGGGTGGACACCGGCTGCATCGTGGCGTTTCAGCCTTCGGTGGAGTTCGATGTGGAGTTCGTGGGCAGGATCAAGTCCGCCCTGTTCGGCGGCGAGGGATTGTTTTTCGCCACGTTGCGCGGGCCGGGCCGCATCTGGCTGCAATCGCTTCCCTTCAGCCGGATGGCCGACCGCATCTTCGCCGCGGCTCCAAAGGCCGGCGGCAAACGGCGCGGAGAAGGCTCCCTCCTGGGCGGCTTGGGCGGCCTGCTGGACGGCGACAACGACTGAGCCGCCCGGAAAACGCCGGGTCGGGGAACCCGGCCTGCAGCAAGAAGGCGTTTTTACATCCTCTCCGCGGGCCGCGTGTCCCCACGCGGCGGGGCGTCCCATTTTTTCAGGCCGGCTCCCACCGCATGTTCCATACCGAATAATCCCCGATGAGGATATAAATAGAGGATATAAATAAACAGCGCTCCGTCCGGCGGGGACGGAGCGCCTTCGGGACGCTTCTTGCGCAGGGAAAGAGCGGTCAGGCGGGAATCAGATCGCTGACCATCGAGCGCTCCTGCTGGAGCTCCGCGACGCTGGCGTTGACCTTCTCGCGGCTGAACTCGTCCAGCGGCACGCCCTGCACAATGGACCATTGCTGGCCGTCGCTGCGGATCGGGAACGAGCAAATCAACCCCTTGGGCACGTCATAGCTGCCATCGGAGCAGACGGCCACGCTGTGCCAGTCACCCTCCGGGGTGGGGGTGATGAGCGAACGAACGGTGTCAATGGCGGCGTTGGCCGCGCTGGCCGCGCTGGACAGGCCGCGCGCCTTGATGATGGCCGCGCCGCGTTTCTGCACGGTGGTGATGAATTCGCCCTTCAGCCACTCGTGGTCCGTGATCACCTCGGGAGCCGGCCGGCCTTGGATCCGGGTGTTGGTGAAGTCCGGATACATGGTGGTGCTGTGGTTGCCCCAGACGGCCAGATTGGTCACCCCGGTGACATCCGCCCCGGCCTTCCGGGCAAGCTGGGTCTTGGCGCGGTTTTCATCGAGGCGGGTCATGGCGAACCAGCGGTCGGCGGGGACGCCCCGGGCATTGTTCATGGCGATGAGGCAATTCGTGTTGCAGGGGTTGCCCACCACCAGGATGCGGACGTCGCTCGCCGCGTTTTTCTCGATGGCCTGTCCCTGACCAACGAAAATCTTGCCGTTGATGCCCAGCAGGTCCTTGCGTTCCATGCCGGCCTTGCGGGGCACGCTGCCCACCAGCAGGGCCCAGTTGACGTCCTTGAAGCCCTCGGCCAAGTCCGCCGTGGGCACGACTCCCTTCAGCAGCGGAAAGGCGCAGTCGTCCAGCTCCATGACCACGCCTTCGAGCGCCTGCATGGCCGGCTCGATTTCGATCAGGTGCAGGATGATCGGCTGATCCGGCCCGAACACACTGCCGGAGGCCAGACGGAACAGAAGTGAGTAACCGATTTGACCGGCGGCCCCGGTCACCGCGACGCGAATGGGTGTCTTATTCATAAGCGATTTTCATTATATGCGAGAAATTCAATGAAAGCAAGCGCCGCTTTCTTTCCGCGTTCGTCCGGGCGTTCGCGCGCTCCTGTTCCGGTTGAGATGTCGTGCAGCGTTGTTGAAAACGGCCTGAAAACAAGGCTCCGTTTCGCGGAACATCCACGGAATTTCCGCGGCGTGAATGTTTTTTCCGACAATGCCGGCGGGGAGTTCCCCCCGGTATTCACCGGATTATTAATCAGATTTTCTAATAAGCAGAATTTTGGAAATTGTTGCGGCGCGAAGTGGTTCGAGGGAAATTTCCGAGTTCAAGCGCGGCGGCCGCGGGTGCGCTTGAGCCAGACCATCACGAGGCTGACGTCGGCGGGGGAAACGCCGGAGATGCGGGTGGCCTGGCCGATGGTGGCGGGGCGAAGGGACTGGAGCTTGAGCCGGGCCTCGGTGCGCAGGCCGGGAACTTGTTCGTAATCAAAGTGTTCCGGGATGACTTGGGCTTCGAGCTGGCGGAATTTGTCCACCTCGGCCTGCTGGCGTTCGAGGTAGCCGGCGTATTTCACGGCGATTTCCACCTTGCGCCGCACGGCGGGCGGGAGGTCGGCGCGCGCGCCGGGGAGGTTTTCGTAGCGGATTTCCGGTCGGCGCAACAACTGGGCCAGGGTGAGCTGACCGTCCCGGGTGGTTTCGAGATGCTGAATCTCGGCGACGACCTGTTCGTGCTGGCGCTGCCAGGCCCGGAAACAGGCGTCGGGCAGCAGGCCGATCTCGTGTCCGATGGGGGCCAGTCGGTCGTCGGCGTTGTCGTGGCAGAGGAGGAGCCGGTATTCGGCCCGGGAAGTGAACATGCGGTAGGGCTCGTTGGTGCCCTTGGTGACGAGGTCGTCAATCAGCACCCCGATGTAGGCTTGGTCGCGTCGGAGGATGAGGGGCGCTTGCCCACGAATCTGGCGGACGGCATTGATGCCGGCCATGAGCCCCTGGGCGGCGGCTTCCTCGTAACCGGAGGTGCCGTTGATCTGGCCGGCCAGGTAGAGGCGGGCGCAGCAACGGGTTTCGAGCGTGGGCTTGAGCTGGGTGGGCGGCGCGAAATCGTATTCGACCGCGTAAGCGGGGCGCATGATCTCCGCCCGTTCGCACCCTTCGATGGTGCGGACCAGCTCGACCTGCACCTCGAACGGCAGGCTGGTGGAAAAGCCGTTTGCGTAGAACTCGTCCGTCTCGGCCCCTTCGGGTTCGAGGAAGATTTGATGCCGCTCCTTGTCGGCGAAGCGCACGATCTTGTCCTCGATGGACGGACAGTAACGCGGCCCCACTCCCTCGATGCGTCCGGAGAAGAGGGGGGAGCGGTCCAGATTGGCCCGAATCAACTCGGCGGTGCGGGGGGTGGTGGAGGTGAGATAGCAGGGGATTTGGCGCCCCAAGCGGGCCAGCAGCGAGCCGGGCGGGTAGGGATGGTCGGCGGAATGTTCCACGTGGAACATCGGGGGAGGGGCTCCGGATCCGGAGCGACCATGTTCCACGTGGAACATTTGCTCATGCCAGAAGCTGAACCACGTGATCCGCGCGTCGCCGGGCTGGAGGATCATGCGGTCCAAGTCCAAGGAGCGCTTCAACAGCCGGGGCGGAGTGCCGGTCTTGAGCCGGGCCAGTTCCAAGCCCACCTCCCGCAGCGAGTCCGAAAAGGCGTGCGCCGCCGCTTCGCCCGCGCGTCCGCCGGCCTGCTGCTGTTCGCCCACGTGCATCAAACCCCGCAGGAAGGTTCCGGTGGTCACGATCACCGCCTTGCCCCGATACCGTACGCCCAGGCTGGTTTCCACCCCGCGCACCGCCCCTTCCCGCACCCATAACCGGGTCACTTGTCCCTGCTGGCAGTCCAGCCGTTCCTGTCGTTCGCAGACCCATTTGAGCCGGAATTGGTAGGCCTTTTTGTCCGCCTGGGCCCGGGGCGCCTGGACCGCCGGCCCCTTCCGGGTGTTCAGCAGCCGGAACTGGATGCCGGTCAGATCAATGTTCCGGCCCATCTCGCCTCCCAGCGCGTCAATTTCCCGCGCCAACTGCCCCTTGGCCAGCCCCCCGATGGCCGGGTTGCAGGACATCTGGCCGATGGTGTCGAGGTTGATCGTCAGCAACAGGGTGGCGCATCCCATCCGCGCGGCGGCCAGGGCGGCCTCCGTTCCCGCGTGACCGCCGCCCACCACGATGACGTCGTACTCCTTCGGATACTCGAACACGGACGCAATCTACCAACGGCGCGCCCACCGGCAAACTTCCTTTTGCGGGATGGGGAGGCCCGCCCTCCTGACGGGGTGGATTCCCTTCGGATTTCGGGGCCTCGGATTTCGGATTTTCCCTCCGCCCCGGGATTCGCATTTGGTTTTTGGCGGCGGCGGATTATGCTATCCGCATGCAGACCATTGGCGAGCAACTCGAAGCAACGGAGGGGTTGTCGCGGATGGTGCTCCCGGACCTCTGGCAGCAAAACGCCGTCGCGGCCCTGCGCGCCGGCCAGGACGTGGTCCTCCAAGCCCCCACCGGCGCGGGCAAGACGCTGGTGTTCGAGTTGTGGTCGAACAACGGCCATCCGAAAGGGCAGGCGATTTACACCGTCCCCACCCGCGCCCTCGCCAACGACAAATTGGCGGAATGGCGCGCCAAGGGCTGGAACGTCGGCATCGCCACCGGCGATTTGTCGGAGAACCTCTCCGCGCCGATTCTGGTGGCCACGCTCGAGACCCAGAAAAACCGGCTGATCCGCGGGACCGGGCCGACCCTGCTGGTCATTGACGAATACCAGATGCTCGCCGACCCGGCCCGGGGCCTGAATTACGAGCTGGCCATCGCCCTCGCGCCGCCCGAGACCCGGTTGCTCCTGATGAGCGGCAGCGTGGGCAACCCGCGCCAGGTGGCCAACTGGCTGCGGCGTTTGGGCCGCGACGCCGTGGTGGTGGAGCATCACGAACGCCCCGTGCCGCTGGAGGAGGTGCACGCCAACTCGCTCAGTTTTCGCGTGCCCGGCGCGATTCGCGGTTACTGGCCGCGTCTGGTCGCGCGGGCGCTGGCCGAGGGGCTGGGGCCGATCCTCGTGTTTGCCCCCCGCCGACGGGCGGCGGAAAGCCTGGCGGCGGAACTGGCGCGCACTCTGCCGACCCCGGACCCGTTGGCCTTGACCCCCCGGCAAAAGAAGCTGGTGGGCGAGTCGCTGGCCCGGATGCTCCGGTCGCGCATCGCCTTTCACCACAGCGGCTTGAGTTACGCCGCCCGGGCGGGGGTGATCGAGCCCTTGGCCAAGGCCGGCCAGCTCCGGGTGGTGGTGGCCACGATGGGACTGGCCGCCGGAATCAATTTCTCCCTCCGGACGGTCGCTTTGGCGGGGGATTCCTACCGGCGGGATGATCGCGAGCAGATGCTGCGCGCGGACGAAATCCTCCAGATGTTCGGCCGGGCGGGCCGGCGCGGGATTGACGAGACCGGTTACGCGCTGGTGACCCGCAACGAAATCCGGCTGGTGGACGCCCACACCCAGCACCTGGCCCGGAACGGCATGGTGGACTGGCCGGCCCTGCTGGGGCTCATGCAGGCCGCCGCCGAGGAGGGGCGGAATCCCTACGTCACCGCCATCCGGGCCCAGGCGCGCCTGTTCACCACCAAGCCCATCCACCTCGGCGTCGAGCACGCCCTGCAAGACCCCGGGCGCCCCTGCGGATTGCTGACCGACGCCGAACGCGCCCGCCGGGTGCGGCATCGCATCCGCCAGATGTACAACAGCCGCGGCGAATGGGAACCCCTGCCACGCGCTTCCGAAGTGCTTGTCAACGAAGTGTTTCTGCACGAGAGAAAAGCGGAGCAGAGCGACGAAGAAACGGACGCGGAGCAGGCCGGGCCCCGCTTGCGACCGGCGTTGAGCGTGCCGGAGGCGCTGGCCAAGGTGGGGACCGGCTCGTTGTGCCAAGTGGACGCGGAAGACGGCGAGCCGCGCTACGGGCGGGTGCTCACCGTCGCCGAGCGCGTGAAGGACGAGCAGGTGCTGCTGGCCAAATGGGTGCGCCGGTTGACCCAGTGGCACGGACGCAAGACCCACCTCGCGGCGTGGCGGAAACACCTTGTGCCCCGGGTGGAAAAGGGGCTCGCCCAGCGGGGCACGCCGGTGCTCCGCTTCCAGGAGCACGAACGGAAGATCACCGCCACGGTCAGCGTGGCGGGACTGCGGATGCGGGCCTTCGTGGACCGGCACGGCGTGGCGCTCTGGAACCCGCCCACCCGCCAGGTCCAGCCGGAGAGCTGCCGGCAATGCGACGCCGCGGACACCTGTCGTTCCCTTTCCCGGGCCAGCGGCACGGCCCTGTTGTGGCGGCGGCTTCGCTTGGTGGACGAAGGGGGCGCGCCCACCCGGCGCGGACGGGTGGTGAGCTTCTTCGCCGGCGGGGACGGCCTGGCCATCGTGGCGGCGCTGGAAGACCGGCGCTACCCGCTCGACGAGCTGGTCTATGACGTCGCCTGCCTGCGGGCGGGCTTCCGCTTTGCCGAGGACGGCGACCAATGGGCGGGCCGGCTGGCCATCGCCTGTCATCAGGCCTACGGCACCCGCACCCTGCCCGGTTATTTGGAGAACGGCCTGCCGCCGGAATACGGCGCGGGCGCGGAGGTCATTGTCGCCTCCGTCCACCAAAACCCCAAACGCCGCCAGGAATGGATTCGCCCCCAGCTCGGCGTGGGGGACATTGACCGGTTGATCATCGAATGGCGCAGCCTGCTGCGGCAGGTCACGCACGCGCCCACGCTGGCTTGGGATCGCTGGACGGATTTTCAAAACCTTGCGCAGCAAATACTTAAAGAAACAGAATCGCCGACGTTGACGGATTTGCCCCCCTTGGAACACCACCAACGTCAGCGGATGGAACACACCCTGATTCTGCGCCGACACTGACCCGGCGCGGGAACGATCAATGGAACCGTCAGAACCAAAAATCGCGGAGCCGGAGCGGATCGAGCACGAAATCTCGGTGCGTTATCGTCACCGGATAAGGTTCACCCAAGGGGCGTTTCATCCGGAGAATCCATTGCTGCGAGAGTTGCTGGGGGAAGATCGCCCCGCCCGGCCGCCCAAGGTGCTGGTCACGCTCGATGCCGGCGTGGCGGAGGCCTGCCCGGGGTTGACGGACCAAATCCGCGCTTACTTTGCGACGGGCCGGCCGGCGGCGCGGCTGGTGGCGCCGCCCTTGATCCTGCCCGGCGGCGAGGCGGCCAAGGACGGGTTGACGCAGGTGCGCACCGTTCAGGAGGCCATTTACCGTCATCACCTCTGCCGGCATTCCTACGTGGTGGCCGTCGGGGGCGGCGCGCATTTGGACGCCGTGGGTTTCGCCGCCGCCACCGCGCATCGGGGCGTGCGGCTGGTGCGCCTGCCCACCACCGTGCTGGCCCAGGCGGACTCGGGCGTGGGGGTCAAGAACAGCGTCAACCTGTTTGGCGCCAAGAACTTCCTGGGTTCGTTCGCGCCGCCGTTCGCGGTGATCAACGACGCGGATTTCCTGCGCGTGCTGCCGTTGCGGGAGCAGCGGGCGGGTTTTTCCGAGGCGGTGAAGGTGGCGCTCATCCGCGACGGGGCGTTCTTCGCGGAACTGGAACGGCAGGCGGACGTCCTGGCCCGGTTTGATCCGGTCGCCATCGAGCGGCTCGTCCGGCGTTGCGCCCGGCTCCACGTGGAACACATCGCCACCTCCGGCGACCCCTTCGAGCTGGGCTCCGCGCGTCCGTTGGATTTCGGACATTGGGCGGCGCACAAGCTCGAGACCCTCTCCCGCCACCGGCTGCGACACGGTGAAGCGGTGGCCATCGGGGTGGCGCTCGACACCCTTTACTCGGTGCGCTGCGGCCGGCTCGCGCGCGCGGAAGGTGAACGGGTGTTGAGTCTTTTGACGCGGTTGGGCTTCACGCTGTGGGCGCCCGAGCTGGCGTGGACCGACGCCACCGGCCGGCTCCAACTGCTGGACGGCTTGGAGGAATTCCGGGAACACCTGGGCGGCGAACTCACCGTCACCCTGCTGGACGCCCTCGGCCGCGGCGTCGAAGTCCACGCCCTGGACCCCTCCCTCATCGCCCAAAGCCTGGCGGAACTGAAGGCGCGGGCGAGTCCCGGGGGCGCCATTGCTTGAGATTGCTTCGCGGAGAGGCAGCCACGCCGGCAACAAAAACGGCACGAAAAGAAAAGCATCCTCAAAAGCCTGCTGCTGCGCGGCGACCACTTTCCCTCGTCCGTTTTGGCCGGACGGGAAGTCCGCGCTACGGAAAGCTGCTTCCGTTCGTCACCCCGGCGGCCGCTGAGGTACGCTTTTTCGGAGTTTGGATCTCTCTCGGGCTCTCGGCTTCGCGAAACCCCGGACTTCCGTTTCCGGCCGGTCAAGAATCGGTCGGAAAATGCCGGGTCGGGGGATCCGGCTACAACCCAAGGCTGTTTTGCGCCCCCTCCGTAGGCCGCGTGCTCCCACGCGGCGGGAGACTTCACTTTTCGAACAAACTTCAGGCGGTCTTCAACGAGAGGATCACTCTCCCTCTCGCGGGGCGGGGGACCGGACAGGCTCGGAAATTGGAACTGACCCCTTTTTCTCTTCCTTGTCCTTTTTCGGGTGGAACAGCTCTTCGCCTTCCAAGCCGGTCAGCTTTTCCACGCCGGTGATCAGTTTCCAGATGCCGATCATCATGATGGCCATGCTGGGAACCATGATGACCGGGTAGCTCAGGGCGGTCAGTTTGCCCAGCTCGCGGTTGAATTCCGGCGTGCCGGAGGGACTTTTCAGGATGACGATGGCCAGCACGAAGTTCAGGACGGCGCTCAGGAAGAAGGAGGACGCCAGCAGCCAGGAACAACGGGTCAACAACTCGTGAAAAGCAGTCTCCTGTTTCCGCTCCGCCAAGGCCGCTTCGATGCGCCGGGTGTTCAGCACTTGATCGTTAAAGAGCAGCGTTCGGACCAGCGGCTGTCGGGTGCGCATGGACAGCGGCACCGCCAAGCCGATCACCAGTGGCACCGCCGCTTCCTTCACCGCGAACCAGAATCCGCTCAGCTTGAGCAGCCCGAATCCGCCCGTCAGCAGAGTGCTCACCACCCCCAGCAGGGCGAAGATGTTCCACCGCCGGTTTTTCCACAGGTCGCGGGCTCCATAGCCGATGGGCACCACGATGGCCGCAATCAGCGCCCACGTGGGGCCCAAGCGCTCTTTGTCGCTGAGCAGGGAGAGAACCAGCGCCGGGTAGGCGGCATTGCAGATGAGGGCCAGCCAGATGTTTTCCCGCGCCGGTTCCACGCGGGACGTGTCAGCCGGCCCGGAAGGCGACGCGGGGGAATCGCTCATGACGCGCGGAACCCGGCTAGTTCATGCGCATGGGCATGATCACGTAGAGGAACGGCCCGTTGACCTTGAGCACGCCCGGGCTGAGTTCGTCCGTCAATTCGAGAAAGACTTCCTCGTCGTCGAGCGCCTTGAGGGCGTCCATGACGAACGTCGGGTTGAAGGCCACCGCCAGCTCGCCGCCCTTGTAATTCACGGCCAGATTTTCGCGCGCCTCGCCCACCTCCGGACTGTTGGCGGTGATGGAAAGCTGGTTTCGGGTGAAGCTGAGCTTCACCGAGTTCGCCTTGTCGCTGGTCATCAATTCCGCCCGGCGCAAGGCTTGCAGGAACTCCTCACGGATCAGTGTCACCCGCTCCTTTGATTCCTTGGGAATCACCTGCTGGTAGTTTGGATACGCTCCTTCGACCAGCTTGGTGATCAGCAGCGCCCGGCGGCCATCCTCGCCGCGCAGCGTGAACGCCACCTGATTCTCCCGCACCTGGATTTCCACCTCGCCCTTGTCCTGAAGCAGGCGGGAAAGCTCCTGCACCGCCTTGGTGGGCACGATGAAATCGCGGGCGTTCTCGGGATCCATGTCCACCTCTTCGTCCGTCAACGCCAGCCGGCGCCCGTCGGTGGCGACGAGGGTCAGCTTGTGGTCCCGCAGGCTGAAGAAAATGCCGTTGAGCACGTAGCGGCTCTCGTCATTGGAGACCGCGAAGGAGGTCTTGCGCAGCATGCTCCGGAGCTTCTCCTGGGGCAGCGCCACCACGCGCGGCACGTCGAACGCCGGGACGGGCGGGAAATCCTCCGCCGAAAGACCGTGCAGTTTGAAAAACGACGGCCCGGCGGTGATGCTGCACATCGCCTTGTCGTTCACCTCGAGGTCCAACTCCGGCGCGCCCAGCTCCCGCACGATGCTGAACAGCTTTTTGACCGGCAGGGTCGCGTCGCCCGGCTTGCTGACCTCCGCCGGCACTTCGCATTGGATGGTGACATCCAGATCCGTGGCGGTCAGCTCCAGCCGCTTCTCCTCCGCGCGCAGGAGCACGTTCGAGAGGATGGGCAACGTGGTGCGCGAGGTCACGATGTTCTGGACGGATTGAAGTCCGCCGGCGAACTGCTCCTTCGCAATCGACAGTTTCATGGGCCTTAGGGTACTGATCTTTCTTAAAGAAAGCCAATCATATTAAAGGCTGTCAGCAAGGTCAACAACCTCCGTGATTTGCTGCGCCGCAAGGACTTGCGGGATTTTGTCCGTCTCGACAACTCCCGCGCAACCGCCAACAAGTCGTTTTCGGGCCCACCGGGGCGGAGTCATGCACGGCCTATTCACCGGCGGCGGCGGGTTGTTCGGCGGTCTTCACCTGGTTGATCACCGCCGGCAGGACGCGCTCGAAACGCTCCACCTCGGCGGGGGTGGCCTCCCGGCCGAGGGAGACGCGGACGAACGCGGCGGCGGACGAATCCGGGCGCAGGGCGCGCACCACGGGCGAGGCCTGCACGGCGCCGGACGAGCAAGCCGAACCGCTGGAGACACAAAAACCCGCGAGGTCCAGCCCGGCGACCAGCGACAGGGAGTCGCACCCGGCCACCATGAAAGCCACCGTGTTGACCAGGCGCGGAGCGTCCGGGACCAGCAGGGTCACGCTGGGCAAGGAGGAGAGAAAAGTCTCCAATCGGGCCGCCAAGGGGCGCAACCGGGACGCCGCGAAGACCGGCTCGCGAGCGAAGCGCTCCACGGCCAGCGTGAATCCCAGGATGGCCGGCAGGTTCTCCGTGCCCGGGCGGCGGTCGCCCTCCTGACGGCCGCCGAGCAGGAGCGGCGCCAGCGGGCGGGGAGATTTGACGAACAAGGCGCCGCAGCCTTTGGGCCCGTAAATCTTGTGCGCGCTGGCCACGACCAGATCAGCGCCCAACGCGTCCACGCCGGGACAGGAAACCTTGCCGAAAAACTGGACGGCGTCGGTGTGAAAGCATACGCCGGCCGCGCGGCAGATCGCGCCGATCTCGCTCACCGGCTGGAGTGTCCCCACCTCGTTGTTGGCGGCTTGGACGGAGACCAGGGCCGTGTCCGGTCGCAACGCCGCGCGAACGGTCTCGGGATCCACCCGGCCCTGGGCGTCCACCGGCAGCTCGGTCAGCTCGAATCCCTCGTGCTCCGCGAGATGCCGCAGCGGATTCCGGACGCTGGGATGCTCGATGGAACCGGCGATCAGGTGCCGCTTGCCCTCTACCGCCTTCCGCCGGGCAATGCCGAACAACGCCAGATTGTTGGCTTCCGTGGCCGAGGCGGTGAAGACCACCTCCGCCGGACGACAACCCCAAACCGCCGCCACCCGTTCACGACACTCATCCAGCAGCGCCCGCGCCTCCCGGCCCACCCGGTGCGCGCTGGACGGATTCCCGAAAACCCGCGCCTGCGTCTCTCGCATCGCCGCCAAGATGTCCGGATCCGTCGGCGTCGTGGCGTTGTGGTCCCAGTAGATGGGTTGCATGGAGCAAGCATGCGGGAGAACGGCCAAAAGCCAAGAGCAGAGCGACTTTTGTTCTCCTGTTTGGGTCTTCATGCCGCAGCAAACCTTCCAAGGAAGACAGGCAGCGGTTGGCAAACTGTGAACAAGATGAAGATGGGGTGGGCATAACCGGAGGAAAGGCGGGGAGACCGGAGGATGCGCATTTGCGCGTTGCGGGCGGGGCGGGGGGCTGGTTAAGTCGGGGGCGGAACACAAGCTGAACTCACGCGCATGATGACTGCTTTTTCGCCGTTGCTGGCGGTCGCGACCGGAGGTTCCGCCGTCTGGTGGCCGTTCGTCATTCTGGCCCTCTGCATTGTGCTGATCATCGTGTTGATCACGGTGGTCCGGCTGCACGCCTTCGTGGCGCTGATTCTGGCGGCCATCACCGCCGGCTTGCTGGCGCCGATCGGGTCCCTGCCCGGTGAGCAACCGGCCCGGACGGAGATTCGCGATCCGGCCACCCCGATGGCGGCCTGGCGGGACGCGGACGCCACCCTGCGGGTCGAGTCCGCCCGGGGCGCGCCCGCGGACGCCCTGCGCGCCACCAACACGGTCATCACCCTGCCGCGCCAGAAGACCGGCAGTCACTGGGTGCAGGCGGTCGAGCTGACCGCCGGCGGATTCGGCGGCACGGCGGGCAAGGTGGCGGTGGTAATCGCGCTGGCGGCCATCATCGGCATGTGCCTGATGGAGAGCGGCGCGGCGGACAAGGTGGTGCGTCGGTTTCTGGCTGTTTTCGGGGAGAAACGGGCGGGCGGCGCCATCGTGTTCAGCGGCTACCTGCTCTCGATTCCCATCTTCTTCGACACCTTCTTCATGCTGCTGCTGCCGCTGGGACAGGCCCTCGCGCTGCGGACCGGGCAGAATTACCTGCTCTACGTGCTGGCCATCTGCGCCGGCTCCAGCGTGACTCATTCGCTGATTGCCCCCCATCCCGGGCCGCTGGCCATGTCCGAGCTGCTGAACGTGGATTTGGGCCTCTCGATCTGGGTGGGCACGCTGGTGGGATTAATCCCGGTCACGATTTCCTGGCAGGTGGCCAAGTGGCTGAGCAAACGGATCGTCATCCCGATGCGCGATTCCGCCATGGGCAAGGTCGAGGACCTCAAGCGGATCATTGACCGGCCGGAATCGGAGCTGCCGGGGCTGATTCCCTCGCTGCTGCCGGTGGTGGCGCCGATCGCGCTGATCTCGCTGGCCTCGATCGCCGCCGCGCTCAAGGGCTTTCGCGCCGGGTCTCCGGGCCTGTACACGGCGATTGAATTCGCCGGCAACCGCAACGTGGCGTTGCTCATCGGGGCCGCGCTGGCGGTGGGAGTGCTGCTGCGGCAGCGGGGACTGACCTTCCGCCGCCTGGGCGAGATGCTGGGGCCGCCGTTGGAGACCGCCGGCGTGATCATCCTCATCACCAGCGCGGGCGGGGCGTTTGGTTTGATGCTGCGCCACGCGGGCGTGGGCGACGCGGTCAAGGCCGTGGCCGAGGGGCATCAGTTCAACCTGATCCTGTTCGCCTGGCTGGTGGCGGCGGTGATCCGGGTGGCGCAGGGCTCGGCCACCGTGGCGATGATGACCGCCGCCGCGATGGTGGCGCCGCTGCTGACGCCCGACCTGCCCTACAGCCCGGTGTACGTCTTCATGGCCATCGGGTTCGGCGCGTTGACCCTGTCGTGGATGAACGACAGCGGGTTCTGGGTGGTGTGCAAGCTGAGCGGGTTCACCGAAAAGGAAACCCTCAAGACATGGACCGTCATCGCCACCACCAGCAGCGTCACCGGCGTGCTCGCCTGCTGGGCGCTCTCGAAGCTCATCCCCGCCTTGCCGGGAGGATGAGCCGGGGGGGCGGGTTGTTGAGCCGGAGCGTGGTTGGATCCCGCGGACCGGTCACGGCAGCGCTCGAATTCCCGAAGCCATCCGAACCCCGGATCCCCGCCGGGTGGTGCCCCCCGGCCTGCAACCAGGAGGCTCCCCGCTGCAAGCCGGCCCCCCGACCCCGCGCGCAAAACACCCGTTGCTCCCTCGGGCTTCAGCGAAAAACCACTTGACAAACTGATCAGCTTTTACACAAAGTTTATTTGTCATGAGAGCATTCCAGTCGAGGAGGTGGAATCACCTTTTTGATGGTCACGACTTGGCCACGGAAACACCCAAGTTCTGCGTCGGGGAGAAAGTGGACTTCGTAGCATCGCTCAATCCTCCGCTGCCTGCCGATGCTGGGCAGCACAGGTGGCCCTTGGCGGGCAACGGAAGCTGGAGCCCCGGGACGGTTGTCGGGTATGAGAACTATGGGTCCGTGAATTATGATGTGGACTCCAGCCTGCTAAAGGAATGGACGACCTCATGTTGGTTCGTGAACGGACCACAAGCTGCTGCGTTACCTGTCCGTTTCGGATCCTTGTTAACCTTCAGAAGCGGCTCCTGCGACTTCGTTTACGCAGTTGGCGATTTGCATCTTTACAGACCACAAATCATCGACTGGACTTCTCAGGCTGCGCCTGTGGTGAGTGTAAGCAAAGATCGAAACACACCCCCAGGAGGAATGCTGATGCTCCAGGTCGGAGACGGTTTAGACCAATCTCACGAGATTAACTTCAGTTGCAAAATACGCACACGCTACGCCGGTCGCGGTGACATAACTCAATTAGTGCGACGGCAGGCTGCAAGCGGGTCGTACAAGTATGGGACTTCGAGAACGTACATGTTGGATACGGTTCGATTCTATCTTTCACAAACAGACGATCCTCAGAGTGTGATGCCGTTGTACTCATACAACGAAAAACCACAAACCTGGCAACTTCGCAACGAGAGAACCTTTAATGATTCTCCTGGAGTCCCAGCGTACCCGAATTTCGTCGAATGTTATGACTCATTTGTAATATACCACGTCTTCCGCCCTGATCGCCAATGCACGACTGAGAACATCTATGTTACTCTTGGAGTTGACTCATGGGCATGGGCAGGGAGGGCGATGTATTACTCCGACCAATGGGACCTCCTTGAGTCTGAAAGTTATGTGTTGCAGCCTAATGGTCCCGGCAATGAAGATGAATTCCCAGTGTGGGAAGATATCTACGGCGGTAACTGACCGATCTGACGCACAAACTATGGCGCGATTCATTTTCACTGCCCATGTCTTGACCTTGGGTCTGCTGTCCTCCGTTTCAAGCTGGCCATCAACTCTGAATGCCGCACCGAGCGACACCCGCCTTCCGGATCGCGTACGGAGTCCCGACGAGATCATCGCAATTGGATCTGAACGGCGGGGTCTTACCCCCATAGTCATTTTCTCCCGCGACGGAAAGCGCTGGTGGGTGATGCTGGTGTTCGAGCGCAACAATAGCCCTGCAAATGCAGGGCGAATGGTGGAGCTGCGTGTTCCTCGTTCCCCATACGGAGGCCTCATGCACGTCTCGGAAAGTGGGGAAAGTGACAGGCACAACAAGAGAGCGAGCACTCAAATGCACAGTATCGAAGCGGATTTCCCTGGCAGTGGGACGCTTGGTTCCGTTTATCCGGCCCGCGCTGGCAGAGTGCTTCAGTTCGATTCTCCAGCGGTTTCTGGCGTGAAGAATCGTCGTTCTGCTGTGGCTTCGCAAACGCTACTGGCGGACACTGATGTATCACAGAGCAGGGTCTATATGATACGGTTTCGACCGATGCTTTACGAGGTCACAAAACCGATTTCGTCCGAATCGAGTGTCGAGCGGATTCTCTTTGACATGATCGAGGTCCCCCTGCGCGACCGTTCCCTCGTGACCGCCAAGCGACGGGCGGGGAATGCGCAAAACGCACAACATTCCCCGCCCGTGGCATGGACATGGAAACATCACGATGCAGTCGAGCGGGTTACGCACCTGCCAACGGTCTGGTCGAGATTTGCTTGGATCGCGCTGGGGCTGGGCGCAGCAGCCTTGCTCTGGGCGTTGGTGCTATTGCGGCGCCGGCAGCGATCAACGGATGGAGGGAGACGAAAATGCTGATCATAGGCAACCTGGCTCTTCACGAACTCCAGTTCGCGGACTCTCTCGAGAATACATACTGGAGTCCAAATAGACTGAAGGGGACTTTTAAGGATTATGTCCGGTTTCGTCCTTCGCGTGGTGTCGAAGCAGAAAACATCTATGTGACGCTTGGCATAATACGTTGGGAAATACATGCGGTTGCCGAAAGAGACTTGGCCTGGTTCACTTGGCACCTTGCAACCGATCATCATCCAGCTCCCACCGGCCCCGATAATTCGGACGAATTTCCTCAGTGGGATTCCAACCTTTCCGAATGACACGTTGATGAGCACAACCTGGGTACGAGATCTTATGTGTAAGCTTGCAATGCGTGTGGCGTTGAAATGGTTCTGCATCGTTTTCGTTGGCTCTCGCGTCGCGTGGAGTGGGATACCTGACGTTCCGCAGGAGGATGCAAGTGCTGCGTTTACTGT
>CAZRPT010000037.1:0-9780 GCA_964601985.1 uncultured Verrucomicrobiota bacterium
CGAGAAAAGCGGCCGCCGCGTAAAGAGGAAAACCCGGCAGATTGAAAATCTGCGATACAGCAGGCTGGAAGCCCGCGCTACGGCGGGGAGCGCACGCGCCTCGCGTGCGCCGAGGGGCGCCCCCGCCCCTCGGTCCCCCCGCAAGCGATTTCCGCGGCCGCGTCGGTTCCGCCCCTTCAGGGCGAGGGAATCAAGGTTCGGACGGTTCCCCCGGGCGTTGCCCGGGGCTGACGGGTGTTGCGCCTTCGGCGCGGGGAATTTCGGATTTCGGGATTCGGATTTCCTTCGGTCCCCGGCTCCTCGGCTCCTCGGCCTTGCCCCCTCCGCTTCGTGTCCTTCGTGGTGAAATCTCGCGGAGAGAAAAATCGTCCGCCGCGCAGCGTGCCACGCTGCGATACGGCAGGCTGCCAGCCTGCGCTACGGAGGGCTGCCGCCGCTTTGCTGCGGCGGCGACTACGGGGAGCCTTTTCGGGATTCGGATTTCGGATTTCCCCGTCAACGGGTGAGGAACGCCCGGCGTTTTCCGGCAGGCCCCTAAAACAGCCGACCCACCCGGGCCCGCGCTACGGCGTCACGCCGCCGAAGAAGGTGAGGTAGGGTTTTCCCCCGGCTTCCCGCAGGATCAGCAGCGCCAGTTCGCGGAGGTGATAATCGCCCCACATCGAGCTTTCGTCGCACGGCACTTTCCGTCCTTTGGGAACGTGGTCCCAGCCGTTGGGCCGGTGATAGACGGAGTGCAGGAGGAGCCCCTGATGGCGCGACCGGGTGGAGAGATACGGCTCCTCGAACAGGGTGGCGGCCACGGTCAGACCGGCCTGGCGGTAACGCGCGGCCCGTTTCTTCAGTTCCGCGTCGCCGTTGGTCTTCAGCCAATGGCCCAGCCGGATCAGCCCCTGCGCGGCGATGGCGGCGGCGGAGCTGTCCACCGGTTCCCACGGGTTGTGCGGATCGGAGGGCCGGCTCAGGTAGTCGCCCAAGCGGGGCAGGTTCGGCGCGCCGGTGTCCCACATCGGGATGCCGTCCGCGCAGACATTCGCGAGGTAGAAATCCGCCGTGGCGAGCGCGGGGCGGAGCATCATGGCCGCCACCTCGCGGCGTCCGCCCAGCGCCTCGAAGGCCTCCCGGGGCTGGGTGGGCAGGAATTCGAGTTCCTCGGCGAACCCGCACAAGGCCCACGCCAGACCGCGCGTCCAGGTGCTGAAGGGGGAATACCCCTGCTGGGTGCCGGGACAGCGGAACGTCCCGCTGACGGTGTTGAACACCGCCTCGTGCGCCGTGCGCCCGCGTTGGTCGTAGGCGTCCCGCTGCTCGCCGTAATAGACGTTGTAGCGGGCGGTGTTCAGGGCGTGCTCCACCAGCCGGCGCAACAGCGAAACCGGCTCGTCCTGCTCGGCCATCAACACGTGTCCCAACGCGTGCGCCACGGCCAGCGCCCGGCAGGAGCGGATGGTGTCCACGAACAACGAATGGGGGCCGTTGAAGGAATGGATGAAGCCCGTCCCGTCCGCCAGCCGGGTCCAGCGGGCCGCCTGCACGGCGCCGGACACCTTGAGCGCCAGCTCGTACAAGGCGCGTTCCCGCGCGTCGGAGGCGATGCGTCCCTCCTGCATCAACCGCAGCAGATTGCCGTAGGTGGAGACGTTGTTGAAGCCGTGGTCATGCACCCCGAGGTGCGAGACGTGCGCCGCCATCCGCTCGATGGTGCGCCGCCGGCCGAGATCGAGAAAGCGGCGTTCCCCGGTGGCGTCGAACTGGAGGAGGATCGAGCCGTATTGAAAGCCCTGCGTCCACTCCGTCCAACCGCGGGTGGTGTAACGACCGTTCACCGTGAACACCGGCGCGCCGGCGTCGGGCTTCCAGCTCTTTTCGAGCGCCAGAATCTTTTCCGCCGACAACTCGAAGAGCCGTTGAACCTGGGGCCGGAGTTTGTCGGGCGTGAGGCGGGAATTGATTTTCAGGGCCATGAAAAAAAAGAGGGACGCGGGACAACGGAATCAGCCGGCGTCGGTCCGGCGGGGGCGACCGCGGGAAGAGGACGTTTTGCCCACGCGCCCCAAGCACCCGGAGCGCCCCCCCGGAGGCGCCCGGCGTCCGTCGTTCAGTGGCCGTTCAACGTCCCCGGATTGCATGTTTCGTCCCGCGACAAATAACCCCAAACCGCCGGAGGCGCCACCCCATTCGCCCGTTCCGGGCGAACGAACCAACCCCGTCCGCGCGCGGACACGCGGCCCGCGGGAAGGGCGCGAAGGCTCCCGGGCGGCGGGCCGGGTTCCCCGGCCCGGCGTTTTCCGGCGGGCCCTTGACGCTCCACCTCCGGAGGGCGGACCGCGGGAGCGCGCGGGGGAGGCCGAAACGGTGCTTCGTTGACAGAAACGCCCCGCCCCCGCAAACTGGCCGCCGATTTGCGGGCGGGCGCGTCACGCCGAACTGGATCGGCGGCCGCGCCGACGCCCCTCCACGACATGACCGAGTTTTTTTCCAAACCGCTCAACACCTTCCTCGTGGGAGTGGGACTGGGGTTGGCGCTGGCGCTTTACAGCTGGCTGAAAGGGCTCTGGCGACTGCGCCAACTGCGTCGGGACAACGAGGCCCTGAAAGAGCAGCTCCACCGCCAAATGACCATCTACGACAAGGGGCACGAGGAGGTGCTGGCCGAGGCGAAACGGCTGCGCCAGGAAAACGAAAACCTGCGCATCACCGTGGCCACGCTGAAGGCCAAACCCGGTCGGGCGGAGCTGCAACTGCTGCACGTGTACGATCGCGCCGTGCGGCTGATGCACCAGAAGGCGCCCGGGTTCGGCCCGGCGTGGGAAGGGGTCATGGCCGAGGCGCAGCGCGAGCTGGAGCAGACCGACACCGGACTCGCGGCCTTGGTGCGCAAGGCGTTCCGCCCTTCGCTGCCCGGCGCTTCCGGCGGGGGCGGCGCCGGGGAGCCCCCCGCGCCGGCTTCCGAAAAATCCGGCGAGACGGACGGCGAGACGGCCCGGGAAGCGCGGTCGGCCGACTGAAGCCGGCGCGCGGCGGACGCGGTTTCCCGCTTTTCCCGGGAAAAACCCGCGGGGCGCGGGGTCGCGTCCCGCAGGCGGGCGGGCTATCCTTCCGCTCATGCGAAGCGTTTTTTTTCGCTGGGGGCGGGCCGGCGCGGCGCTCGGGCTGGCCCTTTCCGCGCACGCTTTTTCGGTGTTGAACTGGAACGTGAACGGCAACGGCGCGCCCGATTGGAGCACCAACGCCGCCCAGGTGCGGGCCATTGGGCGGATCGTCCGCCATCTCGACGCGGACCTCATCACCCTGCAGGAAATCCCGCAGGACCAAAGCGCGCAGGTGGTGGAATTCGTGCGCGCCTTCTTGCCCGGCTATCACTGGGCCACCAACTCAGGGACCGACGGCCACATCCGGAGCGTCATCCTCAGCCGGTATCCCATCCGCCGCTCCCAATCGTGGCTGGACGGCGCGCCGCTCGCCCCTTTCGGCTACGACGGCGCCTTCACCCGGGACCTGTTCGAGGCGGAAATCGAAGTCCCCGGCTTCCGCGCGCCGGTGCACGTGTTCACCACCCACCTGAAAAACGGTTCCGATCTCCGCTCGGCCACCCGGCGCGGCGCGGAAGCGGGAGCCATCTCCAATTTCTTCGTCCACCTCTTCCTTCCCGCGCATCCCGACGCGCTTTACCTCCTGACCGGCGATTTGAACGAAGACGTCGCGCGGCCCGGGCAAAACAGCCACGACGCCATCCCCCGCCTGGCCAACAACGCCACGGGACTTCGGCTCACCCGCCCGGTCAACCCCCTCACCGGCAGCGAGCGCACGTGGTCGAGCCGGATGGACTTTCTCGTGGTCCGCTACGATTACATCCTGCCCTCGACGACGCTGTACGCGCGGCTGGCGCGCAGCGAAGTGTTTCAATCGTCCCGGCTCGATCCGCCGCCCCCGCCGCTGCGGCCCGGCGACGACGCCCTGGCCTCCGACCATTTGCCGGTGTTGATGGTGTTCCGCGGCGCGGATCCCGGTCCCTTCGCGCTCGCGTGGCAACCGGGGGATGCCGGCCGGTGGCGGCTCGTCTGGCCCGGATGGCCGGGCTACACCTACCAGGTGTTGCGCGGCGACGACCTCGTCCACTGGCGGATCGCGGCCACGCTGGCGCCCAACGGCGGCCACGCCCTGAGCTGGCCGGTGCCCGCCGACAAACCCGCGCGCTTCTTCCGGGTGCGACGGATTCCGTAACCCGAAAAAGAGCGCGCCCCGCCTCCCGAGGGCGCGGAACGAGACGGGATGCCTGCCCCCCAGGCGCCGGCTGGGGGCAGCCGGCCTACAGGAGGGGAGCTATCTCACGACCGCCCCTTGCAGGCCGGGCCTCCCGACCCGGCGTTGGGGGGCTGCGTTTCGCGCCGAATCGTCTTCGCTGCCGGGGTCAGACCCGGTCGAGTTTTTCGTACACGATCTGGTCGCCTTCGCGTTTCAGGGCTTCGGGGTGGTAGCGGGGGATGGGGTATTCGAGCTGCTTGAATTCGACGGGGGCGGTCTTTTTGTCCACCAGGCCGAGGGCGACGGCCACGCCGTAGATGATGGCCTCGGGCCGGGGCGGGCAGCCGGGGATGTAGTAGTCCACGGGGATGAGTTTTTCCACCGGACCCAGCACGGGGTACATGTCGAACCAGATGCCGCCGCCGCCGGCGCAGGAGCCGACGGCAAAGACCAGCTTGGGCGCGGGCATGGCGTCGTAGGCGCGTTTCAGGGCGCGGGCGGTGGAGCGCATGGCCGGGCCCTGGCAGAGCATGACGTCGGCGTGCCGGGGCGAGCCGACCAGCTTGATGCCGAACCGTTCGGCGTCGTGGTAGGGCGTGAGGGCGTTGAGCACCTCGATGTCGCACCCGTTGCAGCCGCCGCTGTTGGCGTGATACACCCAGAGCGAGCGACCAAACATGCGTTGGCAAAGCTTTTTCAGGTTCATGAGGAGGGGGAATCCGAAATCCGAATCCCGAAATTCGAAAGGGAAGCTTCGGGCTCGCGCCGCTCGCCCCTCCCTTCGTGGCCGCCGACGTCAGGAGGCGGAATCCTGCCCTGAAGGGCGGAGCTTCGCGACGCCGTGATTTTCTTTCGGGATTCGGATTTCGGGATTCGGCTTTTCATTCGTCCACTTCGATCGGCACGTCTTCGACGGGCGGGTGGCCTTCGAGGTAGGCTTGGGAACGGAAGATCCAGCGTTCGTTCACCAGGTCGTCGAAGCGGTAGCCCTTGAGTTTCAGCTCGTCGAGTTTCGAGGGTTCGGTGAAGCAGCGGCCGCAGCGCTGGCAGGTGCTCATGAACAGTTCGAGCCGCTGCCGCAGATCGCCGATGTCCGGCGTGGCGGTCTCGAAGTCCCGGCTCATGGTGATGGCGTTCTCGGGACAGAGATCGGCGCAACGGCCGCAATAGGTGCAGCGCCTCCCGAGGTATTGCAGGACGCGAATCTCCTGGCAGAGGTCGTGCACCAGAATCTCGCGGGCGGGGCAGTTGCTGGCGCAGCCCGCGCAGCCGATGCATTTGTCGGCGTCGAAGACCGGCCGCCCGCGGAAGTTCTTCGGCAGGGGCGAGGGCCGGGCCGGATAGGGCAGCGTGACCCGCCCGGCTTTCAGGCAGATCATGGTTTCCTGAAGTTTGCTGAGGAGCGACATGGCGAAATCCCGGGGTGGACGATCAATAACCGAACGCGGCCAGCGCGAGGGCGAGGAAGGCCACGCCCAGCAGGCCGCCGTAATAGTTCAACGCCTGGTCAATCCGGTAGCGCGCGTGGGTGGCCGCCACGAGAGTGACCACGAGCACCAACCCCAGCACCTTGAGCCAGAAGAAGCCCCAGCCCAGCGGGAAGGCCCAGTCCGACCCCCACGGGACAAACAGGGCCACGAACAGGCTGCTGTGAATCACCAACCGCGCCATCTGGGCGTATTTGAACAGGGCCAGCTTGGGGCCCGAGTATTCGATCAGCGGCCCTTCCATGATCTCGGTTTCCGCCTCGGCGGTGTCGAACGGCACGCGCTGCACGAAGGCCTGAAACGACAACACCATGACGGCGAGCATGATCAGGCCCGACCACGGCACGCCGCCACCGGCATAGACGGAGCCGTCCAGGACGCGGTCCAGCCGGAAGGAGCCAACCTTCAACGCGCCGATGACCAGGGTGATGGCGAACAGCGGTTCGAGCGCGATCATGGTGATCATCTCGCGGCTCATGCCGATGAGCGAATAGGTGGACCCGGCCGCCAGTCCGGCCAGCAGGGTGCTGATGCCCGCGAGGGTGAGCAGGTAGATCAGGAGCACCAGGTCGCCCGCCCCCGCCAGGGGGCTGGCAAAGCCGAGCGGCAGCAGACCGGCCACGGTGAGCATCGTGGCCAGCGAGAGCGAGGCGGCGAAGCGCTGCATCGCCGGCGATTCGCCGGATTCGAGGTCCTCCTTGCCCAGCAGTTTGAGCAGATCGAACCAGGGCTGAAGCAGCGGCGGGCCCTGGCGGGATTGGATGCGCGCGGTGACCTTGCGCAACACGCCTTCGCACAAGGGGGCCACGGCCAGCACCACCAGAATGTTGGCCGCGCAACCGAGAATGGTCCAAAAGAGGGTCATGAGGAGGGCGGAAAATCCGAATTCCGAATTCCGAATTCCGAAAAAAGCTTCGGGCGCGCGGCGCCCGCCTCTCCCGCCGTGGCCGCCGACGTGAGGAGGCGGAATCCCCCCTCGGAGGGCGGGGCTCCGCGACGCCGCAACGGCCTGTCGGATTTCGGATTTCGGATTTCGGGCTTCATTTCTTCTTGGCCAGGGCGATCAGCTCGTCCTGGGTCCACGTCCGTTTCGCGCCGGAGCGGAGATCAATCGTCTCCATCCGGTCGGTGCAGGAGAAGCAGGGATCAATGCTGCCGAGGGAGATGGTCATGTCGGCCAGTTGCTGGTCGCGGATCATGGCCGGGATGCCCTGCAAGTTCTGGTAGGTCGGCGCGCGCACCCGCCAGCGACGCGGGCGGTTGTCCTCGCCGGTGATGACGAAGTGGTGGCTCTCGCCGCGCGGGGCCTCGACGGAGGACATGCCCATCCGCCCCACCGGCAGCTCGTCCTGAAGGTCCAGCGCCAGCGGACCGGGCTCCAGGCGGTCGAGGCATTGCCGGATGATCCGGATGGACTCGAACACCTCGAGCGCGCGCACCAGCACCCGCGACCACACGTCCGCGCCCTCGGCGGTGATGACGTCGAACTCGACGCGGTCGTAGGCGGCGTAGGGATGATCGCGCCGGGCGTCCATGTCCACGCCGGCGGCGCGGGCCACGGGGCCCAGCAGGCCGAGTTCCTTCACCAGTTTCGCGTCGGCCACGCCGATGCCGCGCGTGCGTTTCTGGAGGTTTTTGTCCTGTTGCACGGCGCGGACCACCGGCCGCCATTCGACCTCCAGCTTGTCCAGCACCGCGCGCAATTCGGTCCGCAGCTCGGGCGTGATGTCCCAACGCACCCCGCCGATCACGCACAAGGCGTAGGTCTTGCGGTTGCCGCTGATCTTTTCCGCGATCCACATCACCGGCTCGCGGATGCGGAAGGACTGCATGAACATCGTGTCGAACCCGACGATGTGGCAGGCCAGCCCCACCCAGAGCAGGTGGCTGTGGAGCCGCTCGATTTCGAGCATGACGGTGCGGATCAATTCCGCGCGGGGCGGCGCCTGGAGGGCGGCGGCGCTTTCCACCGCCTGGGCGTAGGCGACGTTGTGGACGCAGCCGCAAATGCCGCAAATCCGCTCGGCGGCCATCGGGATGTCGTTGTAGGTCAGGACCGACTCGGCCAGCTTTTCGATGCCGCGGTGCACCATGAAGCCGCGGTATTCGCAGCCGCGCACCATCTCGCCCTCGACGTAGAGCCGGAAGTGGGCCGGCTCGTCGAGGGTGGGATGAAACGGCCCGAACGGCACCACCGTGCAGCCTTCCGGCGGTTCGTCGAAGGCGAACTCGCGCTCGGGGTCGAAGCCCTCCGGTACGTGGTCCCACGACACGTCCTTGCGCAGCGGATGAACGCCCTCGGGCCAGCCGTCGGGCAGGACGAGGCGTTTGGGGTAGCAATGGCCCACCGGCTCGATGCCCACCAAGTCGCGGAACTCGCGCTCCGCCCAGTTGGCCGCCGGTATCTCGGCGGAGATGCTGTCAATGCGCGGGTCGTCCGCCGGCAGGAGCGCCAGCAGGCTGACCAGCAGATGCTCGGCGTCGAAGGCGAAATGGTGGGTCACCAGGTAGCCGCCGGAATGGGGCCGGTCGTCCGCGCCGATGCTCACCACGTAACGCGCGTCCAGCTCGCGGAACACGTAGCGGCAGATCGCGCGCACCGAGGCCGGCTCGATGAACACGAACAGCCGGTCGTCCGCCGGAATGTCGGCGCGCTGAATGGCCGCGCCGAAGCGCGCTTTCAGGAGGTTGAGTTTTTCTCGGGCAACCATGGCGGAGCAAAATCAGGACGAGGAAGCCGGCGGGCGCGGCGGCGGGGGCGCGGCGGCGCCCCGGGGCCGGCGCAGGGCGCGTTTCAAATCGGCGTAATACCCGTGCGCGGTGAAGCGGTTGGTTTCGTCGGCCATCATCTGGCCGGTGAGCCAGGGCGGCACGACCCGGCGTTGCGCGCCGCCGAGCCGGCTGACCCACGCGGTCAGGGCGGCCAGCAGGCCCACCAGCAGCAGGATGAGCAGCGGCGCCGCCACCGCCCCGCCGGTCAGGACCACCCGCACGCCGGGGAGCGTCCCCGCGGCGGCCACCGCCTGCGCGAGGGGCGCGCCCAGACCGTTCGCGCTGGCGAGCAACGTGCGCGCCGCGAGCCCGTAGGCCAGCAACGGCCAGAGTCCAAACAGCAGACAGGCGGCGGCAAGGAAGAGCTGCGGCAGTTGCATGCTCCACGGCACTTCGAGCCGGCCCGATTGTTTTTCGGCCTGCTCGATGACCCGCCGGCTGGCGCGTCCCAGGAAGGCCGCGCCGAAGAATTTCATGAACGAGGCCAGCGTCACCACGCTGATGAGCATCCCGATCACGGCGGCCACCGGCAGCAACCGCCCGCCCGGCGCGCCCTGGATGGCGCCGGTGTAAATCGTCCACTTGCTCAGGAACCCGTTGCAGCCGGGCACGCCCGAGATGGCGAAGGAGGCGATCAACGCGGTCACGCCGGTCAACGGCATCCACTTCATCAGGCCGCCGAGCTGGTTGAGGTTCTGGGTGCCGGCGGCGCGGAGCATCGAGCCGGCGTTGAGGAACAGCAGGCTCTTGAACGTGCCGTGGAAGAGGGTGTGCAGCAGCGCCCCCACGAAGGCCACCGCGGCCACCGATTGCAGGGCCGGTTGGCCCGAGCCCAGCAGCATCAGGGCCGTGCCGAGCCCCAGCAGGATGTAGCCCAGTTGACCGATGCTGTGAAAGGCGAGCAGGCGCTTGGTCTGTTCCTGCCGCAACGCCTGCAGGGTGCCGGTGGCGAGGGTGACCGTCCCGAAGGCGGCGATCCAGCCGCCCCACGCGGCGGCGGGGTAACGATCGAGCGCCGTGGCCGGGACCAGCCAGAAGAAGTAGCGCATCACGCCGTACACGCCGGTCTTGAGCATCACGCCCGAGAGCAACGCGCTCATCGGCGAGGGCGCGGCGGGATGGGCGTCCGGCAGCCAGATGCGGCCGAAGGGCCACATGCCCAGCTTGATGCCGAACCCGGCGAGGAACAGCGCGAACGCCGTCGCCGTCAGGACGGGATGGTCCGCCAGCAGGCCGGGCATCGCCGCGCTGATGGTGGCGAAATCGAATCGCGATT
>CAZRPT010000038.1:0-31145 GCA_964601985.1 uncultured Verrucomicrobiota bacterium
CCTCCCGACGAGGGGACGAGCCGCAGCGAGCCCACGTTCGTCTTGAACGCCAGCAATTGAGCCGCCAGACCGACGGCTTGCGGTTCATAGTTTCAAACCGCGCAGTACTCGATGACGATTTCCGGTTTCATTATTTGCAACGGACGGCAGCGTAGGAGCGGCGCGCCGGCCTGTCAAGCGACCGCGCGAGGCATCCAGCAATTCTGAGCGCCTTCCGGGAACCGTCGGGTTGGGGGCCCCGGCCTGCCGCCTCGGGCATTTGTGTCCTTCCTGCAGGCCGCGTGGCCGCACGCGGCGAAACGTCCCCCCTTCTCAGGCGGACTCTGAGAAATTGTTTTGCGGAGGGCGGACAGTTTTCAGTGCCGGCACGAGCGGGGGGGCACGCAAAACGGGCGCCCCGTGAGGGACGCCCGTTGAAGTGGGCCGGAAAACCGGCGCGCGCGATCAGAGTTCGACCTTGTAGAAGGCCGCCTGTTCGTCGGGCGCCACCTGGTAGTTCGGCGGCGCGGCGCCGTCCACCGGGGTCCAGGGACCGTTTACGGTGGGCGCCGACAAGAGGGTGCCGTTCTCCCAGGAGATGGTCACCTGGCCGTCGCTCAGGGTGATGTCCAGGGTGACTTCAGTGGGCGGGCCGGTGTAGCCCGGGTCACGCGGCACGGTGGCATTGAAGCCCGAGTTGCTGATGTAGAAGTCATCGAACAACAGGCTGTTGTTGGGCTGCGCCACCGCAACGAACAGTTTGTCGAGGTCGGGCTGGGTGGGACCCAGATCCACCGCGCCCGCGGGATCGCGGTCCGAGGTGTAGTTTTCGAACACGGCCACGCGCGCCCCGCCTTCCGGCTGGAGGTAGATCGAGAAGGTGTCGCCGACATCCACCGCCTTGTTGTCCACGTCAATCCAGAGGTTGTAGGTGGTGGCTTCGGCCAGGCCGTCGGGCGCGAATTCCTCAACGCCGCCCACCATGTTGCGGGTGCCGAGGAGCAACGTGCCGGGGTTGTCCGCGGTGTTGTTGTCGAAGATGGCGTGCGGGCCGACGTTGCCGTTGGCGTCGCCGTACCAGCGCAGGTTCTTGTCGGTCAATCCCAGCAGGTGGCGGATGGCCAACGCGGGATCGTCCAAGGTGCGGAAGCGGCAGAAGAGGGTGCGTCGCTCGCCTTCCTTGAGGGTCAACGGGCCAAGCGGCAGGACGGCCGCGCCATCCCCGCCCACGAGGCTGAGCATCCGGTTGCCGTCCACGTCCACGATGGCCCCGCCGCCACGCAGATCCTGCCACCACGCGGTGTCGCCCAGCGGACCGGGCGCATACTGGTCGAAGTTGTCCAGCAGGCTCCAGTTGTCGGCGACGCCGTCCACCGTGCCCACATGAACCTGGGCGGTGAGGGATTCATCGCCCCGGCTGATGGTCAGGGTGAAGGTTTTGCTTTCGTTCATCGTGACGGTGATGCTGCCCACGCCGCTGACGGTCAGGGGGCTCACGTCGCCGATGCCCTGGTCAATGCTGACGGCGGCATCGGTGCTCACGTCCCAGGAGAGCACCACTTCGTCCCCCTGTTTCACGGCGGGCAGGGAGGACTGGAAGCGGTTGATCTTCAGCGGCCGCAACCGCGGGGTCGGCATCGGGGTGCCGTTTTCGAGGAGCTGGATTTCCTCGGGTGAAAGGGCGCGCTCCCAGATGGCCACGTCGTCAATCAAGCCGGTCCACCAGTGCGAGGGAGAGGCCCGGCGGATGCCGCCGATGGTGGTGGTGTTGACGGTCAACGGGGAAACCGGCCGGGGCGGATTGGGGTCTTCCACACCGTCCACGTAGATTTTGGCGGTGAGCTGCCCCGCCACCGTGCGCTGGACATAGACGATGTGATGCCAGGTGTTGTCAAACGCCACCGCCTGGGTGTGCTGGTGGTTGGCGCTCGTGTTGTTGTCGTTGCGAATGTAGGTGTCCACGGTGCCGTCGGCGGCGGCATTGTGCGTGCCGATGTTGAACAAGGGGCGGCTGCTTGCCGTGGAGCCCTCGGAGAAGACGCGCAAGTCCTGCTGCACGTCGCCGTTCACCCACAGTGAAATGGTGAAGCTGGGATGCGGGTAGATGGGCAGCTCATCCTCCGGACCGCTGAGGAACTGGAGGAGGGTCTGCTTGGAGGAATCGAACTTGAAGCACTGGCCCCATTTGCCGGGCACCAGATCGTCTTCGGTCAGGTTCACCAGTTCCATGTCGTACCAGCTCCGTTTGTCGGGCGTTTTCACGCCGTTGACCTCGTCCAGCGGCCAGTAGGCGAGCATGCCGCGCTCCAGATCCGGCGCGGGCCAGTCGCCCACTTCGAGCACCGCCGGATCGCTGGTCACCGTGCCGCCGGCGTTGCTGACTTCCACCGTGTAGGTGCCGCTGTCCTCGGCGGTCAGGTCCGTCAGTTCCAACGTGGGTCCGGTGGCGCCGGGGATGGGTGCCCCGTCCTTCTTCCACTGGAAGCTCAACGGACGGCTGCCGGCGGCGGAAACGGAGAACGTCCAGGCATCCCCCACGATCAGGCCGGTGGCGCCCACCGGCTGGACCTGGATCTCCGCCGGAAAGGCCGGCACCGGCAGCTGGATGCCGTTGTTCATCACGTCCTGGATTTCCTCCGGAGCCAGGGCGCGTTCCCACATGGCCACTTCATCAACCACGCCCCGGAACAGGACGGCGATGCTCTCGGCGATGGCAGTCGGTGGTTCGCCACTCACCGGTCCGCGCACGACGGCGCCCACCGAGGTAATGTCATAGGGCCGCATTCCGGGCGGGTAGGGATGGGTGGCGTCCAGTTGCCCGTCCACGTAAACCTGCACATCCCCACCCACTGCCACGACGGCGATGTGATGCCAGTTGCCGTCGTAAGCCGCGAACTGGCCGTCATGAGGATGATTGATGGGAGTGCTGCCGTTGCGGACGAAGAGGGTCACATGGTTGTCCCCACCGGTGGCCCGGTTGTCCGTGCCCACGTTGAACAAGGGATTGCTGTCGGTGCTGGAACTGGTGGAAAGCACCCGCCGATCCGTCTCGCCGTCCACCGGATAGGTGGCCTTGACCCAGCACATCATGGTCCATTCGGGGGCCTCGGTCACCGGCAGGCCCGTATCCTCACCGGGCATGTTCCAATGCCAGAGGCGTGTTTGGTAGTCGGGAGTAAATTGAAACGCCAAACCACGTTTGCCCGGCACCAGATCCGCGGGGGCAAAAGTGGTATCGGTTTGGAAGTCGTTGCCGGAAACGACATCCGGCGTGGTAGCCAGATCGGCGCTGAGTTCGTCCAACGGCCAGTAGGAAACCAGCCCTTGGCGAACGTCCGCCGCGTTCAAGCTCGCTGCCGCCAGACCGATGGCCGTCAGCGACAGGAGTAGGGTTTTCGTGCCATTTTTCATGGGTGTTCCGTTTTATTTAGTGTCTGGGTATCACCAATCAACCAACATTCGACCGGAAGATCATCCCGTTGGATGACATTTCCATTTAGCAGCCGAATTTGATGGTCCAATGTGCGGGCCTATGGACGGCAGGTCAAGCAAAACTGCGTTCCGGCAACTTTTTACTCCAAGGCGAATGGCCGGTGGAGCGCCTTCGGGGAAAGGGGGTGAAAGTGGCGAGGCGGAAGGCTTCGTTACGGTGATCAAGGACGGCGTTGCATGATTCGAATCGCTCCGAGGGCAGGCTCTGAGCATCGTTTCGCCAAAGCCAAGCTTGATTTGCCTCGGCCGGGGGAAAGACGAAGGCCGGGGAGGGGCGAGGTTGGGCTTTTCCCTCCTTCCGGGGAAATTTGCTTTTCGTTTTTCGGGGGGAGATCGCTGGCCAAGGCGGGCGACTCTCCCCACACTGGCGCGCATGAAAATCTCCTCGTGGTTTGGGCGAACGGGCGGGGTGCTCCTGCTGGCCGGCGGCCTGACAACGGGCGGCGGGACGGCGCGCACGGCGGCGTTGCCGGAGTTCGATTTCACCCGGGCGGCGGTGGCGCGTGAGTGGCGGGCGGCGCATGACATCGCGGCGTTGCGCGCCACGCCGGCGGGACTCGAAATCGAGCTGACCGGCGGCGATCCGTATTTTTACGGGCCGCTCCGGGATTATCCGACGAACACGCCGCTCTGGCTGGAGCTCACGCTCAAGTCGGAGACCGGCGGGGGCGGGCAGGTGTTTTATTTCCGCGACGGCGCCCCGCCCACCGAGTCGAATTCGGCGCGCTTCTCCGTCCCGGCGGGAAAGTGGCACACCGCGCGACTGCGGCTGCCGGCGTTGGGGCCCGGCTGGCGGTTGCGGGTGGATCCGCCGGGGCGTCGGGGCCGTTGCTGGATTCGCTCCCTCGGGTTCGCGGAGCGGGTTTTGCTCTCCGCGCCGGACTGGCCGGCGGTCCCGCGGCCGGACTGGAACGCGGACGGGCTGCTCCTCGAATCGGGCGAGCTGCGGTTGCGCCACGCCCGGGACCGCTTCAACGCCTTCACCGTCGAGGTGGCGGGCCGGCCCCTGGCCAGCGGCAATCCGGCGGGCCTGATCGGTTACGTCCGGGACGGCCAGGTCCGCTGGGTGGCGCTGGGCGGTACGAACGCGCAAACGCGGGTCACGCTGACGCCGGGCCGGCATCTGGCGGATCGCTGGCTGGGCGGCAACCTCCGGGCGAGCACGCGGTTCACCGACCCGGACGGCGGCGTCTGGGAGGCGGAACAAACCTTCGTGCCCGATCAGGCGGGCGCGTTGCGGGTGTCGGTGCGGCTCGGCTGTGACCAGCCGCGCGAGCTGCTTTACGTGCCGGTGTTCATGCTGTTCACCGGCTTGGACCGTTTCGGCGTCCACAAGACCCAGGCGCTGCTGCCGGGCATCGAATATCTGGCCGATGAACCGAGCAGCTCGACGGCGGACCTGAATCCGCCCGCCTCCCGCCGGCAGGTGCCCGATTTGGAAAAACTGACCTTCCCGCTGATGGCCCTGGCGGCGGAAGGACGCTGGGTGGCGCTGACGTGGGCCTGCGGCCCCGCGCCGGAGTACGGGGTGGTGTTCGATTCACCGGACCGGCTGTTTCATTCCGGCGGCAGCGTGATGGGGGTGCTGTTTCCGGGCTCGAACGGCGAAAACCGGGAGGCCGACAGCCTGCTGCCGTACGGCCCGGTGCGGCGACGGGGCAGCCTGCGCTGGGAAGGATTGATCCTCGGCGGGCGCGGCGCAACGGTGGTCCCGGCGGTGCAACGCTACGTGCGGCTCAACGGCCTGCCCGCCCTCCCGGAACCTGCGGCGCGGGATTATTACCGGCTCGCGGCGCGCGGCTGGCTGGACTCGGCCATTCGCGAGGGGAACCGGTTCCGGCACGCCGTCGGCCCGGGCTTTTCCCCGATCCCGGCCGCCGACGCGGCGGTGTGGATGGAGTGGCTGGCCCGCAAGGTGGACGATCCGCCGCTGGCCCGGCGGTTGCGGGAGACCGCGCGGGACGTGATCGCGGCGGTGCCGCCCGGCGAGCGCAACACCCGTCAGGTGGGCCACGTGCGCCCCGCCCTGCCCGCGCTGGTTTATGGCGGCGTGGCGGCGGCGGCCCGGCAGGCGGCGACGCACGTGCGGCGGCAGTTGCGACGGTTCGCGCCCGACGGCTCCCTGCGCTATCAACGCGCCCCCGGCAAACCGGATTACGCGCGCACGCATTGGAGCCGGGAGGCCAACGGGCTCACGGCGAAGGTGGTGCATTCGCTGCTGAACCAGGCGGCGTTTTGCGGCGACGAAGCGCTGATCGCCGCCGGGCTGGAGCGTCTGCGCGGGTTGGACAAATTCCGCGACACCGTCCCGCGCGGCGCGCAGACGTGGGAGATTCCGCTCCACACGCCGGACATCCTCGCCGCGGGGCATTTGGTGGGCGCTTACGTGCTGGGTTACGAGCTGAGCGGCGATCCGGCCTTTCTGGAACAGGCCCGGTACTGGGGGTGGACCGGCGTGCCCTTCGTGTACCTGCGTCCGCCGACGCCCGGGCCGGTGGGTCTTTACGGCACCATCGCGGTGCTGGGCGCCACGCACTGGGTGGCGCCGGTCTGGATCGGGCTGCCGGTGCAATGGTGCGGCCTGGTCTATGCCGACGCGCTCCAGCGCCTGGCCCGGCATGATCCCGAGGGGCCGTGGGCGCGACTGGCGGCGGGAATCGCCCGGAGCGGCATCGAGCAAACCTGGCCGGCGGACGATCCCGAACGGGTGGGGCTGCTGCCGGACAGTTTTTCCCCGAAGACCCAGACCCGCAACAACCCGGCCATCAACCCCGCCACCGTGCTGGTGCCGGCCATCCCCGCGCTGGGCGAGCCGGTCCCGTACGACTTCGTCGTCAGCCGGCGGCACCAATGGCGGGTGCACGCGCCCGGCCCGATCAGCGACTTCGTCGAGGACGCGGACGGCATCCGTTTCCGGGTGGCCGGCTGGCCGGAGCAGCCCTGGCGGGTGCTGGTCAACGGCGTCCACCAATCGGTGAAGATCCGCGTCAATGACGCCCCGCCGCCGCCCGCAACCGTGGAACCCCACCGCGCCGAGGGCTGGCTGATCCTGACCCTGACCGCCCCCGCGCGCATCGAAATCCGGCGGGAGCGGCCGTGATGCCGGTCCGCGTTGCGGCGGGGGGAGGGCGGCTCAATCGTTCGCGTCCGGCGGGAGCGGCCAGAGTTTGATCGAGTGCCGGGCCGGGGGCGTCCATTCGACGGGGCCGGGGAAAACCCGGTCCGCGGGGTGGGGGACGCCGAGGTAATCATGGTCGAGCCGGTAGGGGGAATCGTCCGGGTGGACGAAAGGCAGTCCCGGCACGCGGGCCCGGCCCAGCAGGGCGGTGGTGACCACCGGACGGGCGGCGCTCGCGCGCCATTGCGGATCCAGGGTGAGGGCGAGCGTGCAGCCCTCCGCGTCGGCGGCAAGCTGGATGCGCGGGTCGAAACGCGGCAGCACGAGGGCGTCCTTCTCTCCGGGGAAGGGTTTTGCGCCGCGCAAAAAGACGTTGCCGCGCGTGGCCACCGGCCGGCCCGCGGCGGGGTAGCCGGACAAACCCGCCGGGCCGACGAAGAGGTTGTTGTAGAAGCGGTCATCGCCTCCCAGGATGTTTCGCAATCCCGCCACCCGGGTGGAATGCGGCGGGTGGTAGGGGGTGGCGCGGCGGTGTTCGGCCCGCCACCGAATGTGCCCGGCAAAGAGGTTGTTGACGTATGCGCCGCCTTCCGACCAGTCCCTCAACGCGTTCGGGGAGAGAAACCAGTTGTGATCCACCAGAAAGGGGCCGTGATTCACCTCGACGAACAGGTCCTCATCCGGGCCGTTGTCGTGGAGCAGGTTGCGCGTGACCCGCGCGCCCTGGTTCATCCAGTCGAGCCAGATGCCGCGGACGGTGTGGTGGATGTGGTTGCGGCGGATGAGGGTGTCAATGGCGGCGTGAATCTTGATTCCCGCCATCTCGGCGCCGGTGAACAGCCGTCGCACGTGGATGTCATGGATGTCGTTGTCCTCGATGACGCTGAAGATCGCGCCCAGGCTGCCCACGATGCCCGCCTGTTCGCAATGGGCGATGTGGTTGCGGCGCACGATGTGATGGCCGACGCGCTCCCTGGACCACCCGTTGGCCAGGGCGCGCTCGATGGTTTTGACGTAGCCCTCCGCGCTGTTTTGCGAGGTGTTGTCCCATTGATCGCCGTATTTTCCCAGCGCCACGCCGACGCAGGTCGAGTAGCGGATGGTGTTGTCCTCGATGATCCAGCCCCGGCTCCAATGGGTGCCGATGAGGCCGATTTGTTCGGCGGTGGGCGGCGCCCACGGGGTGGCGGCGTGTTCCATGATGAAGCCGCGCACGGTGAGGTAATGGACCCCGGGCCGGGCCGGATAAAAGACGCTCCGGCGGACGTTGATTTCCACCGGCTCCCGGTTGGGATCCCCGCCGGGGAACTGCGCCCAGATCGTGGTGGCCGACTCGTTTACGGTGGCAAACCACAGCGGATTTTTTCCGGCGGGCTGGAGCACCGCCGCGCGCGTGGCGGCTTCGGTCAGCCAGTGGCCGCGGCGATACACCGCGCCGGTGTGGTGTTTCCGTCCCTTGGGGTTGAACCAGTCCCCGTGGAGCACGTCGGCGAACGGGTTGAACGCGCCGAAGAATGAGTTGGGCAGCGTCACCCGCCAGGTGTCGTTCCGGACCTTGCGCCAGCCGGTGACCGGCTCCGACCCCTTGATCACCACCCGCTCGCCGGGCGCGGCCTGGTAAACGATCCGCTTCGCGTCCGAGGTTCCGCCCCGGGGCGGGGCGATTTGTTCGCGGTAAACCCCGGCGTGGACGGTGATGACGTCCCCGGGCCGGGCCCGGCGGGCGGCGGCGGAAATCGTCCGCAACATGGCGGCGGGCGAGCCGTCGTGGGCGTCGTCGCCCCGCGGGGAAACGTGGTATTCGCGGGCGAGCGCGCTGGCGGCCAGGCCGAGCGCCAGTCCCCAGCGCGCGCTTTTCCGGATCAAATCATTCTTCATCTTGTGTGATGCAGGGTGGCGAATCTTCCCGGAGGCTTTTTTTTCGGGCGCTTTCGCCCCCGGCTCTCCGGCGGCCGGTTTTCGCCGGGGATTCGCGGCGGGCAAGCTGACGGCGGGACGGCGGGACGGCAAGTTCATTTTGGTTTTCGGGACGGAGCGGAGGGGTCATTTCAACAGGGGCAGCAGGCGCTTGAACGCGTCCGTGCCGGCGCGTTCGAGCCATTCGAAAATCACCATCTCCACCGAGACCGGCACGGCGCCGGCGGACCGCATCCGGGCCAGGCCCAGTTCGTGGTCCGCCGCCGTGCGCGACGAAACCGCGTCCGCCGCCACGAACACCCGGTGGCCGGCGTCCAGGAGGTCCAGCGTGGTCTGGCAGACGCAGACGTGGGTTTCGATGCCGCACACCACCACGTCCGCCACCGCTCGCGCCGCCGGTTCGGTCGGCAATCCCTCCGCGCCGGCGGCGCTGAAGGTCAGCTTTTCCCGGCGCGGGGTGTCGCCCAGCGCCTCCCGCAAGGGGGCCACGGTCCCGCCCAGGCCGCGGGGATACTGCTCCGTCACCCACAGCGGCACGCCCAGTTGGCGCGCGGCCCGGACGAGCAGCGTCGCCCGCGCCAATACCGCGTCCGCCTCGCGCACGGAGGGCAGCAGGCGTTCCTGAAAATCCACCACCCACACCCCGCAACGGTCCCGCCGGATGCGTCGTCCGCCCGTCGTGGTCTTCGGCTTCATCCGCCCAGCCTCGAAAACCGCCGCCGCCGGGTCAAGCCCGCGCGGCGGCCGCGGGGCCGGGGGGCGATTTTTGCGCTGGAAATGCAAATGATTTGCAATTAGCTTGCGCGGCGGAACGCGGAGATGGCGCGTCTTGGTTTGCGTTATGGAATATCTGGCTTTTCTTCTGGTGGTGGCCGCCGGCGCTTTCACGGTGCTGAAGCTGCGGCTGCACGATCCCCGGTTTGTCCGGCTGTTCAACGCCTTCACCGGCGCGTATCTGCTCTGCCTGACGTTTCTCCACATCGTGCCCGAGCTGTACGTGCACGAGGCGGGCGGGGAGCACGGCATCAGCGCCCTGCGGATCGGGGTTTTCGTGTTGATCGGTTTTTTCGCCCAGGTGCTGCTGGAGGGGCTCTCGCTGGGCGCGGAGCACGGTCATTCCACCGGGGCGCCCGGGCACGCCCACGAGCCCCACGCGACGAGTTTCCGGGTGGGGGTGGTGGTGGGGTTGTGCCTGCACGCGCTGGTCGAGGCGACCGCCGTGGGCGAGAAGCATCATCACTTCGATGAAACCGCCCGGTCGCTGCTGTTTCTCAGCATCCTGATCCACAAATATCCGGTGACGATCGCCTTCCTCGGCACGCTGTTGCAAACCGGCATGTCCCGGCTCCGGGCGCTGGGGTGGCTGGCGTTGTTCGCGGCGATGGCGCCGTTGGGGCTGTTGATCGGCGGCCACACGCCGCTGGCGGATTACAGCCGCGAACTGACGGCGCTGGTGGTGGGCATTTTCATGCACGTTGCCACCACCGTCCTGTTTGAGAGCACCGATTCCCACCGGTTCAACCGGGGCAAGTTTCTGGCGATTCTCGTCGGCATTTTGGCGGGCGGACTCACCGTGCTGTTTCACTAGATGGCCGCGCCTTCCAAACCGCCCGTTCCGCCCTGCTCCGCGGACCGCCCGCTCAGCGAGCTGACGGATCATTTGCGGCGGCGGGACCGCCGGGTGACCGGCCCGCGACAGGCGATTCTCGAAACCCTGCGCCGCCACGCGGGTCCGCTCAGCACGCGGGAAATCTTGGCCCGGCTGCCGGAGAAGCATTGCGATCTGGCCACCGTGTACCGCTCGATGCACCTGCTGCTCCGGCTGGGGTTGGTGCAGCGGTATGACCTGGGCGACGGCGTGGCCCGGTACGAGCTGCTGGCCGCGGGAGATGACGGCCATCATCACCACCTCGTCTGCCGCCGCTGCGCGCGGGTGCTGAAGGTGGAAGATTGCGCGCTGGCGGCGGTGGAGGCGGAGCTCGCCCAACGGAGCGGGTTTGCCCACGTGAGCCATCATCTCGAGTTTTTCGGCATTTGCCCCGCCTGTCAGGAAGCCGGCGACGGAGTGAAGTAATCCCCTCCGGGCCGGTCTGGAAGCGCCGGGATGACGCGTCCTGCTCCCCTCCTGCATGTGGTGGGCCGCCTGCTCCCCCGCGTCACTTTTCAGACCGGCCCTGAAGCCGCCGCGCATGGGGCGGGGCGGGGGAGGGGAGGCGCTTTTCCGGCCGGCGGCGGGGGCGCGTCCGCTTGCCCGGGGCGGGGGACTCGGGCATACTCCTCCGCTCATGCGCGAATGGCTGCGAGCCTGGTCCGAAGGTCTGGAGACGTTTGCCCTGGACGTGATTTTCGAGCAGCGCCGGGGCAAGCGCGCCGCCCTGCTGCGGGGGGTTCTGTTCGCCTGTTCGAAGGTTTTTCTGGTGGCGATCAAGCTCCGCCGCCGGTTGTACCAGTCCCGCATTTTGCGTGATTACACCCTCGGGGTGCAGGTGATCGCCATCGGCAACCTCACCGTGGGGGGGACCGGGAAGACGCCGGTGGTGGAAAAGTTCGCCCGCGAGCTGAAGGACGAGGGACGCAACGTGGCCATCCTCTCGCGCGGCTATCGTTCCACGCCGCCGCCGTTGCGGCAGCGGCTGCTCAACCGGCTCCTCTTCCGCCACGAATCCACGCCGCCCCGGATCGTCTCCGACGGCAAATCCCTGCTGCTGGACTCGGCGACGGCGGGCGACGAGCCCTACATGCTGGCCTCGAATCTCCGCGACGTGGTGGTGCTGGTGGACAAGGACCGGGTGAAGAGCGGCCTCTACGCCATCGAAAAATTCGGCTGCGACACGCTGCTGCTGGATGACGGCTTCCAGTACTGGAAACTGGCCGGTCGGCGGCAGGACGTGGTGCTGATTGACTGCCAGCAGCCGTTTGGCAACGCCCACCTCCTGCCGCGCGGCACCCTCCGCGAGCCGCCCTCCCACCTGGCGCGGGCCTCGGTCTTTTTCATCACCAAAAGCAACGGCCAGACCGGGGAACTGCGCGCCCTGCTGAAGCGGATCAATCCCCGGGCGGGCATCATCGAGTGCGTGCATCATCCGCTCTACCTCGAGGATGTCTTCAGCGGCGAGCAGCGGGAACTGACGCTCATGCGGGGGCGCAAGGTGGCCACCATCAGCGGCATCGCCCAGCCGGAGAGCTTCGAGCAAAGCCTCATTCATCTGGGCGCCGAGCTGGTGTACACCAAACGCTTTGCCGACCATCACCGCTTCACCCAGCAGGAATTGCTGAACGTGATCAACCGCTGCAAGAAGCGGCAGGTGGAGATGATCATCACCACCCAGAAGGACGCCGTGCGGTTTCCCAAGCTGGACCGGCGCGACCTGCCGATCTACTTCATGCGGGTGGAAATCAAACTGCTGCGCGGCGCGAAGGACTTTCAAGAGTGCGTGCGCCGCATCTGTTTTCACTGATGTTGAACGGGCTGATCTACCGGGCGGGCCGGGGGCTGCTGCTGCTGTTGCGGCTGCTGCCGCTGCCGGTCGTGGCCGTGCTGGGGCAGGGGGGCGGCCTGCTGGCGTGGGCGCTCGACCGCCGGCATCGCCGGGTGGCGGAGGAAAACCTCGCCGCGGCGTTTGCCGGCGAGTTTTCGCCCCGGGAGATCCGGGCGCTGGCGCGACGCAATTTCCGCCGGATCGGCGAGGCCTTCGCCTGCGCCGCCAGGACGGCGATGATGTCGGACGAGGCCGTGATGCGGGTGCTCGAGGTGCGCCACCCCGAACGCCTGCGCCCCGGCGATCCCGCGCTGCCCCCCAATCGCATCCTGGCCGTCGGCCATTTCGGGAACTTCGAAATCTATGCCCGCTGGGCGCATCTGGTGCCCCCCTTCAAATTCGCCACCACCTACCGGGCCTTGCGCCAGCCGGCCGTGAACCGCCTCTTGCAGGAGCTGCGGAGCCGCTCGGGCTGCCTTTACTTCGAGCGGCGCACCGAGGCCCGGGCCCTGCGGCGGATCATGAAGAAACAGCCCATGATGCTGGGGTTTCTGGCCGATCAGCACGCCGGTCAGCGCGGGGTGCGACTGCCCTTTTTCGGGCGCGAATGCTCCACCAACCCCTCGCCGGCGGTGTTCGCGTTGCGCTACCAATGCCCGCTGCACGTCTGCATCTGTTACCGGGTCGGCCTCGCCCGCTGGCGCATCGAAAACAGCGAGCCCATCCCCACCCACGACGCCGCCGGCCCCCGCTCCGTGGCCGACATCATGCGCGACGTCAACCGCGCCTACGAAGAGGCCGTGCGCCGCGATCCGGCCAACTGGTTCTGGGTCCATCGCCGCTGGAAAGGCGGCGGTCGCCCCGCGGAAGCGAAAGCCCCTTCCGCCCCCGCCGGCTCATGACCGCGCCCCCGTCATCCCCGTCGGCGGGCCGTTCCCGGGGCCGCCCCGGACGGCCCCGGATTCTGGTGCGGGGCGTGAACTGGCTCGGCGACGCCGTCATGAGCACGCCGGCCCTGCTGCGATTGCGGGAGGCTTTTCCGCGGGGACACATCGCGCTGGTGACGCCCGAAAAGCTCGCGGAACTCTGGCGGCACCACGCGGCGGTGGACACCGTTTTCGCCTTCACCCCCCAGGAACCGCCGTGGAGCATCGGGCGGCAGCTCGCCGCCGCCGGTTTCGACGTGGGCCTCGCGTTCCCCAACTCCCTCCGCTCGGCGCTCGAACTCTGGTGGGCCCGGTTGCCGATGCGCGTTGGTTATGGCGGCGGCGGGCGGGGACTCCTCCTGACCCACCGGGTGCGGCGGCGTCCCGAGTGGCGGTCCATGCGCAAACTCAAGCCGGAGGAAATCCGCGCGCTGACCCGGGCCTCCGGCGTTGAAGCGCGCCGCGATGCCGCCTTTCCGGCGCGCGCCCATCACCTGCACGATTACCTGGACCTGGTCGCCGCCGTGGGGGCGGATTCCACCCCGCTCGCCCCGCGTCTGTTCGTCGCGCCCGCGGAAATCGAGCAGGCGCGCCGCCGGTTTCACCTGGAGCCCGTCGGGCCGCCGCTGGTCGGCTTGAACCCGGGCGCGGCCTACGGTCCCGCCAAACGGTGGCCGCCGGACCGCTTCATCGAGACCGCCGTCGCCGTCCACGCCCGCACGCCCTGCCGCTGGCTGATCCTGGGCGGGCCGGACGACCGCGGCCTCTCGCGCTGGCTGGCCATCAAGCTGGCCCAATCGTTGCGGCCCCGGGACGCGTCCGCTCCCGCGACCCACAGCCGGGAACTGGTCATTCACGTCGCCGGCAAAACCTCCCTGCGCGAACTCATGGCCTGCCTGATCCTGTGTCGCGCCCTCCTCACCAACGACACCGGCCCCATGCACGTGGCCGCCGCCGTGGGCACGCCGGTGGTGGCGCCCTTCGGCAGCACCTCGCCGCTCCTGACCGCGCCCGGATTGCCCGGCGCCTCCCCCCACCGGCTGCTTCCGGGCCGGGCGCCCTGCGCCCCCTGTTTCCGCCGCGAATGCCCGCTCGACTTCCGCTGCCTCAAAAGCGTCACCCCCGACCAGGCCGCCGCCGCCCTGCTGGAGCTGCTTCCGGCGACGGAGCCATGATGCCCCCGGAGCCGGTCGGAAAAAAGTGGGGCCGTCCGCCCCGTGAACCCCCGCGGCCCGCGGGTGCTGCCCGAGGGGAAATCCGCGCATCTCGCCGTGGCGCAGACGGGAAACCCGCGCTGCGGGAGGGGTGCTCCATCGCCGACGAATGCGGCGCGTGAAGCTGGAACGGCCGCGGTCAAAGACCGGAGGAGGGCTTCAGCGGAACGCCGAAGCTTTTTCCACCTCCTTTGCTCGCGGCCGCTTCCCCGGCATCGCGCGCGTCGGAGCGACCGGGGCCACGAAGGACGCGCGGTCGGATTAAAGAATCCTTTTCCGCCACGTCGGGGAGCCGGGCGGGACCCCCGGCCTGACCCGCGAGGCGCGTGCGCTCCCTCATCCGTAGCGCGGGCTGGAAGCGTGTGCTGTGGGTCTGCCTCGCCTCGTCATCTCGGCGGTGACGGGGAACATTTTTCTTTCGGATTTCTCCCCGGCCTTCGGTCCTTCGGAATTCGGATTTTCCCCGCCCGCGGCCGCCGGGAAAAGAAAATGGACCTTCACGGCTGATTTGCTTTGACAGCCTCCCGCGGCGCCGGTATCCCGGCCGCATGTTCATCACCCCCGGAAGCAACGCAGGGCGCGGCGCGGCGCGGACATGGCGAAGCCGGCTGAGCGCGTGGCAACTCGGCTGGCTGGCGGCCGCGTGGAGCGCCGCCAGCTTGAGCGCCGAAGACTGGCCCCATTGGCGCGGGCCGCATTTCAACGGTGTCTCCACCGAAACGAACTACCGGGTTCACTGGCCCGCCGGAGGGCCGAAAGTGCTCTGGCGGGTGCCGGTGGGAGTGGGCTATTCCTCGGTGTCCGTCAGCCGGGGGCGGCTTTACACCATGGGCAACACCAAGGACGTGGACGCCGTTCGTTGCGTGGACGTGACCTCCGGCAAGGTGCTCTGGAAACATGCCTATCCCTGCGTGGCCAAGGATCCCAACGGTTATCACGGCACCCGCGCCACGCCGACGGTGGATGGCGGCCGGGTGTTCACTTTGAGCCGCCGGGGGCATTTTTTCGCGCTCGATGCCGCCACGGGACGGGTTCTGTGGGCGAAGAATTTTCCCCGGGATTATGGCGCGCCCGTGCCGACGTGGGGGTTTTCCGGCTCGCCGCTGGTGCAGGGGCGGATGGTCATCACGGAGGTGGGGGGACGCGGCACTTCCGTGGTGGCGTTTGACAAGGCCACCGGGCGCGAGATCTGGCGCTCCGGCAGCGACAAGGTGGCCTATTCCTCGATCGTGCCCTTCGTGCAACGCGGCCAGCCCTGTCTGGCCGTGCTCAGCGCCGACAGTATTTCCGGCCGGTTGACCGCCACGGGACGCGAGATTTGGCGCGCGCCGTGGAAGACGAAATACGACGTCAACGCCGCCACGCCCATCGTGGTCGGCACGCGGGTGTTTGTCTCCTCCGGTTATGGCAAGGGGTGCGCGTTGTTCGACTTTTCCACCCGGCCGCCGCGGGCGGTCTGGCGGAACAAAAACATGCGCAACCACGTGGGCACCTGCGTGTTCTGGCAGGGGCATTTGTACGGGTTCGATGAGCGGGTGCTGAAATGTCTCGAATGGGCCACGGGACGGGAGTTGTGGAAGGAGCGGAAATACGGCAAGGGTTCGCTGCTCAAGGCGGGGGCGCACTGGATTGTTTACAGCGACAAGGGCTACGTGGCGGTGGCGGATTTGACCCCCGCCGGATGTCGCGAGCTTTCCGGCTTTCAGGTGCTCAAGGGCAAGGATACCTGGGCGGCGCCGGTGCTGTCCGACGGCCTGCTCTTCTGCCGCAATCTCGACACCGTGGCCTGCGTGGACCTCCGGCCTTGAGAGCCGCTCCATCAAGGGGAGCATCCCGCCGCGTGCCGGCCCGCGGAAAGGGCGCAAAATGCCCTGGGTTCGCAGGCCGGGTTTCCCCCTCCGGCGGCTCTCCGTAACACAGGCTTCCAGCCTGCTGTTTCACGGATTTCCAATCTGCCGGGCTTCCCTCCGCTGCGCGACCGTCTCTTTTGCTCGCCTGCTTTGACTGACTGGAAGTCTGCGCTACGGGAGGAGGCGCGGGGAAAATTCGAGGGGCCAAGGGGCGAGGGAAATCCGAATTCCGAAACGCCCCGCGGCGAAGGCGCTTGCCGGCGGCAAACGTATTTTGCGGACGGGGCGTCCCGGGGTTGCGCCCCGGAGCCGGGCGGACTATGAGTTAAGCTGTGCCGGCGCGAATGAACTGATGTCATCTCCCCGTTCCAACGATCCCGCCCGCCGACCCCGGCGTCGGCTGCCGCGGTCGTTCAAGGAGCTGACCCCCAGCCAGTCGTTCAATCCGCGCACCTTTTTCCGGGAAATGGTCTGGAAACCGCTTCGCACCAAGCGGACCGGCCAGCACAAGCGGGTCATTTTTCCGCGCCTGAAGGAGGGACAGGTGGCCATCACGTGGATCGGGCACGCCTCTTTTCTGGTGCAGTTCACCGATTTGAATGTGCTGATTGATCCGATCTTCGCCAACTGGCTCTTTTTGTTGAAGCGGATGAAGCGGACGGGGGTGAAACTCTCCGATCTGCCCGCCGCCGATTTGGTGTTGGTGTCGCACGCGCATTTCGATCATTTCCACAAACCCACCCTGCGCCGGCTGCCCGCGCCGCGCATCGCGGTGCTGCCGTGGGGGGTGGGCGACCTGGCCGAGGGGCTGGGCTTCAACCGGATCATCGAGCTGGAGTGGTGGGACAGTTTCGAGCGCGGCGGTTGGAAGGTCACCCTCACGCCCTGCAAGCACTGGGGCGCCCGCGTGCTGCGCGATCATCACCGCGGCTACGGCGGCTTCATCCTCGAGCACCAGGGGCGACGCATCTACCACGCCGGGGACAGCGCCTACTTCAGCGGCTTCAAGGAAATCGGCCGCCGCTGCCCGCCCGAGATCGCCCTGCTGCCCATCGGCGCCTATCACCCGGAAGGCATGCGCAACGTCCACATGGGACCGGAGGACGCGGTGAAGGTGTTTCGGGATTTGCGCGCCCAATGGCTGATCCCGATGCACTACGGCAGCTTCCGGCTCTCGTTCGAGGACATGGACGAACCGCCCCGCTGGCTTGAATCGCTGGCCCGGGAGAAAGGTCTGAGCGAGCACCTCCGCATCCTGGAGGAAGGGGTGCCGACGGTCTTTTGAAGGCGCGCGGCGGCGGAAAAATCTTCCTTCCCGCGGGCGGGCGGTTTTGAATCCCAGCCACCTCGGGACGCCGGAGAAAGACCTTCGCCCGCGGAGATTGCAGATCATGAACACACGCTTTTTGCGGGGACTCGCGCCCGCGCTGCTGGGAATTTCGCTCACGACGGGAACCGCCGCCGCGGCGGCCCGGCCCAACATCGTTCTTTGCATGGCGGACGACCTGGGCTGGGGCGACACCGGCTACAACGGCCATCCCGTCATCCAGACGCCGAACCTCGACGACATGGCCCGGCACGGACTGCGGTTCAACCGCTTCTACGCCGCCGCGCCGGTGTGCAGTCCCACCCGCGGCTCGGTGCTGACCGGCCGGCATCCCTACCGTTACGGCATCACCTTCGCCAACACGGGCCATCTGAAGCGGGAGGAAATCTGTCTGGCCAGGGTCCTCAAGCAACTGGACTACGCCACCGGCCATTTCGGCAAATGGCATCTGGGCACCCTCTCGCCGGATTTTTCCGGCAAGGGCTCCAAACGCCATCCCCGGGAAAATTACATGACGCCCGGCATGGCGGGCTTTGACGAATGGTTCAGCACCGAATACGCCGTGGCCACGTGGGATCCGTACAAAAAGGAGAACGCCCACGGTCGTTTCGACGTGCGCGCCCTCTACTGGCACAACGGCACGAACATCGTGGACGGCCCCGCCGAGGGCCTGACCGGCTGCGACAGCCGGATCATCATGGACCACGCGCTGCCGTTCATCGAAGGGGCGGTCCGGCGGCAACAGCCCTTTTTCGCCGTCATCTGGTTTCACGCGCCGCACCAGCCGGTGGTCGGCGGGCCGCCGTATCTGGCGAAATACGCCGACCAGCCGGAAGACAAACGGCACTACTACGCGGTGGTCACGGCCTTGGACGAGCAGATGGGCCGGCTGCGAAAGGCCCTGCGCCAACTGGGCGTGGCGGAGCACACGATGCTGTGGTTCTGCGCCGACAACGGCCCGGAGGGCAACCCCGGACCCAAGGGCCGCTCCCAGGGTTCGGCGGGGCCGTTTCGCGGGCGCAAGCGTTCCCTGTACGAAGGCGGCGTGCGGGTGCCGGGCCTGCTCGAATGGCCGGCCAAAATCACCCGGCCCCGGGTGACGGATTTTCCGGCGGTGACCAGCGACTACTTCCCCACCATCCTCGAGGTGCTGGGCCATCCCCTCCCGGAAAAACCCCACCGCCCCTACGACGGCATTTCGCTGCTGCCGGTGATCGAAGGGCGGATGACGGTGCGTCCCCGGCCCATCGGATTCCAGTCCGGCGGCATGGCCACGCTGAGCGATCAGCGCTACAAGCTGGTGCACCACGCCTCCCTGAAACGCCCCCGCTCCGACAACGGCACGACGCCGGTCCGCGCGTGGGAACTCTACGATCTGATCGCCGACCCCGCCGAGACCACGAACCTCGCCGACCAACATCCCGACGTCGTGGCGCGGATGCGGGCCATCTTGGAGCGGTGGCGGGCCTCCTGCGCCGCCAGCGCCGCCGGCAAGGATTACTGAGCGCTTGCGCCTTTCCTGAGGGTCGCGTGCGTGGACGCAGCGGTTTTGGGCGGTTTTTTAGACAAGTTCTGGCGCCTTGTTGTTTTTTTAAACGAAAGCAATATTTTCTTCGTTTGTGTTTTGCATTTCAAGAAATCGTTCGGAGGGTGGTTTCCTCTGTATGCTGGCGATGGATAAAACAGCGCATAGCACGATGAACAATAGTTGCACCGGAGGGGCGAACAAGGGCCAGTCCACAAAGGCAAACAAAAGACACCCCAACAAAGAAATCCAAAGCAGAACAACGAATTGAAAAGGCAGGCGTATTCCGCCGCTTAAAAACGGGCGTGCCAGCACCAGGCCAAGGCCGACGAACAATGCCAGGCTGCCGGGCAGGCCAAAGGTTATCAGGAATTCCAAATAATCGTTATGAACGTGCAATTCCTTCAACTCCGGCAGGCGGGCGGGGCTGACGGCGTAGCATCCGGGATAAGTTCCCGGCCCGCCCCCCCATATGCGAGGCCAGCGCGCCTCTTGCGCCATTTTTAAGGCACTGCTCCATATTTGGCCGCGAGTAAGCAAAGTGTCTTCTTTCAACCAAAGCAATTTTTCCCAAGACAGCTCGCGGCGATCAAAATCCAACAACGGCGGGGAAAGAGACGGGCCGGAAGACGTTATCCATGAAGAAACTCGGCGAGGAGCAACGACCTCATTCCATAGCATGACCCGATCAAAACCCATGTAGCGGACCCCCCCCGCGGAATAATAGCTGAAATTCTTCACGTAAGAGCCGGGGAATCGCTGGATCCAAGCGGGTTGATTGCTTTCGGAAGGTTCGATGTAAGCCATCAACCTCCCATTCACGAACAAACGCAGTCCTTCATGGCAAACAATCACCAGTTCGAGTTTTTGACCGGGAAGAGATTCCAGCAAATCTATCTGACGAAATTGACAGCATTGTTCGCCTTTTGCGTTGAAAGCCGAGAGGGAAAGACCGCCGCCCTCTTTCAACCAAAGGTGCACGGCAAATGTTTGAGGCTCCCCCAACGATGCTTGCGAAGAAGGAAACAACCCCAGGATGAATTGCTTGTTGTCCTCCTGGTAACGAAGATCAAGAACACCGGCAAGAGTGAATTCCTCCAAGCCCTCCGGATGATTGACGGGCAAGGACTGAAATTGCGCTTGGAATCGTTTGATCACATGCGGCCACGCCAGCCAAACAACACCGGCAAGCAAGGTGAGCCATGCCAGCATGACCATTCCCCACTGGAATTTTCCCGGAAACCACCTTGACACTGTTGCTCCGCTTGCCAAAACTAGGGTTATTATTAATATCTGCCACCCCGTCCGGCTGAACACAAACAAGCCTCCTCCCAAAATAATTACTCCCAGAAAAAGGGACATTATTCGCGCTGATTCGCCAAACCGCTTTGTTTTCACGGATATCCGCCGGCGCCGGGATCCGGTAAACAGCCACAAACCCAAAGGCAGCAGCCAGATCATTCCCAAATATTGAGCCGCGTTGTTGCGGTAGGCGAAAGGTCCAAAATGCGTCAAAGCTCCTCGGTCAAGCGGATCTTTGAATATCGCCAGCAACAAGGGTGAATCCGTCGCGCGTTGCAACAAGGCAACCAATACCAACAATGCACCATTGATGGTCAATACCCAGATCAACTCTTGCAGGCAGCGCGGCACGGTTTTGGAATGCCGCCGCTTTTGCTGGAAATACCTGCGTTTCCCGTGTTTGGATGCCCATTCCTGAAGCGAGTATTCGAAAAACCAATTTCGCGTTCCCCAGAAAAACCCCGCCAACGCCAACCCGTAAAAAAAAGTTTTCCAAGTAGCATTGCCGTCAAAACTGTGAGGCAGCCAGCTTACGAAGTGCGGTAATGGCACCCACCGTGTCAATACTGGATCCACCCGGCCGCAAGCGTTCATCGCGCTGATCAGGCACCATGACAAGAGAAAGAGAATTACGCCCGCCACCGCTTGTCCCACCCATGCATTTGCCGCCGAAGTTTCATCAAGCGCTGAATGGCCGTGTCCACTTTGCCAGCGAACAATTTGGATCATCAAAATGAGGCATCCTATGCCGGCGACCGTCCACTGCACCCAAGCAGACTCAAAAGCGCTCATCCATGGCGACAGGACCAAGGCGGCGAAAAGCAAGCGGCGGGTTAGCTCCAACAAGAAAGAGTCGTTCACGGAAACAGCCTGTTTCCGCCTGGAATTCCTGCCATTGCGCAAAAAAGCCAAGCGCCGCGCCCGACTCCTTCTGGAATCCCAACGGTCCCCAGAAGCTTGAGACTGATCACGCTGAATGGTTCGGGCATGCTTCATGGCATTGCTCATTGGAATCATCCTACTTCTGCCTTTCACTCTTTTTCAAGCTTGCATGCGCGTCCTTCGCCCTTGTCCCCCTCTCCTTCCCGCCGGATAGTCCCGACATGAGCAAGGCCACGGACATGCGGGTGCGCGCGACGCGACTCCATTTCCTGCCGGTGACCACGCGGACCCCCTTGAAATTCGGTCCCGAGACCCTGACCTCGGTCACCTGCGCCCGGGCGGCGGTGACGGTCGAGGACCGCGCGGGCCGGCGCGCCACCGGCTGGGGCGAGACGCCGTTGAGCGTGCAATGGGTCTGGCCCGGCGCGCTGCCCTACGAACCCCGTCACCGGCGGTTGAAGGCGTTCTGCCTCCGGCTGGCGGAGGCGTGGAGCGGGTTTGCCGGCGCGGGACATCCCCTCGAAGTGGGGCATGATTTCCAGCAGGAAGCGCTCCCCGGGCTGTGGCGGGCGGCCAACGCCGCGCCGGAAGCCGCGGCCGCCCCGATGCCCTGGCTGGCGGCCCTGGTCTGCTGCTCGGTGTTCGACCAGGCCCTGCACGACGCCTACGGCACGCTGCACAACCGCCCCACCTACGCCACCTATCACCCTGATTTCCTGAACCGCGACCTCGCGGCTTATCTGGAGCCGGCGGCGGACGCCGACGTCTCGTTCGCGAACCGCTGGCCGCACGAATTCCTCGCCCCCACGCCCGCCCGGCGGCTGCGGGCCTGGCACCTGGTCGGCGGGCTCGACCCCCTCGGCGCCGGGGAGGCGACCGGCCCCGCGCCGGACGACGGCTTTCCCTTTCTGCTGCCGGACTGGATCCGGACCGACGGCCTGAAATGCCTGAAGGTCAAGCTCCGCGGCAACGACCCCACGTGGGATTACCACCGGCTGGTGCGCGTGGGCGACATCGCCCTGGCCCACGACGTGGACTGGCTCTCGGCGGACTTCAACTGCACGGTCACCGATCCCGCCTACGTAAACGAAATCCTCGACCGATTACGGGACGAACACCCCCGCCATTACGGGATGATCCTCTACGTCGAACAGCCCTTTCCCTGCGAGCTGGAGCGGCGCCCGCTGGACGTCCACGGCGTGAGCGCCCGCAAACCGTTGTTCCTCGACGAAAGCGCGCACGACTGGCGGCTCGTACGGCGGGGGCGGGAGCTGGGCTGGACCGGCGTGGCGCTCAAGACCTGCAAGACCCAGACCGGCGCGCTCCTGAGCGCCTGCTGGGCCCGGGCGCACGGCATGACGCTGATGGTGCAGGACCTCACCAATCCCATGCTGGCCCAGATTCCCCACCTCCTGCTGGCCGCCCACGTGGGCACCATCATGGGCGTCGAAACCAACTGCATGCAGTTCTACCCCGCCGCCTCCGGACCCGAAGCGCGGGTGCACCCCGGCCTCTACCGCCGGCGTGACGGACAGGTGGATTTGTCCACCCTGGGGAACACCGGCTTCGGCTACCGCGTCGCCGAAATCGAACGGGAACTGCCGCCCCCCGTGTTTGATTCCGGGAAATGATGCCCTTGCCGAGGAGCGTTCGGCGTCCAAGATGCTTTTCGCCGAACGCATGACCGCCGCCGGGCGTGAAAGGCTGTTGATTCCCAATTTGTTGCGATTCAAAACGCGACGAAATCCGGGGCCGGATCGCCGCCGGGACCGTCTGAATTGCCTTGAAAGAAGACTTGGAGATCGTTTGACACGGCAAAAAAGGGGCGGATCAGGTCAAAATCGGTATAGCCGCGGCCGGGGCGACCATTTTTTAATGGGCTTAATTAGTATGCGTTCACCGGATAAACTTGGCTTAAACGCGGGCGGGAGAGAATCAGCACGGGCGGCTTCCCACGCCCGGGGATGGCGGAAGCTGCGCTGGCTGCTGCCGTGGGGCGCGGTGGCGGCGGTGGTCTCCTGCGGCACGGTGGATCGGACGGTGATGGCGCCGCCGATGATTCCCGGGGCGGAGTACATCGGCGTCGAGGAGTGCGACATGTGCCATGAGGACATCGTCCAGGAATTCAAATTTTCCAGCCACGCGAATCTGATGGCGCCGGGGGACAACGCCCTCCACGCCGGATGTGAATCCTGTCACGGCCCCGGCAGTCTCCACAGCGACGCCGCGGGGGGCTCGGGCAACATCATCAACCCCAAGGACGATCCCCGCATCTGCTTCAACTGCCATCTGAACGTGCGCGGCAGCTTCGGGCTGCCCTCGCATCATCCGTTGGGGCCGAACCGGCTGAGCTGCGGCGATTGCCACCCGCCCCACGGGGGCTCGGCCCGGCCGGGCGGCGGCTCGATTTCCGGGCTGGCCGAGAACGAGGCCTGCCTGAAGTGCCATCCGGCGCAGCGCGGACCGTTCGTGTTCGAGCACGAGGCCATGCGGGACGGCTGCACCACCTGCCACCAGCCGCACGGCTCGGTGAATGACAAACTGCTCAAGGCGCGCAACGCCTCGCTCTGCATCAACTGCCACTTCCAGCAGCAAACCGCCTCCGGCGCCGTGTTGATCGGCGGCCAGGATCACAGCCTGTTCCTGAACCGGGGCACCTGCTGGAGCGCCGGCTGCCATGAAGCGGTGCACGGTTCCCGCGTGAATTCCTCGCTGCGTTACTAGCCCTTTGTTTTGCCCATGAAATTCTTGCTCTTGATGCTCGGAAGAAAATGGTCGTCGGCGCGCGCGCTGACCTGGCTGCTGAGCGGTTGTCTGGCCGCGGGAATCGCGTCGGCTCAGGACGAAAAACCCGCGGAGCAGGAGCCCCCGGCGAAAACAGACGCGCCGGCCCAGACGGAGCAGGCCGCCCCTGCCACGGACAAGGAAACCGCCCCGGAGACCGAGGAAGCGGCCTCCGAATCGGAGGAAACGGCTGAATCCGACGCGACGGAGGCGGAAGAAACGTCCGCGGACGAGGATTCTGCGGAAGCGGCGGACAGCGAGGAAGGCACGGAGGAAATGGACGAGTCGGCGGACAGCGAGGATACCGAAGCCGACGCCTCGGCGGAGGACGAGGACACTTCGGCGGACGAGGAGGAAGACACCGCGGACGAGGAGGAAGCGGCGGACCTGGTCAATTGGGTGGAGTTTGGTTTCGGCGGGACGTTCACCCGGGGCAGCCGGGCGGAGTTTCAGCGGCAGCACCAACTGCCCGAGGTGTTCGGCGGGGTCACCTCGCTGCACTACGAGAAGACCTTCGGTGAGGATGAAACGGGGCTCTTCAAGGCGGACATCCGCGGGCTGTTCAACAACGACGATTACCAGGTGCGCCTCGAATTGAGCGACGAATCGAAGGGCCATGTCCGGGTCGGCTACCGCGAATTCCGCACGTGGTACAACGGCGCGGGCGGCTGGTTTCCCGCGGGCGCGGCCTGGCACGATCCGTTTGACTACCAGGAGTTCGTGGATCGCGGGGAAGCGTGGGTGGAGCTGGGGTTGACGCTGCCGGACCTGCCGGTGGTGGAATTCAGCTATCATCACTGGTTCCGGAACGGCGAGAAAAACTCCACGATTTGGGGCGCTTCCACGGTTCCCGGGCTGCCGGCGGGGAGCAACACGCGCCACATTGCGCCCACGTGGCTGGGCTTGGACGAACAACGCGATCTCTTTGCCCTGGACGTGAAGCACACCCTGGGCAGCGTGACCTTTGGCGTGGGCGGCACGTACGAGCATGCCGAGTTCGACAACTCCCGCAACGTGCTCGATTACCCCGACCAGCCCAACGCCGCCGCCACCACCCAGCGGGAGCAGAGCGACGAGGACCTGTTCAGCGCCCACGCCTTCGCGGAAACCCGGCTCAGCGAAAAAATCCTGCTCACCCTCGGATACGCGTACACGGATTTGGACACCGACCTCTCCGGCTACCGGGTCTATGGCACGGCCTACGATCCGGACCTCGGCCAGCGCCTGCCCAGCGCCGCCACCTTTGGCAGCCTGGGCGGCGGGGCGGACCAGAGCCAGCACACCGGCAACCTCAACCTCATGATGACGCTCGGGGAGAACTTCTACCTCGTGCCCTCCCTGCGCTTTGAAAGCGAGGACCTCTCCGGCTCCTCGCTCTACACCTCGCCGGCCGACGCCCTGGGCATGGTCTATAACGCCGACAACGACCGGGGCTACCTCGAAGTCGCGGAAAACCTGGACCTGCGCTACGCCGGATTGAAGAACTGGGTGTTCTACGCCCGCGGCAACTGGGTGCAGGGCTCGGGCGATCTGGAGGAAAACTGGGACAATCTCATCAGCGGCGCCAACGTGGTGCGGCGCAAGACCGACGACACCCATTCCTGGCAGAAATACTCCGTGGGCGCCCACTGGTACGCCTGCTCGCGCGTCAGCGTCTCCTTCCAGTACTACCACAAGATTCGGAACAACCAGTACGATCACGCGGAGGATTCCTCTTCCAACCAGGCCCCCGGCCTCATCCGGTATCCCGCCTACCTGCGGGCGGAGGATTTCGTCACGGACGACGTGAATGTGCGGTTGTCGGTGCGCCCCCGCTCGAACCTGCAACTGGTGCTGCGGTACGACTACCAGACCACCACCCTCACCAGCCAGGTGGACCGCTGGTCCTCCCTCGACGCCTCGGACATGGACAGCCAGATTTACGGCGCCAGCCTGTCATGGACCCCCTGGCACCGGATCTACCTGCTGGGCAGCGTCAGCTACGTGCTGGATTCGGTGGACACCCTGGCCGCGGAATCCGTGGCCGTGATGGCGGACGCGCACAACAATTACTGGACCGCCACCGGCGGCGTGGGCTACGCGCTGGACCAGAAGACCGACGTCAACGTGCAATACATCTACTACCGCGCCGACAATTACGACCCCGCGAGGGCCGCGGTTTCCGTTCCCTACAACGCGGGCTTCGAGCAACAGGGGGTGACCGTCGGCCTGACCCGGCAGCTTAACCCCCGCACCCGGCTGGGGTTGCAATACGGCTTTTTCACCTACGACGACGAAACCTCCGGGCATCATCTCGACTACGACGCCCACTTGGTTTACGGCACGCTGCAATACCGATTCTGAAACAGCATCCCCACCCTTTGCCCATGCACACCATGAGAACATTGAACCGTTTCCTGCCCCGGATCCTGTTGGCCCTCGCCGGTTGCGCCGGCGCCGGCGCGCTGCTCGCGGAAAACACGAATTCGATGTACCACCTCACCGCCCCCACCCCCGGGGGACTGAGTCCGCGGCCCTGCTTCCTGCGCGCCACCCGGGACGCCGCCGGCATCCACCTCCAATGGCAGGGACTCAACGGCCCCTACCAGGTGCAAGTCTCCCCCACCGCCCAATGCCCCGCGTGGGAAAACGTGGGCGGCCCCACGGTCGGAACCTCCCTCACCGTGCCGGTGGACCAGCCGCTGGCGGTGTTTCAGGTCCAGGCCGCCTCGCCCCTTTACCAGGGCGAGCCCTCGTGCGCCGCCTGTCACCGGGACATCCACGCCGAATGGCAGCAAGGCCCGCACCCCCACGCCCTCGACCCGCTCGAAAAATTCGGCGTGGCGGACAGCCCCACCTGTCTCCCCTGCCACACCGTGGGCTACGGGTACCGGACCGGGTTCCAGAGCGTCGAAACCACCCCTGACAAAGGCAGCACCCAGTGCGAGAACTGCCACGGTCCGGCCGGCCTCCACGCGGCCAACATCGCCGACCCCTCCCTGCGGCCCAAGGTCACGGTGGATTCGGCCACCTGCGGCGGCTGCCACAACTACCGCTTCATTCATCGCACCTACGATGAATGGCGGGATTCCCTTCACACCCCCGTGACGCCGGCCGTGGCCCGGAAGGTTCTCGATGAAGGAGAACCGGCCATGAACGAGTGCGGCGTGTGTCACTCCGGCGCCGTGCGGCTGGCCCTGCTGAAACAGTGGGCCGACCCCGCCGCCCCCACGGTCCTGCCCAGCCGCGAAGACGCCGCCGGCTTCGCGGTGGGATGCGTGACCTGCCACCAACCCCACGATCCCTCCCAACTGCGCAACCCCCTCCACTCCACGGAGGACTATTCCTACGACCCGGACGTCCCGTTCGCCGCGCAGTACAACCCCGACATCCAGGTGTGCGCCCAATGCCACAACGAGCGCGGCGCGGACTGGCGTGACACCGCCCGCCCGCCGCACGGCTCGCCGCAGTACAACGTCCTGATCGGCACGGCGGGCTACGACCCCGAAAACACGGAAATGCAGCGCGCGCACGCGGGCATCGCGGGTCAGTGCATCGGCTGCCACGCCCAAGGCTACGGCAACGGCCAGTTGACCGAAGGGCCGTACACGGGCCACACCACCCGGGTGGAGTACGAGCAATGCAGCGCCTGCCACGGCTCGGCGGAGATCGGAGAACTGCTCCGGGACGGCACCCAGCAGGTCACCCGCGAGCGCATGACCGCCTTGCTTGATCTCCTCAACACCTGGGGCGAGACCAAGGCGCCCGCCGGGTTGCGCGAGAAATACGGCCGCCTCGCCTGGGAATACACCCGCGTGGGCGAGCTTTCGAACCCCGACGGCGATCCCGAAATCAGCGGCCCCACCGCCGATGAGCAGACCCTCATCCCCGACGCCATCAAGCAAGCCCGGCTGAACCTCTACCTCGTCGAGAAGGACGGCAGCTACGGCGTTCACAACGGCGGCTACACCCGCCACCTCCTCGACGTGGCGACCGCCAACGTCAAATCCGAGCTGGCCAAGCCCTGACCCGCCGTCCGGCGAAACCCTTCATCCCGAGCGCCTCCCCGGAGGCGCTCTTTTTTTGCCCTCCCGCGCCGGAGCAACGATCGAGGAAAATCCGAATCCCGGAATCCGAAAAGTGGCGTCGGCATCGCGACGCTCCGCTCTCCTGGGCGGAGCTGCTGGGAGCCGGTCTGAAAATGCGGCATTCCGCCGTGTGCGGGCACGCGGCCTCCAGGAAGCGCCCCCAATGCTCCTTGGCTGCAGGCCGGCTGCCCTCAGCCGGCGGAAACGTCCCCCCGCGTCGGCGGCCGCGGGAGGGATGGCGGCTACGGGGTGCGCAGGGCGGCGAGCCAGTTGTGGATTTCCAGGGTGCGGAAGGCGGGGTCGGCGAGGGCGGTCGGGATGGCGGCGAGGCCGGTCGCCGGGCCGGCCGCGGCGGCGGATTCGTAGCGGCGGGCTTCGGCTTCGACGGCTTCGAGATCGGGGAAGAGGCCTTCTTCAACAAGGGCGGGGGCGTAGCGGCGGAAGGCGGCGGCGAGGTCGAGGAAGTCGTATTCGGGGTGGTACTGCACGCCCCAGAAACGGCCTTTGCCGAGGCGCAGTTCGGCGGCCTGGATGGGGCAGAGGTCGTTGCCGGCGAGGACGGTCAGGGTGTCCTCGGGCAGGGGGGCGACGATGTCGCGGTGGACGGCGAGGGCGTCGAACCGCCCGGGGCGGCCGCGCAGGAGGGGGTGACGGCGGCCGGCGTCGGTCAGGGTGATGTCGCGCGCGATGCCGATTTCGCGGCCGCGCGGGTTGGGGATGACCCGGCCGCCGCAGGCCACGGCGACCACTTGCAGGCCCCAGCAGCTTCCGTAAATGAACGCGCCCGCCCGCAACGCGCGGCGCGCCAGCTCGACCTGCCGCAACGCCGCCGGCTCGCCCTTGGGCAGGTTGAGCGCGGCGCCGGTCCAGAGGATGCCGTCGTAAGCCGCGAGTTTTTCCTCCGGGGGCAGGGACACGGCTTCATCGGCGGCGAAGAGGGTTTCCGTGCGCACGTCGGGCGCTTCGCGCAGGAGGGCCTCGAACAGCTCGGACTGGAGCCGCGCGCCCAGCTCGCGGAGGCGGGCGTTGATCTCCGGCGAATTGCCTTCGACGATGAGGAGGTTCAACACGGCGGCAAAACGGTGAAGCGCGCGGGGTCAGGGCAGCCGGCCTTCGCAGGCGGCCTCGAAGATGGTCGCGTAGGCCGCGGCGTCGAGCGGGCGCGGGTTGCCGCCGGTGGAGGGGTCGGCGGCGGCCAGCCGGCTGACGGCGTCGGCTTCGGCGGGGGTGACGCCCAGCTCGGTCAGGGCGTGCGGGATGCCGAGTTCGGCGCGGAAGGCCACCAGCCAGTCCAGCAACGCGCCCGGCGTGGTGGCCGGCAGTTCGAGCGTGGCCGCGAGCAAGCGGATGGGCTCCTCGATGGCGGGCGCGTTGAAGGCCAGCACGTAGGGCAGCAGAATGCCGATGGTCAGTCCGTGGTGGGTGTCGTGCAGCGCGCCGATGGCGTGGGCGAGCCCGTGCACGCCGCCGAGGCCCTTCTGGAACGCGGTCGCGCCCATGGCCGCCGCGGCGAGCATCTGCATGCGCGCCTCGCGGTCGGCGCCGTCGGCGAACGCCCGGGGCAGGTATTGCTTCACCAGGCGCATGCCGTGCAGGGCGATGGCGTCCGCGAGCGGATGATACCCGCGCGCGAAGAAGGCTTCGAACGCGTGCGAAAAGGCGTCAATCCCCGCCGCCGCGGTCAAGGCCGGCGGCAGCCCGACCGTCAGCTCGGGGTCGAGGATGGCGATCGTGGGGAGCATCTTCGGGTGGAAGATGATTTTCTTGGTGTGGGTGGTTTCGTCGGTCACGACCGCCGCCCGGCCCACTTCCGAGCCGGTGCCGGCGGTGGTGGGCAGGGCGATGATGGGCGCGATGCCGGCCGGGTCGGCGCGGATCCACCAGTCGCCGATGTCCTCGAAATCCCACAGCGGGCGGGTCTGGCCGGACAGGAAGGCGATGGTCTTGCCGGCGTCGAGGGCGCTGCCGCCGCCAAGCGCAACCACCCCGTCATGCCGGCCCGAGCGGAAGGCCGCCACGCCTTCCTCGATGTTGCCGCCGGTCGGGTTGCTTTTCACGCGGCTGAAGCATTGCGTGTCGGGCAGCCCGGCGCGCAGACGTTCGAGGGCGTCGGCGACCATCGCGTGCTCCGCCAGGCCCGAATCGGTCACCAGCAGGGGGCGTCGGATGCCGGCTTGGGCGCAGGCCTTCGGCAGGTCCGCCGCGCGGCCGATGCCCACCCAGACGGTGGTGGGATAGTTCCATTGAGCGGTGAAGTCGTTCATGCGTCGGCGTGTTTGAGGTGGAAGGATTGGGGGCGCGTGAGGCTTTCGTAGGCCCACGGCGAAAGGCTGCATCCCCGGCCGGACAGCTTGACGCCGGTCCAGGCGAGCGTGGGATCGAGGTAGTCGCAGCGGTTCATGAACACGGTGCCGGTTTCGAGCCGGCGCCCGAGCCGGAGGGCGGCTTCCTCGTCGCGGGTCCAGATCGAGGCGGTCAGGCCGTAGTCGCTGTCGTTCATCAGCTTCAGGGCTTCCTCGTCGTCGGCCACCGGCATGATGCCGACGACCGGGCCGAAGCTTTCCTCGCGCATGACGCGCATCCGGTGGGTGACGTTCACCAACACCTGCGGCGCGAGATACGGGCTGCCCCGGCCGCCGTCGGGGAAGGCGCCGGGGTCAATCAACGCCCGGGCGCCGTCGCGCAAGGCTTCCGCGATCTGGTCGCGGACGAAATCAGCCGCCCGCCCGCGCACCACGGGACCGAGCGTGGTGTCCGGTTCGAGCGGGTTGCCAAGGCGGTATTCGCGCGTCAAGGCGGCGAACCGCTCGACGAACGCGTCAAACACGCTTTGGTGGACGTAGATGCGCTCGATGCCGCAGCAGGACTGGCCGGAGTTGAAGAAGCTGCCGTCCACGAGGTTTTCCACGGCGTGATCGAGGTCGGCGTCGGCGCGCACGTAGGCGGGGTCCTTGCCGCCCAGTTCGAGCGTCGTGCCGACGAACCGTCCCGCCAGCGCGCGGGTGACGCTGATGCCGCCGGCGACCGACCCGGTGAAGGCGACGTAGTTCACGCGGGCGTCGGCGAGCAGGGCGGTCACGCCGGCGTGGTCGAGATGGAGGTGTTGCAGGAGGCCGTCCGGCAGGTCCGATTGCCCGGCGGCCTGGGCGTAACGCTCGGCGCAGAGCGGCGTCTGGTGGGAGTGTTTGAGGAGCACCGCGTTGCCCGCCAGCAGGGCCGGCACCACGGCGTTCACCGAGGTGAGGTAGGGATAATTCCACGGCGCGATGACGGCCACCACGCC
>CAZRPT010000039.1:0-4790 GCA_964601985.1 uncultured Verrucomicrobiota bacterium
GCCGGTATTCCCAGACCAGCTCGTTGCGGTACGCGAAGGTGTCCCGCATGAAATCGAATGTCCGCCCCGCAGGGTCCGCCATGCTCATCTCCCCCCGAGGGTGACGCCCGGCCCGCGCAAATCAAGCCCGGCCCGCGCCGATTGGGCCGCGGGCGGGAAATCCGCTTGTGCCGGGCGGCGGAAGCAGGCAGGGTGGGCGCGGTTCATTGGCATGAACACAGACAAACCGGACCGGCGTGCGCGCCGGTCCGGGATCGCGGTCAAGGGACAGGGAACCCCGTGCGAATCGGGGACGGTTGCGCCACTGTGAGGGGCTACAAGCTTCCAGGGCCACCGGGCAACGGCCCGGGAAGGCGGAAGCGAGGTCCGACGCCCCAAGTCAGGATACCGCCTTGGCCGTGCTCGTCAGGTTCCGCCCCGGCGGAACCGACTTCTCCGCCCAAGAGAAGGATGAGGCCGGTCGCCCGGACGGTTTTCGGGCGAAGTTGCGAGAAGCCTTCATTCTCCGGTTGGTCGGAGCCTGAAGGCTTTTTTGTCTTCCGGCCCGACCCTGGCCTTGCTCCCCGGGAAAACGCACAATCGAGAAAGGGAGTTCGATGCAGAAATACCTCAGGGGTTGGACGCTGGGCCTGTTGCTGGCCGGCGGTTTGACCGGAAGTCAGGCGGCGAGCGGAGGCTTCGCCGTGGAAGTGATTCAATACGAGCCGGGCGTCGGTTACGCCACCGACTGGCAGACCGGCGAGGGCTACACGTTGCCGGAATCGGCGCTGGGCGCGCCGTCGCGGGTGACCGTGGACCCCAATCCCCAGTTCGGCGGCACCTTTCCGGTGACGCCGTTCGCCGCGCCTTATCTGCGGTCGCAACTGGTGTCGCTCGGCACCGGCGGGTCGCTGACGGTGAAGCTCGCCCAGCCGGCGGAAAACGATCCCGGCCACCCGTACGGGATTGATTTCCAAATCTTCGGCTCGGCGGCGTTCAAGATCGTCAACGGCGATTACACCGGCGGCGGCATCACGGACGGGTCGTTGTTCGGCGCGGCGGAGCCGGGCTCCACCCGGGTGGAGGTCAGCCCGGACAATGAGACCTATTACCTGCTGAATCCCTCGCTGGCGCCGGTGGTGGACGGGCTGTTCCCCACCGACGGGCAGGGCGATTTCAGCATCCCGGTGAATCCCGCGCTGACGGCGGCGGACTTCGATCAGCAGGGGCTGGAGGGCATCCGCGAGCTGTACGCCGGTTCGGCGGGCGGCACGGGATTCGACCTCGCCTGGGCGCAGGACGCGGACGGCAATCCGGTGGCGCTGGACGCCATCCAGTTCGTGCGCGTGTCGGTGCTCAGCGGGCACGCGGAAGTGGACGCCTTCGCGCTGGTGCCGGAACCCTCCACCACGAGCCTGCTGGGGCTGGGGCTGGTGTGGTTGCTGGCCGGCCGGCGGCGCCAGTAACCCCCGCCCGCCGCGAAAGGAAAAAGCCACGAAAGACCGGAACGACACCAAGGGGAGCGCACGCGCCCTCGCGTGCTCCGATGGGCGCCTCCGCCCATCGGTCCCCGCGTCCGATTTCCGCGGCCGCTCCGTTGGGGGAGGAGCGTTCTTTGCGTCCCCGGCGGCGCCCCTTCCGGGGCGTTGCCGCGTTGCCGCATCGAACGCTCTTTCGGGTTCGGCGGGGTGCCGAACCCGGCCCGCGAGGGCGCGGGCGCTCCCCCGCGTGTTGCGCCGCGCGGCGCTGGTCGGACTGCTGCTCGCCGGGACGGGCGCGGCGGCGGAGTGGCGCGAGGATTTTTCGCGCCCGCCGGCCGAACGCGGGTGGCGGGTTTTCGGCGACGCCTCGTTGTTCGCGTGGGACGAGGCCCGCGAGGCGTTGCGGGTGACCTGGGATTCCTCGCGGCCGAACAGCTATTTCTTCCGCCCGCTGGGCACGGTGTTGAGCCGGACGGACGCGTTCGCGCTGGGGTTCGATTTGGAGCTGGAGGAGATCCACGCCGGGGTGAACCCGGAAAAGCCGTTCACCTTCGAGCTGGCGGTGGGATTTCATCGGCGGGCGGACGCCGAAGCGCCGGGGTTCCGGCGCGGGACCGGCAATGACGCGCCGAACCTGGTCGAGTTCGCGTGGTTTCCCGACAGCGGCTGGGGCGCGACGCTGTGGCCGACGATCATCTCCACCAACGCGCAGCTCAACTACCTCGGCCGTGACGATTTCCTCATCCAGGACCTGCCGCCCGGTCACCGCTTCACGGTCTGGATGACGTTCACCAACGCGGTGCTGACCACGACCCTGTGGCGCGACGGCGAACCGGTCGGGGCGGCTCTCACGCAACCGTTGACGGATAATTTCACCGACTTCCGCGTGGACGCCGTGGCGGTACGCAGCTACAGCGACGACGGCGCGGGCGGCAGCCTGCGGGCCACCGGCTGGGTGGACAATTTCCGCGTCCAACTCCCGCCGCCGCCCGTCGCGGAATTGACGGGAAGCTTTGTGGACGGCGCGTGGCAACTGCGTTTCCAGGCGCGCGCGGGCTGGACGTATCAGGTGGAACGCGCCGCCCGCGTCACCGGCGAGTGGCGACCGGCGGGCGACCCGTTGCCCGGCGTGGACGGCCCGCTGGAATGGACCGACCCCGCCCCGCCGCCGGGCCCGGCCTTCTACCGGGTCCGGGCGGACAAGCCATGACCCCGCCCGCCCCACGCAAACCGGGGAGCGCGCACGCCCCCGCGGGCGCCGGATTCGCGGAACGCCTCGCCGCACTTGAAACCGCGTCCGCGACGAAAATGCGGCGGAGCCCGGTAGCGCGGACTTCCAGTCTGCTGTATCGCGGGTTTCCAACCTGCCAAGGCCGCAAAGGAGGTGGCGGATTCGTGATCGCGGACGCGGGGCCGACTGACAGTCGGCGAAACGGCAGGCTGCCAGCCTGCGCCACCGCAAGAACGTTGGCCGGTGTGACCCAAGATCAACAACAACGAGACATCACTCACGACGTGGCGGCCACGAAATTTGGATGCGAGGAACGATGGGCGAGGGCGCACCTCGAATCCCGCGGAGGCGCGCGCGCGCCCCGTTTTTTTTCCGCGCGGGCGCGGGGCGGGTTCACGTTGATCGAGCTGCTGGTGGTGCTGGCGATCATCGGAATCCTGGCGGCGTTGCTGTTACCGGCGCTGGCGCGGAGCCGCGAGTCGGCCCGGCGGATTCGCTGCCTGGGCAACCTCCACCAGCTCGGCCTGGCGGCGCAGATGTACTGGGACGACCACGCGGGCGCGGCCTTTCGCTACCTGCGCCGGGCGGACGCCGACGGCGCGCTCTACTGGTTCGGCTGGCTGGAACGCGGCGCGGAAGGCGCGCGAAAATTCGACGCCACGCAGGGCGCGTTGTTTCCCTACCTGAACGGGCGCGGCGTGGAGATGTGTCCCTCGCTGAATTACCACCGGCGCGCGTTCAAGCTGAAGGCCACCGGCGCGGCCTACGGTTACGGCTACAACCTCCACCTCTCGCGCCCCGCCCACGAGCCGCCGTTCAAGATCACCGCCCTGCGCCGCCCCTCGGAGATCCTCTGGCTGGCGGACGCCGCCCAGGTGAACACCTTCCAACCGCCCGCCTCGCCGGAGCATCCGATGCTCGAGGAGTTTTACTACGTCAACGCCACCGAACCGACCGCCCATTTCCGTCACGCCGACCGGGCGATGGCCGCCTTTTGCGACGGCCACGCCGAAGGGCTCGCCCCCGTGCCCGGCTCGTTCGATCCGCGCCTGCCCCGGCTGAAAGTGGGCCGCCTCCCCCGCGAACGCCTCGTGCCGGAACCGTAAGCCGTTTTCCGCCCCGCGGTTGCGTGGATCGGCCGAAAACCACTGAAAACAAGGCTTTTGCTTTTGGGGAGGTTGACATGCCCCTTTTCCCCACGCTGTTCGGACGATGAGAAGCCGACATATTGCGATGGGGAACAAAATTCGTTCGCTCAACCCAGATGGCGGCGCTTCTCGCTCCCCGCACCGATTTTCGCGGCCGCGCCGGTTCCGCCTCTTCGGGGCCGATCGGGAAACGCCGGGTCAGGCGAGCCGGCCTGCAAGGAGCACGCCTCGTTCTCCCGGACGCTGCCCGGGGCTGACGGGTGTTGCGCCTTCGGCGCGGGAAGTTTCGGATTTCGGGATTCGGATTTCCCGTCGGGGCCTCATCCGCCGCCGGCGATCAGTTCCGGCACCCGGGCCAAGGCGGCGTCGAGGCCGGCGGGATCCTTGCCGCCGCCGCGGGCGTGGTCGGGCCGGCCGCCGCCGCGGCCGCCGACGAGGGGGGCGATTTGCTGGATCAGCCGCCCGGCCTGGAGGCGCTTCGTGAAGTCCGGTCCCACCGCGGCCACCAAGGCCACCGAACCGCCGCTGGCGCCGCCCAGCACCACCACGCCGGGGAATTGCCCTTTCAGGTCGTTGACGATGCCTTGAAGGGTGTTGCCGTCGGCGTCCACGCGGGCCACGATCAACGGCACGCCGTTCACCTCGCGGGCGGTGGCCTTCAATTCGCGGGCCCGGGCGGCGGCCTGCTGTTGCTGCATCGCCTTGAGCCGTTTTTCGAGTTCCTTCTGGTGGGCGAGCAGGTTCTCGATCTTCTTCTCCAGCTCGGTCACGGGCGCGTTGACCCGCTCGGCCAGGCGCTTGAGCAGAGCGAGTTCCTCGTTGGCCAGCCGCCGGGCCTCCAGACCGGCCACCGCCTCGATGCGCCGGATGCCGGCGGCGATGGCGTTTTCGGTCACGACGCGGAACCAGCCCACCTCGCCGGTGGCGCGGGTGTGGGTGCCGCCGCAGAGC
>CAZRPT010000040.1:0-8965 GCA_964601985.1 uncultured Verrucomicrobiota bacterium
CACCGGCATCACCGAGGCCCGGGAATTCCGGAAACGCATCGAAGTCCACACCCCGCCCGGCGTGGCCCTCGTCTGGGTGATCCCCACCGAAGTCAACGTCCGCACGGACCTCTCCCTCACCCGCCCCCGCCCTCCCGCCCGCCCGTAAAGCGCGCGCCCAAAAGCCGGGCGGGACACCCGGCCCGCCAGAAACGGGGATTCGCCTCCCGGGTCCGCGGGACTTCCATTTCCTTCCGCCGCCCCCAAACGCGGGAGGTCAGGAGGGCCGGGGGCGGCGGCGGAGGCCGTTTTGAAACCACAGCCGCCAGACCATTCCCAGGGCTTCCCACATGATGTTTCGCGACAGTTTCGAGGTGCCTTGGAAGCGGTCGGTGAAAATGATGGGAATCTCCACCACCCGCAGGCCGCGCCGCCAGATTTTATGGGTCAGCTCGATCTGAAAGCTGTAGCCGTTGGAGTGGACCGCGTCCAAATCCAACGCCGCCAGGGTTTCCCGCCGGAAGCATTTGAAGCCGCCGGTGGGATCGGTGAAGGGCATGCCGGTGATCACCTGCACGTACTTGGCCGCCGTGAGGCTCAGCATCAGCCGCTTGAGGGGCCAGTTGATGACCCGGATGCCGTTGACGTAACGCGAGCCCAGGACCAGATCGGCTTCCTCCGCCGCTTCGAGAAAGCGGGGGATGTCATCGGGGTTGTGCGAGAAGTCGCCGTCCATTTCGAGGATGAAGCGGTAGCCCCGCTCCAGCGCCCAGGTGAATCCGGCGCAATACGCGCGCCCCAAGCCGGCCTTTTCGGGACGGTGCAGCACGGCCACGCCGGGGTCCGCCGCCGCCAGTTCGTCCGCCAGCGCGCCGGTGCCATCGGGGGAGTTGTCGTCCACGATCAGCAGGTCCACCGGGCGGGGCAGGCCCCGTACCCGCGCCGCCAACGGGCGGAGGTTCTCCCGCTCGTTGTACGTCGGCACGATGACCAGGGCTTCCTTCGACATGCCACCCTCGCGTGCCCGTCAACCTAGCAAAGGCCGTGCCAGAAGGCAGCTTTTCTCTCGCGCCGGAACGAAAAACAGCGTCCAGCGCCGCCCCGCCGTCGGGCGCGTTCCGCGCGGGCGCTCAGCGCCGCCGGAGGCGGGCGGCGTAGGCCCCGTCGGCCTGGACTTCGGGCGGAAACAATTCCCGGTCTTCCTCGAGTTCGAAGTCGGACGTTTGCGCCAGAAAGGCGTCCACCACGCCGCGATTTTCCTCCGGTTCGAGGCTGCACGTGCTGTACACCAGCACGCCGCCCGGTTTCACCACCAGGGCCGAGCGGGACAAGAGGTCCAACTGGAGTTCGGTCAGGCGCTCCAGCTCCTCGGGACGCACCCGCCAGCGCAAATCCACGCGGCGGCGCAGCACGCCGGTGTTCGAGCAGGGGGCGTCCACCAGCACCCGGTCGAACTCGCCCACCGCCGGCGCGCCGGGTTCGTCATCGGGAAACTCGCCCACCACCACCGAGCGCAACTTCAACCGGGCGCAATTTTCCTTGAGCCGGGGCAGCCGGGGCGCGAGGTCCAGCGCCAGGATGGTGCCGTCATCGTCCATCGCCTCCGCCATCAGGGCGGTTTTGCCGCCCGGCGCGGCGCACACGTCCAGCACCCGCTCCTCCGGTTTCGGGTCCAGGAGACGAACGGCCAGCAGGGTGCTGGGGTCCTGCACGTAAAACCAGCCTTCACGGAAACTGCCCAACCGGGGCAGCGGCGGATGCGCCTTCAGCTCGAACACCCGGTTGGCCTCCACCCAGTCCCAACGCCCGAAGTCATACTCCACGTCCTCCTCGCGCCAGCGCTCGATGAGCCTGCCGGGCCGGACGCGCAACTGGTTCACCCGCGCGTAGGCGCGGGGCGGGGTGTTGTTCCATTCCAGCAACCGCAGGGCGCGCTCGCGCCCGTGGCGGGCGATCCAGCGTTCCACCAGCCAGCCGGGATGCGACCACCCCCGGGCGGGATCCTCCTTGCGCAACCGCGCCAGCGCCTCCCGGGTGGCCTCCTTTGCCCGGCCATAATGCCGCAACACTCCGTTCAAAAAACCCGCCTGCGCCTCCACGCCCAGCCAGCGGGTGAGGGCCACCGTCTCGTTGACGGCGGCATGGTCCGGCACGCCATCCAGCCAGAAAAGCTGGTAGAGCCCGAGCCGCAACAGGACCAGGGCGGCCCGTTTCTGACGCCGACCGGATTCGGTGCGCCGCGCGATGAGCCAGTCCAGGGTGCTTTGCCAGCGGACCACGCCCAGCACCAGCTCCCGGGCCAGCCGCCGCTCGCGCTCGGGCAGCTCGCGAAAGCCGGGATCTTCGTCCAGCAGTTCCTCGGCAAACCCGCGCTGTTCCCAGCGGCGAAGCAGGACGCGGGCGGCGACGTTTCTGGCGTTCTCGCGAAACATGGCGCCTCAGAACTCCAGCTTCACCGTGCTCAGGCGGCGGCCGATTTCCGCCAGCACCCGCTCTTCGGCCGCCACGTCCGGCGCTTCGAAGGTGACGCTGAAACGCAGATACGCCCCCGCCTCGTCCCACGGCACGGTCGAGATGAGGCATTCGCCGATGAGCCACTGCGACACCGCCTCGGCGTCGGCGAACTCGACCCGCGTCCCGTCCGCGCGGGTGGCCGCCCTGGGCGCGCGGGTGTAGAGGAAGAAGGAGCCGCGGGGCTTGCGGGCGTCGAAGCCCGCCCGCCGGAGCACCGCCACCAAGCCGTCCATCCGCCGGGAATACTTGGCCGCGATCCGCTCGGTGATTTCCGGATGATCGAAGCAGTAGGCCGCCGCGTGCTGGATGGCGAGGAACTGGCCGGAGTCGGTGTTGTCCTTCACGTCGCCGTAGGCCTTCACCAGCAGCTCGTTGCCGGCCACGAACCCGCAGCGCCAGCCGGTCATGTTGAAGCTCTTGCTGCACGAATGCAGCTCCACGGCCACCTCCTTGGCGCCGGGGACGCTCAACAGGCTCAGCGGCGGGTCCTCGAACACCAGCGCCGCGTAGGCCGCGTCCGACACCACCACCAGCTCGTGGCGACGCGCGAAGTGCACCACCCGCTCGAAAAATTCCTTCGTGGCGCTGGCCCCGGTGGGGTTGTTCGGATAATTGATCACCAGCGCCTTCGCCTTCGCGCACACGTCCGCCGGGACCTGGTCGAGATCCGGGAGGAACCGGTTTTCCTCGGTCAACGGCAGGTGAAACACCTCGCCGCCGTAGTATTTCGCGTGCGTGCCAAACACCGGGTAACCGGGCGTGGTCATCAGCACCACGTCGCCGGGATTGATCAGGGCCGCCGGCAGGATCGCGAGGGCCGCCTTGCTGCCGATCGAGTGGAGCACCTCGGTCTCGGGGTTGATGCCCGGCACGCCGCACACCCGTTCCAGGTACCGCGCCGCCGCCTGCTTCAGCACCTCGTCGCCGTTGTCGGCGTAACCGCGGTTCTCCCGCTTGCGCGCCTCGGCGCAGAGCACGTCCACCACCTCGGGAAAGGCCATGTCGTCCGGCTCGCCCACCCCCATGTCAATGATCTCGCCGCCGGGGTGCGCCTCGAGCGCGGCCCGCTTGGCCCGCTTGATCTTCTCGAACTTGTAGATCGCGGTGGACTTGCCGTAATTCGCGCCGCCGATGCGTTCGGCGAACAACCGTTGCAGATACGATTCAGCCATGTGCGGCGGCAGGATAAGCGCCGCCGCCGTCCCGCGCCAGCCCGCGTTGTCCGGGAGCCGCCCGGCCGCGGACCGCGCGTTGCCGGGGCGCCCGATCCGGCGGGGTGAAATCTGCTTGTCACCGCCCGCCGACAAGGCGACGTTGACGGCGTTCCGGCGCGCCCGCCGCGTCGCAACCCGCGGTGGCGGAACGAATTTTGCCAGTCTCATGGATATCAAGCTTCCAAACCTCGGTGAAGGCGCCGATTCCGGCGTGGTGGTCAACCTCCTGGTCAAGGAAGGGGAAACGGTGATCCGGGACCAGGCCCTGCTGGAGATCGAGAATGAAAAGGCGGTCGCCACCATTCCCTCCACCGGCAGCGGCGTGGTGGTCCAAATCCACGTCAAACCCGGCGACAAGGTCACGGTGGGACAGAAATTGATCACCCTCCAGGCCGCCGGCGAACCCGCCCCGGAAATCGCCCCCAGCGTTCCGCCGCCCCCGCCCCCCGAACCCGCTCCGGAACCGGAAACGGACGCGCTGGCCGGCGTGCCGTTGACCGGCGACGCCCCCCCGGCCGCGCCCTCGGTCCGGCGCGTCGCCCGGGAGCTGGGGCTGGATTTGCGGAGGATTCGCGGCAGCGCCCGGGGCGGGCGGGTGGTGATGTCCGACCTCCGCGCCTACATCCAGCGGCTCGAAAAACTGGCGGCCAAGGCGTGCGCCGTGGGCGAACAGGCCCGCAAACCGCGCCTGGAACCGGTGGATTTCGCCAAGTGGGGGCCGGTCACCATCCGCCCGCTGAGCCCGCTGCGGCAGGTCATCACCCGGCGGTTGTCGGACAGTTGGGCGCTGGCGCCGCGGGTGACCCAGTTCGACGAGGCCGACATCACCGACCTGCTGGCGCGGCGCAAGGAGTACGCGCCGGCGTACGAGGAGCGCGGCGCCCGGCTGACGCTCACCGGGTTCCTCATCAAGGCGGTGACCGCCGTGCTGCAAAATCACCCGCGCTTCAACGCCAGCCTCGACATCACCGAGGAGAACCTCGTGCTGAAATCCTATTTCCACATCGGCGTCGCGGTGGACACCCCCCACGGCCTGCTGGTGCCGGTCATTCGGGACGCCGACAAGAAGAGCCTGCTGGACATTTCCCGGGAACTGGAGGACCTGGCCGCGCGCGCCCGCGAGCGCAAGCTGGCCATCGAGGAGATGAAGGGGGGCAGCTTCACCATCTCGAACCAGGGCGGCATCGGCAGCGGTCATTTCACCCCCATCGTCAACGTGCCGGAAGTGGCCATCCTGGGGGTGGGCCGCGGCGCGGTCAAACCGGTCTGGCGGAACGAGCAGTTCGTGCCGCGCACCCTGCTGCCCCTCACGCTGGCCTACGACCACCGGGTGATTGACGGCGGCGCGGCGGCGCGGTTCATGGTCGAGCTGGTGCAAACACTGGAAAACTATGATGCCGATTTGGTCAAACCGTAGCCGGTGGCGGAATCCGGCGGGAGCAAATGAAAACGGCGGACAAGGGCCGGAAGCGCAGGGGAGGTGTGGCGCAGCGTGGTCCCGCCCCCGCGGGGCTGTTTCGCCGGCTGGCAGCCTGCGCTGCAAAATTTCGTCACGGAACCAGCCCTTTTTCGATCCGCTTTGTCTTTGATCTCTTTTCCCTCCTGAAAAAAGACCCCTCCAACGCTTTGCTTGCTCTTTCACTTCCCTAACCATGGAACCCATCACCACGGACATTGTTGTTATTGGCGCCGGACCCGGCGGATACGCCGCCGCTTTTTATGCCGCCGACCGCGGACGGGAGGCGCTGTTGATCGAACGCGCCGACCGGCTGGGCGGAGTGTGTCTGAACCACGGCTGCATTCCCTCGAAGGCCCTGCTGCACGTCGCGCACACCATCAACGTCACCCAGGAGGCGGAACATTGGGGATTCCAATTCGCGCCGCCCGCCATTGACTTGGACCGGCTGCGCGGGTGGAAAAACTCGATCCTCGAAAAACTCGCCGGCGGGGTGGCCCAGCTCGCCCGGCGCCGCCGGGTGCGGGTGCTGCGGGGACGCGGCCACTTCGAGGACGCCCACACGCTGCGCGTCGAGAGCGCCGAGGGACAGCAGTTCGTGAAATTCCGCCACGCCATCGTGGCCACCGGCTCGCTGCCCGCCCTGCCGCGGGCCTTCGATCTCGGCAACCCGCGCATCATGACCTCGACCGAGGCGCTGGAAGTCGAGGAGGTGCCCGAAAAGCTGCTCATCATCGGCGGCGGCTACATCGGCATGGAGCTGGGCACGGTGTACGCCACCCTCGGCAGCAACGTGGTCCTCGCCGAGGCCGCGCCCACCATTCTCGGCGGCGCCGATCCCGACCTCGCCCGGCCGGTGGTCAACTACGCCAAAAAACACTTCGAAGAAATGCGGGTCGGCTCGAAGGTGCTGGACATGGCCACCAAGGGGCCGCAAATCCAGGTCACCATGGAGGCCAACGGCGAACGGCTCACCGAACTGTATGACCGGGTGCTGGTTTCCGTGGGGCGCGTGCCCAACAGCCGCGATCTCGGACTGGAAAACACCCAGGTGACGCTCGATGAAAAAGGCTTCGTCGAGGTGGACGAATTCCAGCAGACCGCCGAACCCCACATCTATGCCATCGGGGATCTCGCCGGCGGGGTGCTGCTGGCCCACAAGGCCACCCGCGAAGCGCGCATCGCGGTGGACCGCATCCTGGGCGAATCCTCGCGCGCGGATGACTTCGTGATTCCCGCCGTCGTCTTCACCGACCCCGAGCTGGCCTGGTGCGGGCTCACCCAGGCCGAGGCCCGCGAAAAGGGAATCAAGGTCGAGGTGGCCAAGTTCCCCTGGTCGGCCTCCGGCCGGGCGCTCACCTTCGACCGGCCCGACGGCATGACCAAGCTGATCATTGATCCCGAAAGCGAGCGCATTCTGGGCGTGGGCATCGTGGGCCACGGCGCGGGCGAGCTGATCGCCGAAGGCGTGCTGGCGGTCGAGATGGGCGCCACGGCGATGGACCTGGCCCTGGCCGTGCACCCCCACCCCACCCTGTCGGAAACCATGATGGAATGCGCGGAGATGTTCTACGGCCACGCCACCCATGCCTTGGGGCGGAAACGGCGCGGGTGAGCCTCCCCGCGACCAGGCAACACCGGGCGGCCACCCTCCCCCCACCTCCCGGACGGGGGAGAAGCCCGCGCGCGCCGGGAAAACCGCCGGGCACATTGACGAAACCGCCGGGCGGGCGAACAATAAAACCGCCCGATGACCACGGCCAATCAAGTCACCATCGCCCGGATTTTGCTGGCGCCGGTGTTCGCGGTGGAACTGCTCAACTACACCACCGGCGGGGGAAACTTTCACCGATGGGCGGCCTTGGCGGTGTTTCTGACGGCGGCCATCGGAGACGGCGTGGACGGATACATCGCCCGTCGCTGCCATCAGCGGAGCGCCTTGGGCGCGCTGCTGGACCCGCTGGCCGACAAACTCCTGCTGGTGCTGGGACTGGTCATCCTCTCCCTCAAACATCAGCCCTGGCAGGCGCCCATTCCGCTCTGGCTCACCGGGACGGTGCTGGCGCGGGACGTGATGCTGCTCCTGCTGCTGGTGCTGGTGCATCATTTCGTGGGCCGCGGCGAAGTCCGCCCCCGTTGGACCGGCAAGGTGGCCACCGTGCTCCAAATGATCTGCGTGGTGTGGGTGCTGGCGGACTTTCCGGCGGACTGGCTGCTCCCGTGGGCCGTGGCCGCCACCGGGTTCACCGCCTTGTCCGGACTGTATTATCTGCGGGACGGACTGCACATGCTCCGCTCCCCCACGCCCCCCTAGCGCGGACTTCCAGTCTGCTGACTTGAGCCGCCGGGAGCGGCGAAAGGGATTCGTTCGCCAGGACGAAGGCCCGCGGGGCCGAGCGCGTGGGCACACGCGCGCCCATCGAGGATTCCCGGCCTCCTTTCTCCTTTTTACGCGGCGGCCGCTTTTCTCGCCCACCTGGCCGGCTGGAAGCCGGCGAAACAGCAGACTGGAAGTCCGCGCCACCAAAGCGAGCGCGTGATTTCCTTCGGATTTCGGGATTCGGATTTCGGATTTCCTTCGGTCCCTCGGGGCTTTGGATTTCGCCCCCCTCCTTCCCCGGCTTGCCTCCCCACGGCCGGGAGGCGACGCTGGGCGGGTGGCAGCGTCAGCCTCACAGCGAAAACGCGGCGCGCGGACCGGCCGGAACGCGCCCTCCCCCGCCCCGCCGTCCGCCGGGCCGGACGGCATCCAGATTCGGGGCGCGCGGGAGCACAACCTGCGCAACCTCGATCTGGATCTGCCGCGCGGGAGGTTCATCGTCATCACCGGCGTGAGCGGCTCGGGCAAGAGCACGCTGGCCTTCGACCTGCTCTTCGCCGAGGGCCAGCGGCGGTTCCTCGATTCGATGAACGCCTACGCCCGGCAGTTCGTGAAGCAGATGGCGCGGCCGGACGTGGACCTGATCGCCGGCCTGCCGCCCACCGTCAGCATCGAGCAACGGCAGTCGCGGGGCGGCGGCAAAAGCACCGTGGCCACGGTCACCGAGATTTTTCATTTCCTCCGCCTGCTCTACGCCCGGCTGGGCACGCAGCATTGCCCGGATTGCGGCGTGGCGGTGACCTCCTGCACGCCCGACGCCCTGTTGCGGCAGGCGTTGGGCGCGGCGCGACGCCGGGGGGCGTTGCGCCTGCTGGCGCCGGTGATCCGGGGGCGCAAGGGGTTCCACCGGGAGGTCGCCGACTGGGCGGCGCAAAACGGTTACGCGGAATTGCGGGTGGACGGCCAAATCCGCTCCAGCCGGGAGCCGCTCCGGTTGGACCGGTTCCGCGAGCACCACCTCGAAATCGTGATGGGCACGCTGAAGCCCGCCCCCCGGGCATCCGCGGCGGCGCGGCGGCTCGTCGAGGAAACGCTGCGGCTGGGCAAGGGAACCTTGTTCGCGCTGGACCGCCGGGGCCGGCTGACGACGCATTCCACCGAACGCGCCTGTCCCGAATGCGGTCGCGCCTTTCCGCCGCTGGACCCGAAGTTTTTCAGCTACAACTCCGCCGCCGGCTGGTGCCCGCGTTGTCGCGGCTTTGGCGAGCTGTTTTACCTGCCGGAAGGGGTGGATCGCGGCGCGCGGGAGGACGCCATCGAGGACTCGTGGTTCCGCTGGTCCGAGGGCGAACGCGAGCCCTGTCCCGAATGCGGCGGCGCGCGGCTGAATCCCGTGGCCCGCGCGGTGCGGCTGGCGCTGCCCGGTCGCCGCGAAGCGCCGCGGATCGAGGATTTGTCGCGCCTGACCGTGCGCGAGGCGGC
>CAZRPT010000041.1:0-28158 GCA_964601985.1 uncultured Verrucomicrobiota bacterium
GACGCGGCGCGGGTCGGGCGTTGTCCCCGGCGGACGAATCTTCTCCCGGGGGGCGCCCAAATTCCGAATCCCGAAATTCCCCGTGCTGAAGTCGTGATATCCGGCAGGGCCGGGCAATGTTTGGACAACAAGTCGCGCCCCTGTAGGCCGGGTCGCCTGACCCGGCGTTTTCCGACCGGCCCTGAGGGGGCGGGAGCGGGGCGGCCGCGGAAACCGCTCGCGGGGGAACGAGGGGCGGGGGCGCCCCTCGGGGCACGCGAGGCGCGTGCGCTCCCCCCGTAGCGCAGGCTTCCAGCCTGCCGTAGCGCGGATTTCCAATCTGCCGGGCTTCCCCCGTTACGCGGCGGCCGCTTTTCTCGCCCGCCGGGCCGGCTGGAAGCCGGCGACACAGCAGACTGGAAGTCTGCGCTACAAGAAAGACGCGGATTTTTTCCGCCCGGTTTCCCCCGCTCAAACGCCGGGTCGGGGGACCCGGCCTACAAGGGCGCGTCTCGTTCCTCCCCTGTAGGCCGGCTGTCCTCAGCCGGCGGGGGAAACCACCTCGCCACCTCGGCGGCAAGAGAGCGTTTTTTTCGGATTTCGGGATTCGGATTTCCCTCGGTCCCTCGGCCCCTCGGATTTCGGATTTGCCTCCGCTATGGCGCGGGGCGGCGGACGAAGACGGCGACCGGTTTGCGGAAGCCGGCGGCTTTGGCGGCGTCCATGGCCTGGACCACGTGGCCCCACGGGGCGTCGGTGTCGGCGCCCAGCGAGACGGTGAGGTCGGGGTTTTTTCTGGCTTCCCGGGTCAGGCGCGCGCGCAGTTCTTCGAGGGAAACCTCCTGTTCGTTGAGGTAGAACCACGGCGGCGTTTTGGCGATGGTCACGATGAGCGCCCGGGCCACCGAGGCGCCTTCCTTGCCGGAGCGGGATTCGGGCAGGGTGAGGCGGATGGCGGGCTGTTTCTTGAAGGTGCTGGTGGCCATCATGAACACCAGCAGCACCATGAGGATGTCAATCAGCGGAACGATGATCACCGCCGGGGGCTGACGCCGTTTGCGCGTGGTGAACTGCATGGCTCATTTCGCCGGGCCGGCGGTTTCGCGGGCCGTCTTGCCGCGCCGGCGCGGGGTGGCGGGCTTGCGGTACACGCGGCGCAGGAAATCGTCGAGCAGGCTTTCCAGTTCCACCGCGAAGGTCTCGACCTTCTTGGTGTAATAGCTCCAGGCCACCAGGGAAGGGATGGCGATCAGGAGGCCCATCATGGTGGTGTTGAGGGCGATGGCGATGCCGCGGGCGAGCACGGCGTTGTCGCTCACGCCCGCCTGGCCCATGTCGCCGAAGAGGATGGTCAGGCCGTGGATGGTGCCCAGCAGGCCCAGCAGCGGGGCCACGCCCACCACCACTTCAAGGACGACAAGCCCGCGTTCCAGCAGGACGAGCTCCTGGCGGGCGCGGGTCTGGAGGGCGTTGACGTTGTCGTCCTTGGACCAGCCGAGATGGGCGGCGGCGGTGAGGACCAGCCGGCTGAGGGTGGAGGGCTCCTTTTCGCAGGCGCTCTGCACGAGCGGCAGATCGTCCCGGCCCCGGCATTCGGCGAGGAGGGTTTCCAGTTCACCGGGCACCACCCGGCGCCGGCGCAGGGCCAGTCCGCGCTCGACGATGAAGGTCACGCTGACGAGCGAGGTCAGCACCAGCAACAGCATGAACGGCCCGCCGGCCACCAAAAAATTCCACATGTTCCGTTTTTCGCTTCGTTCCGCTCCGGCTTGATTCCGGCTCAGTAATAGAACGTGAATCGCACGTCCCGGTAATCCGCGCCGACCATCCGGACCACGTCCGGCGGCCAGGGTTTGTAGGGCGAGGGCCTGGTCAGGGCCACCTGGCAGAGGGTGGTGTACACCTCGCCCACGTCCGATTCGATCACTTGCAGGTTGTTCACCCGACCGTCCTTCGTCAGCCGGAATTTCAACACCACCCGCCCGACGCGGTCGAGGCTGTACCGCTGCTGTTCGAGCAGGGTGAACCAGCATTTCTGCACCGCGGCCACGAACTGACGGTCGTAATCGCCCAACGGACTGCCCTGCACGTCGAGGCTGGATTGAATGGACATCCGACGCACGCCGCCCTCCTGTTTCATCCGGCGGCCGACGAGGGCGCTGTCCGGGTTCAAGCCCCGCCGGGCCAGCGCCTCGGCCAGGGTGCGGGGCCGGGGACGGGGGGCCGGTTGGCGGGGATGCGGCAGGCGCGGGCTCACGTGCGGTTCCAGCTTGGGCGTGGGGTCCACCATCGCCAGATCGCCGATCTCCCGCGTCGGCACGGGCTGGGGCGCGGGCGGTTTCGGGGCCGGCGGCCGGGGCTTCGGGGGCGGCTTGGATTGAGGCGTCGGTTTGGGGGGCGGTGGACTCGGCTGCAAGGGGGCGGGCTGGGGCGGGCTGGGTTGCAACGGCGCGCCCGCGCTGGCGCGGACGGTGTCGGCGGTTTTCAAGACGCGGGTTTGCGCGCCTTTGATCTCGGGGGTGGCGGTGTCCCTGGGATCGGGATTGGCCGCGCGGGAGCTGACCGCGCCGTAGTAGGGCGTTTCCTTCGGCGGTTCGGGCGAGGCCTGGGAAGGATCCACGTCCACGAACAGCACCGGTATCTGCCGTTCCCGTTCCGCCCGCAAGCGTTTCAACGCCTCCAGCCGCGTTTTGCGGTTCGCTTCGAGCTGCCCGGCCAGCCAGGCCAGCGGACCGGACTCCCACCAGCCCAGTCGCGAGCCGACTTCGATGCCGCCGAACAGGAACAGATGCAGCAGCACGGAAATGCCGAATGCCCGGGCGATTTGCCGGGTCATGCGCTCGCGAGGCCAGTTTTGGTTCACCGTATCCACCACGGACTTGAAAGCATGCCGCAGCCGGTTGGACACAGCAACCGCAACCTCGGTTCAACTTCCGCCGCGGGGGAACCGGCCGGACGCCAATCGGGGGAAACGGGGAAAACGCGGGGATGCGGCAGGGAGGGGGGATGTCCGCCCCGCGGGCGCGTAAATGCTTGCGGATTTCCTCCGGCCCTCACTCCCAGCAGTCCAACGTGTCGAGCACCGCCTTCACCCGGGCCACTTCGTGCGTGCGCAGGAGGCCGGTTCCTCCCAGCGTCGCCAGCACCGCGAAAAACGGCTCCGCGCAACGCACTTCCTCGCCGAAAAACTCAAAGGCGTGCGGCAGCGCGTGGCAGATGGGAAAACCCAGCCGGCGCAGGCGAAAAGTGTGCAAAAAGACCGCCATCTGATGCCGCACCCGGGCCCGGCCGTCCGGCAGGTTGCGGTAGTAAAAACCCAGTCCCGGATCGAGAAAGAGCTTGTTCACGCCCGCCTCCGTGGCGCGCGCCACCTGCCGCCGAAAGAACGTCTCCAAATCCGCCACGGGATCCGCGCCCCGGGGCAGGTCCGTCACTTCGCGCACGTTGGCCCCCCGCACGTGGCAGAGAATCACCGCCGCGTCGTGCGCGGCCGCCAGGCGGAACAATTCCGGCGCCTCCGCCACCCCGGTGACATTGAGGACGCGCGCGCCCGCTTCGAGACATGCCCGGGCCACGGCGGGCTGGTAGGTCTCGACCGACACCCCCACCCCGGCCCGGGCCAGCTCCCGGATCACCGGCAGAAGCCGGCGGTTTTGCTCGACCGCATCCGCCCGCGCCGCCGCGGCCAGGGTGGATTCCGCGCCCACGTCCACCAGTTGCGCGCCCTGCGCCCGCAGCACCAGGCCGCGCCGGACGGCCGCGTCGGTGCTCAAACAAACGCTTTCCCGATACCATGAGTCCGGCGAAAGGTTCACCACCCCCATCAAGGCGGGCCGGCGGTCGCAGTCCAGCCGGACGCCGCCGATCTCGCAGCCTTGCGTGGAAAGCTCGAGGCATTCGCGGTGCGCGGCGGCCAGCTCCGCCAAATGGCTCAGATGCAGCATGGCGGCAGTATAGCCACAAATCCGTCGCGGAAGTAAGAGCCGGCTGGAAAGCGCCGGGGCGGGGAACCGGTCCGCCCCCCCCGGGGAACCGTTTGCGTCCTTCCCGCGGGCCGCGGGGCCACGCGACGGGAGGTTCGCCTTTTCCACCCGCCCCCGAGCCCGCCGCCCGGCACGCGCGCCGGAAACCGGGGAGGCGAAGTGCGGGTTTCAATTGGCCCGTTATTTGCTTACCTTGGGCGGCATGTTGACGAAGATGTTCGAGCGCGGGCGCTGGCTGGCTCTCGTTTCCGTCGTGCTGGGCTGGCCGGTTCAGGCCCAGGTGACGTTGAACGAGTTCGTGGCGCTGAACCTGCGGACCTGGCGGGACGAGGACCGGGATTTGAGCGACTGGATCGAGATTCACAACGCGGGCGAGGAGGCGGTGAATCTCGGCGGCTGGTTTTTGACCGACGACGCCCGCAATCCCCGCAAGTGGATGTTTCCCGCCACCAACCTGCCGCCCCACGGGTTTCTGCTGGTGATGGCCAGCGGCAAGGATCGCGCGGTGGCCGGGAAGCAGTTGCACACCAATTTCAAGCTGGACGCCCAAGGCGAATATCTGGCCCTGATCGAGCCGGAGGGGCGGATCGCCACCGAATACGCCCCCCGCTTTCCCCGCCAGTTCGCCGACATTTCCTACGGCCTGCTGAAGGGGCGGGAGTGTTATTTCCGCAAGGCCACCCCCCTGGCGCCCAACAGCGACGACACCTTCACCGAGTTCGTGGCGGACACGAAGTTCAGCCACCACCGCGGCTTCTATACCGACCCCTTCGAGCTGACCATCACCACCGCCACCGAAGGGGCCACCATTCGCTACACCACCAATGGATCGCCGCCCACGGCGGACACCGGCAAGGTGTACACGGGCCCCCTCCGGATCGCCGGCACCACCGTCCTCCGGGCCGCCGCGTTCAAGGAGGGAATGCAGCCCTCGAACGTGGACACCCAGACCTACCTCTTTCTGGCGGACGTGCCCCGGCAATCACCGCGCGGCACGGCGCCCCCCGGCTGGCCCGCAAGCTGGGGCGCCAACACCGTGGACTACGGCATGGATCCGGACGTCGTCAACAGCCCGAAATGGGGCCCGCAAATCGAGGAGGCGCTCGCCTCCCTGCCCACCTTCTCGGTGGTGATGGATTTGGACGACCTGTTCGACCCGCAGCGGGGCATCTACGCCAACGCGCGCAATGACGGCCGGGGCGCCGAGCGACCGTGCTCCATCGAGCTGCTCCACCCCGACGGCCGCAAGGGCTTTCAGATCAATTGCGGCATTCGCATCCGGGGCGGTTTCAGCCGCAGCTCCAACAATCCGAAACACGCGTTCCGGCTCTTCTTCCGCGAGGCCTACGGCGCGACCAAGCTCAAGTACCCGCTTTTTGGTGACGAGGGAGCCGACACCTTCGACGCCGTTGACCTGCGCACCTTCCAAAATTACTCGTGGAGCTTCCAGGGCGACCGCCGGGGCATCTTCATCCGCGACCAGTGGAACCGGGACACCCAGTTGGCGATGGGCCACCAGGGCGAGCGGGGCGAGTTTTATCATCTGTATATCAACGGCCAGTACTGGGGACTCTACAACACCTGCGAACGCCCCGAGGCTTCGTATGCCGAGACCTATTACGGCGGAAAGAAGGATGATTACGACGTGATCAAGGTGGAGGCCGGTCCCTACGCGCTTTACGCCACCGATGGCAATTTCGATGCCTGGCGCCGGCTCTACAACGCCGCCAAGGCGGGACTGGCCAGCGACGCCGCCTACGAACGCATCCAGGGCCACAACCCCGACGGCACGCCGAACCCGGAGTATGAAAACCTCGTCGAGGTGGACAACCTGATTGACTACATGCTCATCATCATCTACGGCGGCAATCTGGACGCGCCCATCTCGAACTTCCTGGGCAACAACCGGCCCAACAACTGGTACGGCATCCGCAACCGCACCGGCGCGTACGGCGGCTTCCGCTTCTTCGTGCACGACGCCGAACACACGTTGCTGAACGTGAATCAAAACCGCATGGGACCGTGGCCCGCCGGCAACAGCTCCATGAGCTACAGCAACCCCCAGTGGATCTGGCAGCAGATGTGGGCCAACCCCGAGTTCCGCATCCATTGCGCCGACCGGATTCACAAGTATTTCTTCAACGGCGGCCTGCTGACGCCCGAAGCCTGCCGGAAGCGGTTCGACGAGCGCATCGCGGAAATCGAAAAAGCGGTCATCGCCGAGTCCGCCCGCTGGGGCGACGCCAAGCGTTCGATCCCGTTGACCCAGGACGACTGGCGCCGCACGGTGAACGACATCCGCAACAACTACCTGCCCCGCCGTTCCGGCATCGTGCTGGACCAGCTGCGGAGCAAGGGCTTGTATCCCAACGTGGCGGCGCCTGCGTTCGGCCTGCCGGGCGGGCCCATTGACGCCGGAACCCGCCTGCGCATGACCGCGCCCGCCGGTCCGATTTATTACACCACCGACGGGTCCGACCCTCGCCAACGGGGCGGGGCGGTGTCGCCCAACGCCCGGGTTTATCGCGCTCCGGTGACCCTCAACGAAACCACCACCGTCAAGGCGCGGGTGCGCAGCGGGACCACGTGGAGCGCCTTGAACGAGGCGACCTACACGTTGCGCCAGACCTATACCAATCTCCTCATCACCGAGATCATGTATCATCCGGCCAAAGAGGGCGAGGTGGACGGCGACGAATACGAATTCATCGAACTGAAGAACGCCAACGCCTTCGAGGTGGATCTCAGCGGGGTGCGTTTCACCGAGGGCATTCATTATGTCTTCCCCAACGGAACCCACCTCGCGCCGGGCGCGATGCTGGTGCTGGTCCGCAACGCCGGGCGGTTCGCCGAACGCCATCCCGACGTGCCGGTGGCGGGGGTTTATACCGGCGGCCTGTCCAACGGCGGCGAGCGGCTCACGTTGGTTCACGCGGTGGGCACGCCGCTGTTTTCGGTCAAATATGACGACCGGCTTCCCTGGCCGCCGACCGCCGACGGGAAGGGTTTTTCACTGGTGCCGGTGAATCCGAATTTCAATCCCGACCCCGACAATCCCCGGCAATGGCGCGCCAGCACGGAAGCCGGCGGGTCGCCCGGCCAGGACGACCCGGTGTCCAACCTGGTTCCGGTGGTGGTCAACGAGGCGCTTTCCCGCCCCGTGCCGCCCGGAAAGGACGCCATCGAGTTGCACAACCCCACCGACACCCCGGCGGACATCGGTCACTGGCTCCTGACCGACAACCGGGCCAAGCCGCACAAATTCGTCATCCCGGCGGGCACCCGAATTCCGCCCGGCGGATATCTGGTGTTCGACGAGGACGACTTCAACCCCGCCCCCGGCGGGACGCCGGGTTTCGCCCTCAATGACCGCGGCGAGGAGGTCTATCTCTATTCCGCCGACGCCGCCGGGGAACTGACCGGTTACGCCCACGGCTTCAGCTTCGGCGCGGCCGCCAGCGGAGTCAGCTTCGGCCGCTACACCAACTCGGTGGGGCGGATTCAATACCCGCCGCAAAAGGAGCGGACACTGGGCGCGGCCAACGCCGGCCCGCGCGTCGGCCCGGTGGTCATCAGCGAAATTCAATATCACCCGAAACCGGGCGACACCGAATTCATCGAACTCAAAAACATCACCGACGACGCCGTGCCGCTGTTCGCGCCGGAACACCCGACCAACACCTGGCGGCTGAACGGCGCGGGCTTCTCCTTCCCGCAAAACCTCACCCTGCCGCCCCAGGGACTGGCCCTCGTGGTGGGGGGCAATCCCGACCGGTTCCGCCTCCGCTACGGGGTGCCGGACTCGGTGCCGATCTTCGGCCCCTTTGACGGCGTGCTGCAGGACGACGGCGAGCTGCTCGAACTTCAGCGTCCCGAGCTTTCCCCCGCGGGAACCAACGACGCGGCGCGCGTGACGTTCATCACCGTGGACGCCGTCCGCTACCACGACCGCGCCCCCTGGCCGACCAACGCCGCCGGCTTCGGCCCCTCGCTGGAACGGCGGCACGTGGCCGAGTACGGCAACGACCCCGCCAACTGGCGGGCGAGCTTCGGCCTCCCCTCGCCCGGCCTCGACAACGACGGCAACCGCCCGCCCCTCGTGGACGCCGGCCCCGGCGTGACCCAGGCGGCGGCGCGCTTCCCGGTGCGCGTCCCGCTGGCGGGCAGCGCCACCGACGACGGCCTGCCGGAAGACGGCGCCTTGCGGGTCACCTGGATGCAGGTGGACGGACCGGGCCGGGCGGTGTTCGACGATCCCCACGCGCAGGAGACGGACGTCTTCCTGCCCGGCGTGGGCACCTACCTGCTGCGCTTGCAGGCCAGCGACGGCGAGCTGCGCGTCTCCGACGACGTCACCGTCACGATCACGCGCCCTTCCCAGGAGCAAACCCTCGTGGAGGCGGGCGCGGTGTGGCGCTATCTGGACGACGGCTCCGACCAGGGAACCGCCTGGCGCGCGCCGGATTTCGATGATTCCAACTGGGCCTCCGGCCCCGCGGAACTCGGCTACGGCGACGGCGACGTGGTGACCGTGGTGAGCTACGGCGACGATTCGCGCCACAAGCACACCACCACCTACTTCCGCCGCCGCTTCCGGGTGACGGGCGCGGCTTCCGTGACGCACCTGGAACTGGGCGTGGTGCGGGACGACGGCGTGGTGGTCTATCTCAACGGCGAGGAGGTCATGCGCGACAACATGCCCACCGGCGACATCACCTTCGACCTCTGGGCCAACAGCGCGGTGGGCGGCGCGGACGAGACCAACTTCCAGACCCGCGAGGTGGACCCGTCGCACCTGCGCGAAGGCGAAAACGTGCTGGCGGTGGAAATCCATCAGGCCAACCCCACCAGCAGCGACATCAGCTTCAACCTGCGGCTCACCGCCGAGATGTTCCCGGTGGACCAGCCGCCCACCGTGGACGCCGGTCCGGACCGCAAAGCCGTGGCCGGTCAGCCGGTCCGGTTGGAGGGCGGCTTCAACGACGACGGCCTGCCCGTGCCGCCGGGCTTCACCACGCTTACGTGGAGCAAGGTGAGCGGGCCGGGCGAGGTGACCTTCAGCCGACCGCAAAGCTGGATCACCGACGCCACCTTCGGCGAACCCGGCGCATACCGGCTGCGCCTCACCGCCAATGACGGCGCGACCGCCGTGAGCGACGAAGTCCGGATCACCATCGAAGCCGCCCCGCCGCCGCTGCGCTTCGAGCACATTGCCTTCCACCCCGGCAAACCGCCCAAGCTGATCCTGAAAATCAGCGGCCCGGCGGGCGCGAAGGTCCGGCTGCAAAGCCGGAAACAGTTCGGCGCGGGCGCGTGGGAAACGGTGCGGGACCTCCAGATTCCGCCCGGCCACACCCCGGCCACCGTCGAGATCCCGGTCACTCCGGGCGAAACCAGCCGCTTCTACCGGGTGCTGCTTCCCGGCGACGCCCGGACGCTTCTGCCCTGATCCGGTCGAACCGGCGGCGTTCCCGGATTCCCGGGTTCGGCCGCGACGGAACGCCCCCTGAGCGGGGGCGGCGTGACGCGACTCCCGCTTCGACGACGCCCGCCGAAGCGGGAGTTTCGCGTTTCGCCCCCCCCGGCGTCCCCGGAGGGATTTTCTCCGCGCTTCGCCACCTTCGCGTCCGTCGGGGTGAAATCACGCGGGGCGAACATGAACATTTTGTAATTTGTTCCGGCGGTTGTCGTTCACGTTGAGGGGGTCTGTTGTCAAGGAAGCGGGCAGCGACAGCGCCCCTGCTTCCGGAAGTCGCAACCGAATAACCGCAGAGGACAAAACGATGAAAAATTTGAACCGGAATTCCCTGTTGGCCGCCCTGATCCTGGGAGGCTCCGCCGCCGCGCTGCTCGCGCAAACCCGCTCCCCGTCCGCGCCGACGGTTCCGCCGCCCCCTCCGGGGCCTTCCGCCCAGCCGGGCGGCGTCGCGCCGGGAACGGGAAACGGGGGCTGCCGCGCCCTGAACGGAGGATGCGGCCGGGGCGCGCTGCAGGGCCGGTGCCCGGGGCGGGGCCGGGGCCGGGGCCGGGGTTGTGCCCAGGGGCAGGGCGCCAATTCGCGCGCGGGCCGCGGCATGAACCCGGGGTGGGGCGGAGGCCCTCCGGCGGGCGCCGGAAACGCCCGCGGCATGGCCATCACGCCCGGCGGAACCCTGACGGAAGCCGAGGCGACCCAGGTCCTGTTCATGAAGCAGGAGGAAAAACTGGCCCGTGATGTTTATTTGACCCTGGGCGCCGCGTGGTCGCATCCCACGTTTCAAAACATCAGCGGCGCCGAGCAACGGCACATGGACGCCCTCGACCGCGTGATCGCCGCGTATCAGCTCCCGGACGCCGCGCCGGCGGAAGTCGGTCGGTTCACCATTCCGGAGCTGCAAAAACTGTACGACCAGTTGGTCGCGCAGGGAAAACCCTCCTTGGAAGCGGCGCTGAAAGTGGGCGTGTTGGTGGAGGAAACCGACATCGCCGACCTCCAGAAACTGCTGGACTCGACCTCCAATCCGACCTTGCGCCGGGTCGCGGGCAACTTGCAGCAGGCGTCACGGTCTCATTTGGCCGCGTTCAACCGTTCCCTGGAAACCCCTACTGCCATGGTTTCGGGGAACTCGCCGCAAAACGGCCGGGGATACGGCCGGCGTGGCCATCGCGGGGGGCGGGGCGGCTGGTAAACGGCTGCCTGCTTCCCGGCGCGCGCGCCTCCCCAACGCTTTTCCCACTGGGCAAGCGGGGAGGCGCGCCTTAGTCTGCCGGCTCATATTTGCGTGACCCCATGAAGGTCCTGGTCGTCGAAGACGAAAAAAAGATCGCCTCCTTCATCCGAAAGGGATTGGAGGCGCAGGGGTTCATGGTGGAGGTGACCCACCACGGCGACGAAGGCTACACCCTCGCCACCACGCGGCCCTACGACGTGCTGGTCCTGGACATCATGCTGCCGGGACGGGACGGTTTGAGCATCCTGCGCAACCTGCGCGAGCGCCGGATGTCGGTGCCGGTGATCCTGCTCAGCGCCCGCAGCGAGTTGAACGAGCGCCTCGAAGGATTGAACCTCGGCGCGGACGATTATCTCACCAAGCCGTTCTACATCGAGGAGTTGATCGCCCGGATCCAGGCCGTGGCGCGCCGCGCCTCCGGCACGCCGCAAAGCCTGCTTCAGGTCGAGGATCTGACCCTCGACCTGATCACCCACGAGGTGAAGCGCGGCGACCGGAAGATCGAGCTGACGGCGCGCGAATTCGCCCTGCTGGAGCGCCTGATGCGTTCGCCGGGCCGCGTGTTCACGCGGGTCCAGATCAGCGAGCAGGTGTGGAATTACGATTTCGATCCCGGCAGCAATCTGGTGGACGTGTACATCCAGCGGTTGCGGAAAAAGATCGGTGACACCGGCCCGGTGAAACTCATCGAGACCATCCGCGGCGTGGGCTACCGGATGAAGGCGCGGGAGTGATCCCATGAAATCCCTCCCGTTCAGGCTGCGGCTGGCCCTGCTTTCGGCGCTCATTTCCGGGGTGGTGCTGGCGGTCTTCGGGACCACCGCGTGGTACATGATGTATCGCGAACGGCGGGCCGGTTTGGACCGGGAATTGCGCGCCCTGGCCTACCGGCATCCCGGGTGGATGAATGGTCGGGCCAGCTACGAACAGCTCAGCCGGATGATCGAGCTGGTCTTCGGCTCGGATCGCAAGGAGCAGCTCATCCTGATGGTGACGGGGCGCGACGGCCGGGTCCGCTACCGCTCGCCCCATTGGCCCGCGGAACTGGATCCCGCCACGCTCGATTTGACCCTCGCCGACAATCCCCGGGCCGACCCGCCCCCCGGCGCTCCGGCTCCGACGGAATCCGCCGACCCGCAAGCCGCGCCCCCGCGCGGACCGCCCTGGGCCGCGGGCGCCGTGCCGCGGGGGCGTTACGGTCCCGGCGGTCCGGCCGGCGGGTGGCCGCGCGGCAATGCGCCTCAGCTTTTGGAGCCGTCCCTGATCCCCCGCTTCCAGACCGTCCGCCTGCCGCATTCCACCTGGCGGCTGGGCATTTTCGGCAACGCGGACGAGCGGCTGGTGCTGGGCATCAACTTCGCCGAGGCGCGGGCCGAGCTGGACCAGTTGCGCAACATCTTTCTGCTGGTCCTGCCCCTGGCCCTGCTGCTGGTGGCGGGCGGCGGCTGGTGGATCGCCGGCCGGGCCATGCGCCCCCTGCGCTCGATCACCGAAACCGTCGAGCGGGTCACCGCCCGCGGCCTGGACCAGCGCATCCCGCCGTCGCGGGAGGATCCCGAGATCGCCCACTTGATCCGCGTCTTCAACGGCATGATGGACCGCCTGGAAAAGAGCTTTCGCCAGACCATCCGTTTCAGCGCCGACGCCTCGCACGAATTGAAGACTCCGCTGGCCATCATGCAGGGCGAGCTGGAAAACGCGCTCCAAGCGGCGGCGCCCGGTTCCCGCGAACAGCAGGTGTTCGCCAACCTGCTGGAGGAAACCCAGCGGCTCAAGAGCATCACCCGCGGGTTGCTGTTGCTGGCCCGCGCCGACGCCGGGCGGCTGCCGGTCCAGTTGCAGCCGGTCTGTCTCAGCGACGAGCTGGTCAATCTGAGCGAAGACGTCGAAACGATGGCCCACGAAGAAGGGCTGCGCTGCGAACGCCAAATCACGCCGGGAATCCGCGTCCCGGCCGACTGGGGCCTGTTGCGGCAGGCGGTGTTCAACCTCCTCCACAACGCCATCCGTTACAACGAGCCGGGCGGGCGTTTGGGGATGACCCTGACCGCCCGCGACGGCCGGGCCGAGCTGGAGGTGTGGAACGAAGGCCCGGGCATCCCCGAAGCGGATCAACCCCGGCTCTTCGACCGCTTCTACCGGGTGGACGCCGCCCGGAGCCGCCGCGTGGACGGCGTGGGGCTCGGGCTCAGCCTGGCCCACGAAATCGTCCGCGCCCACGGCGGCGTGCTCGAACTCAAGGAAAGCCGCCCCGGCTACACCTGCTTCCGCCTCTCCCTGCCCCTGCTGCCGGCTTGAAATGAAACGCCGCGCCGACCGGCGCCGCTGATCAACGAAGCGCCGCCGGTCCCCCCTTTTCTTCGTGAACCCGCCGGGCGGGACGACCGGCTCGCCCCGTGAAGGCCCGGATGAGTTCCGCCCCCCCCGGCCCGGCGGCCAGCCTCCGCCCGTGACGCTTGACCGCGCGGGGAGCGGAGCGTAAGGGAGGAGGTGATGAAACTGACGTGGCAGGACACGGACGAAATCGCGTGGGCGTTGGCGGAGGAACACCCCGGGCTGGATCCGTTGACGCTCAGCTTGTCGCGGCTTCAGCAAATGACGCGGGCGCTGGACGATTTTGACGATCCGTCCGAGCCCGGGGACGAAACCGTGTTGGAAGCCATCCCAGCGGCCTGGCACGAAGCAACCCAACCATGAAGAAACTGATCGCCACCCCCCACGCGCCCGCCGCCGTCGGGCCCTACAGCCAGGCGGTGAAAGCGGGCGGACTGCTGTTTTGCTCCGGACAGATCCCCCTGGACCCGGCCACCGGAGCACTGGCGGGAGAAGACATCGTCACGCAAACGCAACGCGTCCTCGACAACCTGCGCGCCGTGCTGGAGGCGGCGGGAAGCGGCCTGGACCGGGTGGTGAAAACCACGGTGTACCTGCGGGATCTGGGCGATTTCGCCGCGATGAACGAGGTGTACGGCCGCTGCTTTTCCCAGGAACCGCCCGCCCGGGCGACGGTGGAAGTGGCGGCGCTGCCCAAGGGCGCGCGCGTGGAAATCGAGGCGGTGGCCCTGGCGTGAAACCTTCCGCCTTCGTTCCCCCCTCCCCGATGACCGCCCGCCGGATCAAAACCGGCGCCCCTCGGGCGGAAGCGGGGGAAAACCCGGAAGGAAACGGGCCCAAGAAAAATGGCACGCCGGCAGGGAGTCGAACCCCGAACCTTCTGATCCGTAGTCAGATGCTCTATCCAATTGAGCTACCGGCGCGCCCGAAGCGAGGCGAAATCTAGCCACGGTTTGGCCCGGCGCGCAAGGGACATTTTGCGGGAATTTTTTTCGCCCCCCCGCCGCCGGAAAACCGCCCCCCTTCGCGGGCGGCCGTCGGCAATTGGGCTGGCCCCCTGGCGCGGCGCGGCGCTAGGCTGAACGCCATGAAGCATCACGGGCCGTTTGTCGGAATCCTCCTGGGCGGATTGTGGGCGGGCGTCGCGCTGGCGGCCGATCCGCCGTCCCCCCGTCCGAACATTCTGCTGCTGATCACCGACGACCAGCGTTACGACCAGATGGGCAACCTGAATCCGCTCCTCCACACGCCGGAGATGGACCGGCTGGCGGCGGAGGGGGTGCGGTTCGAATACGCCTTCGTCACCACCTCGATCTGCGCCGCCAGCCGGGCCAGCATGTTGTGCGGCGTGGTGGAGCGGACCCATCGCTACACCTTTCGCACGCCCCCCCTGGCGCAACGCTTCGTGGATCTCAGCTTTCCCAAACGCCTCCGGGCGGCGGGGTACCGGACGGCCTACGTGGGCAAGTTCGGCGTGACCCTGCCCCGGGGGGCGCGCGGACGGATGTACGATTATTTCGCGGAACGAAGGCATCCGTATTGGAAAAAGCAGCCGGACGGTTCGTTGCGTCACCTGACCGACATCGAGGGCGATCTCGCGGTGGCCTTCCTCGAGGATCACGTGGCGCATCATCTGCCGCGGCCGTTCTGCCTGACCGTCGGGTTTAACGCCCCCCACGCCGAGGACGCCAATCCTCAGCAATACATCTGGGCGCATCCGGAGGACGATTTGTACCTCCACGTCAAACCGCCGCGCCCGCCGTTGAGCAGCCCGGAATTCTACCAGCACCTGCCGGAGTACCTGCGCGACGGCACCATGAACCGCCACCGCTGGCAGTGGCGGTTCAACTTCGAGTCCAAACGGCAGGCCATGACGAAGGGCTATTGGCGCCTGATCAGCGGGGTGGACCGGGTGATCGGGCGGATTCGCGCCCGCCTGCACGGACTGGGTCTGGCGCGCAACACGGTGATTCTGATGATCGGGGACAACGGTTATTTCCTGGGCGAACGCGGTTACGCGGGCAAGTGGCTGGGCTACGAACCCAGCATCCGGATTCCGCTCCTGATGTACGATCCCACCGGCCGCTACGCCCGCCCCGGCCTGCGCCCGAAAGCCTTCGTCCTGAACTGCGACATCCCCCCCACGATCCTCGATCTGGCCGGCCTGCCGGTTCCGGCCGCCATGCAGGGCCGGAGCCTTCTGCCGGTGGCGCGCGGGAAAACGCCCCCCGACTGGCGGCAGGACGTCTGGCTCGAACACCTCATGATGGAGCCCACCATCCGCAAGTACGAAGGCCTGCGCACCACGCGCTACAAATACCTCCGTTACTTCGAGGCCAACCCGGTGGTGGAGGAGCTGTACGATCTGGAAACCGATCCGCTGGAGACGGTCAACCTGATCAACAGCCCGGTGCATCAGGAGGTGGTGCGCCAGTTGCGCCGGCGCACCAACGCCCTGCGCGACCAATACGGCGGCGAGTTCAGCGCCCGCCTGTGGAAACAGCCCCGCCCGTAGCCCTCTCGCCGCGGTCGCCGGTTGAGGCGCGGAAAAAATTGGCCTAAGCTGCGCCCGTGAAAGCCAAACGTGGAGAACGGGTCACGCGGTTCAGCATTTCCCTGCCGCTCGAGCTGGCCCGCCAACTGGATCGCATGGCCCGCGAAAAAGGCTACGCCAACCGCTCCCAGGCGGTGGCGGACATGATTCGCGCGCACCTCGTGGAACACCGGCAAAAGGTCGGCCGCCAGGAAATCGCCGGCGCCATCACGCTGGTTTATGACCATCACAAACCGAACGTGCAGACCACGTTGACCGACATCCAGCACGCGCATCATGACGTCATCGTGGCCACGCTGCACGTGCATCTGGACCACGATCACTGCATGGAAGTGCTGGCCGTGCGGGGCCGGGCGGCCGCCATCAAGCGCATCGCGGACGAACTCATCGCCGCCAAGGGGGTCAAGCACGGCAAACTCACCGTCACCGGCACCGGCAAGGACCTGCCCGGCTGAACGGGCGTCCTTCGGAGCGGCGGCGGGAGGCCCGTCCGCCGGGGGGGGCGAAAAAAAAACGGCGGGCCGGGGCCCGCCGTGCCGGGAAGGGACAAAGGGACGCTTCGCGTCAACGCTGGTCCACGGGGACGTAGTCGCGCTGGGTGGGGCCGGCGTAGATCTGGCGCGGCCGGTAGATGCGGCCGTTCGGGTCGTCCATGATCTCCTTGAAGTTGGCGATCCAGCCCGGCATGCGGCCGATGGCGAAGATGACGGTGAACATGTTCACCGGGATGCCGATGGCCCGCATGATGATGCCGCTGTAGAAGTCCACGTTCGGGTAGAGCTTGCGCTCGATGAAGTAGGGATCGCTCAGCGCCTTTTCTTCGAGGTGCTTGGCGATGTCCAGCAACGGGTCGTTGATGTTCAGTTTCCGGAAGATGGCGTCGCTGGCGCCCTTGATGATCTTGGCCCGCGGGTCGTAGTTCTTGTACACCCGGTGACCGAAGCCCATGAGGCGCGCGCCGCTGTTCTTGTCCTTGGCGGCTTCGATGAACTTCGAGCCGTCGTCGCCCGAGTCGTGAATCTTCTGGAGCATCTCGATGACGGCCTGGTTGGCGCCGCCATGCAGCGGACCCCACAAGGCGCAGACGCCGGCGGCGCAGGAGGCGAAGAGGTTGGCCTTGCTGGAAGCCACCATGCGCACCGTGGCGGTGGAGCAGTTTTGCTCGTGATCGGCGTGCAGCAGGAAAATGAGGTCCAGCGCCTTCACCACTTCCTCGGAGATCTCGAAGTCTTCGTAGGGCTGCGAGAAGAGCATGTGGAGGAAGTTGGCCGTGTAGTTCAGCGACTTCTTGGGGTAGATCATCGGATACCCCTTGGATTTGCGATAGGCGTAGGCCGCGATGGTGCGGACCTGCGAGATCAGCCGGGTGGCGTGCACCCAGAACCGCTCCGGATTGACCGGCCCCATCAGCCCCGGATAGAAGCAACTGCTGGCGTTGATCATCGAGGAGAGGATGGCCATCGGATGGGCGATCATCGGGAAGCTCTCGAAGTGGTAACGCATGTCCTCATGGAGGTAGGCGTTTTCGGTCAGGCCGCGGGAGAACTCCTCGAGCTGCTGGCGGTTGGGCAGTTCGCCGTTGATGAGCAGGTAGGCGGTCTCAACGAACGAGGATTTTTCGGCCAGCTGTTCGATGGGGTAGCCCCGGTAGCGCAAAATCCCCTTTTCGCCGTTGATGAAGGTGATTTTGCTGATGCAGGAGCCGGTGTTGCCGTAGCCGCTGTCCAGGGTGATGCAGCCGCTCGAACTCCGCAGTTTGGTGATGGACAGGCCGCGCTCGCCCTCGGTGCCTTCCACGATGGGCAGGGAGTATTCCTGCCCCTCAATCAAAAGTTTTGCTTCTTTGCTCATAAGTTTTTTTCTTCCTGCAAGTGCCTCAGGATTCGGTCATGTTGCCGAATCCAAACAGGGATGGCAAGAAGAAGAAGAAGAAAATCACAGCATTAATGTCTGTGGGGTTGCCCCCGGCGGCGCGCGGGCGCGGGCGCGCCGCTCAGTCCCCTTTTTCCGCTTCCGGCGTGACGGCGCTGGAAAAACTCCCGCCCCGGACGCGCGTCTCAAGCCGTTGGCCCGGATGGGTTTGCGAGGGTGAACGGATGACTTCTCCGGTGGCGGCGTCGCGGGTGATCGAGTAACCGCGGCCGAGGGTGTTTTCCGGGGAAAGCAACCGGAGCCGGTCGGTCACTCCGGTCAAATGCGACCGCGCCAGCCGCAATCGGGCCTGAATCCGCCCGTCAAGCCGCTGCCGCAGGTCCGTGATTCGCTCCCGGTGCCGCGCCAGCCAGCGTTCCGGATGGACCCGCGCCCAGGCGGCGAAGACCGTTTCCGCCTCCGCGCGAAAGGCGCGCCAGCGGTTCCGGGCGGCCCGTTGGAGGGCGAGCTGTAATTCGTCCAGCCGCTGCGCCTGCACTTGGAGGAAACGGCGCGGGTGGGCGCGCTCCAAGCGGGCGGCAAGCTGCTCCCACTCCCGCCGTCGCCGCGTCCAGCCGCGTCGGGCCAGCGTCGCCAGCCGGGGGGCGGTTTCCTCGATCCAACGGCGGGCGGCGAAGAGGTGTTCGGTGATGATTTCCGCGCCGGCGCTGGGGGTGGCGGCCCGCACGTCCGCCACGAAATCGCTGATGGTGAAGTCAATCTCATGCCCCACCGCCGAGACCACCGGCAGCTCCGAGGCGTGAATGGCCCGGGCCACGATTTCCTCGTTGAACGGCCACAAATCCTCGAGACTGCCGCCGCCCCGGGTGAGGAGCAGCAGGTCGAGCCCCGCGCCCGGCGGTTGCGCGGCCGACCAGGCGTTCAAGTCCGCGATGGCCCGGGCGATTTCCGCCGCCGCCTCGTCGCCCTGCACGCGCACCGGGGCCAGAATGAGTTCCAGCGCGGGGAACCGGCGGCTCAGCACCTGGCGCACGTCGCGAAAGGCGGCCGCCGAGGGGGACGTCACCACCCCCAGCCGCCGGGGCCAGCGGGGCAGGGGCCGCTTGCGCCCGGCGTCAAACAACCCCTCCGCCTGCAGGCGGGCCTTCAACCGCTCGAAAGCCGCCTGCAACGCGCCCGCGCCCCGCAGCTCGATTTCCGTCACCCGGAGCTGATACTGCCCGCGCGGCTCGTACACCGTCAGATCGCCGTGAAGCAGCACGCTGCGGCCGTCTTCCAACAGCTCCCGCTGACCGCGCGCCTGGCCGCGAAACAGGACGCAGTTGAGCTGGGCGCCCGCGTCTTTCAGGGTGAAGTAGCAGTGTCCCGAGGGCTGAATCCGGAGGTTGGACACCTCGCCCGACACCCACACCGTGCCCACCTGATCCTCGATCAGCCGGCGGATGCGGGCGGTGACCTGGCTGACGGTGAGGACGGAGCGGAGTTCCTCGGCGGGAAACAGCTCGCCGAAGTCCCATTGCGATTTCATGCGGCGGGTCATGAGGCGTCGGTTTCGTCAAGGGCGGCGTCGAGCGATTCGGAAAAGCGCCGGATGGCGGTCGCGCGGCCGGTGGCGCCGTTGACGTCAATCACCGCGCCCTGCAGCAGGACCCGGTCGCTGGCCACCTCGAACCGCTGGGGCAGGTTGGTGCGGAACCGGCGCAGCACCGGCTCGATCTTGCGGCCCAGCACGCTTTCGTGCGGCCCGGTGAAGCCGGCGTCGGTCAGGTAGGCCGTGCCGCCGGGCAGGATGCGTTCGTCGGCGGTTTGCACGTGGGTGTGGGTGCCGATCACGGCGCTCACCTCGCCGTCCACCATCCGCGCCAGGGCGATCTTTTCCGACGTGGCCTCCGCGTGCACGTCCACGAAAATCACCCGCGCCAGGGGGCGCATCTGCTGGACCGCCTGTTCGAGGGCCGCAAAGGGATTTTCCAGCTCGCCCATGAACACCCGGCCCTGGACGTTGATCACCGCCGTGTCGGGCTGGCCGGGCACCGGCACCACCACGCACCCCTGGCCGGGCGCGCCGGGGGGATAATTGAGGGGCCGCAGCAGCCGGCTCTCGCGATCGAAGAGCGGGAGCACCTCCTTCTGGTCCCACACGTGGTCGCCCGAAGTCATCACGTCCACCCCGGCGGCGAACACCTCGGCGGCGGTCTTCTCGGTGATGCCGTTTCCGCCCGCCATGTTTTCCCCGTTGGCGATGACGAGGTCGGCCTGCCATTCCCGCCGCAGCCGGGGCAGCAGGACCTTCACCGCCCGCCGCCCGGGCCGGCCCACGATGTCGCCGATGAACACAATCCGCACTCCCCGAAGCTAGGCGGCCCGTCGCTTTTTTTCCACGCAAAGTTGCCGGGCCGCGGGAAAACCGCCGGCGCGCCGGAAGTTGACAGCGTCCCGGCAATGCCGGACCTTCGCGGGATCGTGGTCGGCCACCTCAAACGTGGGAGACGCTGATGAAAACCTGTTTGCGATACGGGATGCTGGGGCTGCTTGCGGCCGCGCTGCTGAGCCAGGCCCAGGACCCTCATTCTCCGGCGCCCCGGAAGCCGCCCGCCCCGGGAGCGCCCGCGAAACTGAAATCTCCGCCGCCGTCCGCCCGAAAGACGCCCCCCGCCCGCCCGCCCGCCGGCTCGGTGGTGGTGGGTGAAATGGGCGGTCCCGCGCCCTTGAAGATGCTGGAGGGCATCCCCATCGAACGCGCCCCCTCCCTGCCCGGACGCGCGGACCGCTTGATTCCCCCCTCCGCCGCGCTGCAATACCGGCTCGATCGCAGCCGGTACGGCGGCGTGATCGGCGAGGCGCTCCTGCTCGATCATCCGTGGGAGCTGTTCAATCCCCTTGCCCCCGGGGCATTGGGGGACGGAACCCGCAACCTGCGCGTCAATCCCTTCACCGGCGAAGGCGAGGGCGTGATCCTTTTCTCCATCCGCCTGCCGGATCACGGCGCCGCGAAATCCGTCGCCCGCCAGGCGAAGAAAAAGGCCGCCGCCCGGGCCGCCACCACCGCGCCGCCCGCCGCGCCGCAACCTTGAACGGAAAAAAGCAGGCCGCCGGCGGGGCGGAAGCGGGATTGTCCGCCGGCCCCTTTCCGGGTATGACGGACGCGGGCTCATGATGAATCCGTCGCTCGAACCGCTGCTGGTCGCCCGCCAACTGGGCATCGCCCTCGGGCTGGGGCTGCTGGTGGGCATGCAGCGGGAGCGCGGCGATTCCGCGCTGGCGGGCATCCGGACCTTTCCCCTCCTCACGGTGGCCGGTTTCCTGACCGGCCTGCTGGCGGCGGACCAGCCGTGGTTGACCGGCGCCGGGCTGCTGGCACTGGCGGCGTTGCTGGTGGTGGGCCATTGGACCCGCCTCCGGGAGGGCGAGCCCTCGCCCGGCCTCACCACCGAAACGGCGGCCCTCACCCTGTACCTGGCCGGGGCGTGCCTCGCGGCGCAATGGACCGGCGTGGCGGTGACGGTGGGGGGCGGCGTGGCGGTGCTGCTCTATTTGAAGCCGGAGATGCGCCGCTTCGTGGGGCGGATCGGCGACACTGATTTCCGGGCGATCATGCAGTTCGTGCTGATCACCCTCGTCATCCTGCCGGTGCTGCCCGATCAAGCATACGGCCCCTACGGCGTTCTCAACCCCTTCACCATCTGGCTCCTGGTGGTGCTGATCGTGGGGCTGAGCCTGGCGGGCTACGTGGCCTACAAATTCTTCGGCGAGACCGCCGGCGTGCTGCTGGGCGGATTGCTGGGCGGGGTGGTGTCGAGCACGGCCACCACGGTGGGATTCGCCCGCCGGGCGCGCGCCGAACCCGCCCAGGCCGGCGCGGCGGCCCTGGTGATCGCCATCGCCTCGACGGTGGTCTTCGGGCGGGTGCTGGTGGTGCTGGCGGTGATTGCGCCGCCGGTCTTCCGGGCGGCCGGGCCGCCGCTGACCGCGCTGGCGGGCATGCTCGCCCTGGTCTGCGGCGGATACGCCTGGTTCAGCCGGCCGGCCCGGGCGTCATTGCCCCCGCCGGAAAACCCCTCCGAACTCAAATCGGCCCTGCTCTTCGCGGGCCTGTTCGCCGTCATCCTGCTGGCGGTGGCGGCGGCGCGGGAGCATCTGGGCGACCACGGTCTTTACGCCGTGGCGGCCCTCTCCGGCCTGACCGACATGGACGCCATCACCCTCTCCACCGCGGAAATGACCCGGGACGGCGGGCTGGCGGCGGCCCTGGCGTGGCGGTTGATCCTCGTGGCCGCGCTGGCCAACATGCTGTTCAAGGCCGGCGTGGTGGCCGTGTTGGGCGGCCGCCAACTGCTTCGCCGCACCCTGCCCTACTGGTTGCTGGCGCTCGCCGCGGGCGGAATGGTGCTGGCCCTGTGGCCGGATTGAAACCCGCGCAACCTCCCCCCGACACGGACGGCTCGACGCGGAAGACGGGGACGGCTAAAGTGACGGACGTCGTATGCAGCTTGATGACGCACAAAAACAGCAGGTGGCCGCGTGGTTGAACGAGGGTTTGTCGCTGGCCGAAATCCAAACCCGGTTGGAGCGGGAGTTCGGCCTCCGCCTGACCTACTTCGATGTCAAACTGCTGGTGAGCGAGCTGGCGGTCCTCCCCAAGGATCCCGAGCCCGCGACCGAGAAAACCCTGAAACCGGCGCCCGCGCCGGCCTCCGAAGCGCCGCAACCCGCCTCCCCCGCCTCCCCCGTCCCGCCCGCTCCGGAAGGCGCCCCCGCGCCGGAACCCGCGCCCGCGGGCGGCAGGGTCTCCGTCACGGTGGATCAAGTGGCCCGCCCCGGCGCATTGGTCAGCGGCCAGGTCACCTTCAGCGACGGCCAGACCGGCGCCTGGTACGTGGACGATCTGGGCCGTCTCGGCCTGATGCCCGCCCAGCACGGCTACCGTCCTTCCCGCGCCGACATGCAGGATTTCCAACAGGCGCTGGACCGCGAACTGGCGCGCATGGGCATCTGACGCCCCCTCTGTCCCCGTCCTGAAACCGGGCTCGTCACGACCGCGGAAATCGGTCGCGTGCCCCGGGAAGCGCACGCCCCTCGGCACACGCGGGGCGCATGCGCTTCCCCATGACCGCTGCCGTGAGATGTTTGGGCGTCACCGGAAAGCAGATTTTTTTTCGGCTCCCCCCGCGGGACCGTTTTCCCGCCGACTTCCCGGAAAGTTCATAGAGGACTGGGTTCAAGGAAGCTGGGCGAGTTGTTCACAACTTAGTCACAACCTGTTGTCCGGCAATAATTTACGAAAAAAATTGCTTGACCGGAAACGGGGGAGGAGTAAACTGTCCCCAGTTCATTGAAAGAACGGAAGAGCCCCGCGAGGGGCTTGGAGATGATCCCAGGCAACTGGGGAAAGGTCGGATCACGCTGGCGGATCCGGCCCCTGCGACGGACGGGCGGCAACGCCGGTTCCCCGCAGGCAGGATTCACCGGTTCCCCGGACGATGTTCGCGCGTCGTCCGCGTCGCGAAACCGGAACCGCGCGGCGAGGAGCGGGAAGGCAACCGCTTCGAGCCGAGTCAGCCGCCGGGGCCGGTGTTCGGTCCGGCGGTGTCACGGTCGCCCACGAGGCGCCCGGCTGCTACCGTGAGCCAGCGCGTTGCGGAAGCCCCAGGCGGAACAACTCATCAGACACCGCCCGCGAAAAACGCCGGAAGGCGTCCCAAGGCAGGCTCCGCAACGGAGGGGAAGCCCCGGAACCCGGGCAAGGTTCCGCATCCTCCCCTTTGCCGGCGGGGCGGCAAACCGTGTCGCCGGTCTGTGAGCGAAAGGCAGCCTGAGAGTCAAGAGGCGAGACCCGTGGTCCGGGCCAACGCCCCGTGTTCCGACGGGGGCCGTCCCGGATGAAACGCGCGGGGAGACGGACACCTCCTCACAGGCGTCTCCCGGCGGGGTCCGCGAATCGGTGGCGCAACCACCCGTTCAAGGGCTCAGAAGCCTCACTCGACATCCCATCCGTCGCAAGGCGATGGGCGGCCCTGCCACGAGGCCGGAAACTCCGTGTTGCCGCGGAGAATGGCGTCGGGAAGCTGGCAGCCTGCGAAGGCGCCCAATGCCAGCCCGGGAAAGAGAGCGTGGCGAACTCCCACCCCCGTTTTCGAAGGGCCCCTGCCCGGTCCCAAGCCGGGCAGGGGTTTTGCTTTTGTCGCGTCCTCGTTCGCCGGCCTTCGTCAAGCAGAGATGCCCATGCCGCCGCGCCGGAGCAATCCCCTCACCGGAGACAATTCGACGCACGAAGTGAGACGGAACGGATGCGTGGTGATCTGCCCGGCCCGCGGCGCGAAAACCCGAAGTCCGGGAAGCGCGCGGGGCGGAGGGGGAGAATCCGAAAATCCGAGTCTCGAAATCCGACAGACCCCGCGCGCCTTTCGCGACGCCGGCGGACAACCCGCCGGTTCACGGCGCGGCGCGCCGCGGGGCGTTCAGATTCCCAGCAGCTCGCGGGCCTTGGCGCCGGGATCGGGCCGGCGCATGAGGGATTCACCCACGAGGACGGCCCCGGCTCCGGCGGCGCGCAACCGCTCCACGTCCGCCCGGGAATGAATGCCGCTCTCGGCGACCAGCAGGCGTTCGCCGGATTGGAGCGACGGGAGCAGCCGGGCGGCCAGCCGTTCGGTGGTCCCCAAATCCACTTCGAAGGTTTTGAGATTGCGGTTGTTCACCCCGAGCAAACGCGCGCCCGCCGCCAGGGCCCGCTCCAGCTCCGCTTCATCGTGCACCTCCACCAATGCGGTCAGGCCCGCTCCGGCGGCCAGGGCGTGAAAGCGCCGAAGCCGCTCGTCGTCCAAAATGGCCACGATCAACAGGATGGCGTCCGCGCCCGCCCTGGCGGCTTCGAGGATTTGCCGGGCATCAATGATGAAATCCTTGCGCAGCAAGGGCAGCGCGACCGCCGCGCGGATGCGCCGCAGATGGTCGAGCGAACCTTGGAAGAAGGTTTCATCGGTCAACACCGACAGGCAGGAAGCGCCGGCGGCGGCGTATTCGCGGGCAATGCGGACCGGCTCGAAATCCGGGCGAATGACGCCCGCCGAGGGCGAGGCCTTCTTCACCTCGGCAATCAGCGCCACGTCGCCCGCCGCCGGTCGGCGCAACGCGCGGAAGAAATCCCGCGCCCCTCCGGGTTGCGCCGCCCGGGCGGTCCGCAGGTCCGGCACCGAGACTTCCCGCTCCGGCAGCCGCGCCACTTCCCGCCGCTTCCGGGCAACGATGGTATCAAGGATGTTTGGGGACATAAGCGGATCCGGTTGTCGAATCACGAAAACGGAAAGGAAACCCCGAGCTTCGCGCGCGCGCGAAAGGAAGCCGCTCCTCACGGCGGCGACGATGGAATCTTTTTCGCGAATTTCGGATGGGGAGCCTCCCTTCGCTACTCCTTCCAGTCGAACGCCCGTTTTTTCAGGGCATAGAGATAACCGGCGAAGAGGATGCCGAGAAAGGAGAGCATGGCCATCAGGATGGCGTTTTTCATTTCGGGATCGGCCAGAAAATCGCGGTAAACCACCGCCCACGGGTAGAGAAAAACCACTTCGATGTCGAACAGGATGAACAGCATCGCCACGAGGTAGAACTTCACCGAGAGCCGCCGGCCGCTCTGGCCGATGGGAATCATGCCGCATTCGTAGGGCACGTCCTTCATCCGCGCGCGCCGCCCCTTGCGCCCGAGCAGCACCGACAACCCCAGCATCCCGCTGGTGATGAGCACCGCCAGCAGGCCCAGCAGAAGCACGGGCACGAATTGCGACAACTGCGATTCCACGCCGCCACGGTGCCGCGCGCGCCCGGCCAAGGCAAGCTCTGAGGGCCGGGCGGGAGACGAATCCCCCCCCAAACCCGGGAACAAGCGCCGCGACCCCGAAGTTTTTTTCCGGGATTCGGATTCCCCTGCTCCCCGCCTTTGCGCCGGGTCGCGGTGGCGGTCCCGGCGGGCGGGTCAGGGAGTTTTCAGGGTGTAGGAAAACTCGTCCCGGGTCGTCAGCCGGCCCTGATCATTCCAGCCCTTGAAGGCAAGCGTGGCCCGCGGGCCCCGAACGTGGACGTCCAGGTAGCCGAAGCATTTTTCGTGCTTCACTCCGCGCACCCGCGACTCACGGTATTTCCCCTTCCAATCCCGGAGCGGCGCGCCCGCCGTGCCGCAGATGAACTGGTGAAACTCCCCCTCCGGCAGGACGACTTTCGCGTGGTCGTAGAAGTGATCGTGGCCGCAGAGATAACACCTGCCCCCCGCGGTGAGGAAGAGCCGGAGGAACTTGTCCCGCCTCCGCTTGTGGGAGGCCAGGCAGTCCTTGTGTCCCACCGAGAAGGCCGGCTCGTGGGCGGCCGCGAAGACATGCAACGGTTTCTCGCCGTGGTGGTACTTCAGGACCGCCTCCATCCAGCTCGTGTTGACGCGGTGGGACTGAGATTTCGCGTAATTGTCCATCACCAGGAGCAGCACCGGACCCCGCCGCACGAAGTAGGTGACGTTTTTCTCCTTGGAAGGACCATTGGGCGGAAAGGCGAAGCGACCGGAAAAGACGCGGTTCCACACGTCCAGCGAGGTTTCGTGGCGCGGTGGTTTGTCGTCGCCGAAGGACTGGTCGTGATTGCCCCGGCAGGCATAAACCGGAATGCCCGCCTCCAGCAGGGGGGCCATGAACAGCTCCCGCCAGGCCCGCAACTGCTCTTCGAGGCGGCCGCTGCGACCGGAAACCAGGTCCCCGTTGACCACCACGAAGTCCGGCTTTTCCGCTTTCAAGGCGGCCACCAGTTTCTGCGCCACCGGGCCGTTGATCCGGCTTTTCTTTCCGTCGCCCCGGCTGTCTCCGGTCACGCAGAAATGCGCGGTCAAAGACGGAGGCGGGGCGGAATCACCGGCCCGCGTGAAAAGCCCCGCGGAGAAAAGCAGGACGCCCTGAACAACGGCCCCGAGCGAGCGGAGAAACCGGCCTCCCCCAAAGCCGGCGGAACGGCGGGAGGCAAGCAGGCGTTCCCGCAAAAAGCGCGGCCGCGCCGGCGCACGACAGAAACCGGGATTGCCCGCGCGAAGATCCGGGCGGAACGGGGTGGGGATGAGAAACATAAAGCGGAGAAAATGCGGCACGGGAGGAAGAAAGAACATTTGCCTGCGGGACGTCAATCCACCAGCTCCCGTTCGATGTCTTCGAGCGATTTGCCCTTGGTTTCCGGCACCTGGCGGAACATGACGAGGAACCCGACCAGGCAGATGCCCCCGTAAAGCCAGAAAGTGCCGGAGGCGCCCAAGGCGACGTTGATCGGCTTGAAGGTGACCGTCAGGGCGAAACAGGCGATCCAGAGGAAGGAAACACACAAACTCATGGCCGCGCCGCGAATCCGGTTGGGAAAGATTTCCGACAGCAGCACCCAGGTGATGGGGGCGAGGGTCATGGCGTAGCAGGCGATGGCCAGAAGCACGACGGCCAGCACGGCCACGCCGGTGACGCGGAAATAATAACACGCGCCCAGCACGGCGTAGGTGAACATCAGCCCCCCCGCTCCCAGCAGCATGAGCGGACGCCGCCCCCAGCGGTCCACCGTTTTGATGGCCACCAGGGTGAAGACCAGATTGACGATGCCGGTGATGACGATGTTGAACATCATCCCGCTTACATCGTAGCCCGCCGCTTTGAAAATTTCCTCGGCGTAATTGAAAATGGTGTTGATGCCGCACCATTGCTGAAAGACGGCGAGAAAAACGCCCAACCCGAGGATTTTGAGCATGCGCGGGGCAAACAGCTCCGCCCAAGACGCCGTTTTGGCTTCGCCCGCGAGGGTTTGACTGATGTCGGCCACTTCCGCCTCGGCGTACGGGGCGCCGCCGATTTTTTCCAACACGGCGCGGGCCGCGGCGGCGCGGGATTGCTTGAGCAGCCAGCGGGGGGATTCCGGCACGAGCAGCGCCAAAAGGAGAAACAATCCGGCGGGAACCGTTTCGGCGGCGAACATCCAGCGCCAGCCCTGCTGGCCGTTCCAGGAAGCAAGAATGACCTCCGGCGTGGCGTCCCGGGCCACCGGGGCGTGGTGGTAGATCGCCCAGTTGGCAAGCTGGGCGGCCAGAATGCCGATCACGATGGTCAATTGGTTGAGGGAAACCAAGCGCCCGCGCGTCTCGGTGGGGGAAACCTCGGCGATGTACATGGGCGACACATTGGACGCCAGACCGATGCCCACCCCGCCCAGGATACGGGCGGCGATGAAGGCGGTCAGCGAGGCGGCAAGCGCCGTCCAGACGGCCGAGGCGGTGAACAGGGCGGCGGCGGCCACGAGGACTTTCTTGCGGCCCAGCCGGTCGGTCACCGCGCCGGAGAGAATCGCGCCCCCCAGACACCCCGCCAGCGCCGAACTCATCGCCCACCCCGCCAGCCATGCCTGCCCGGGACCGGTCAGATGGAAATACGCTTCGTAAAATGGTTTGGCCCCGCCGATAACCACCCAGTCGTAGCCGAACAACAGCCCGCCCAGCGCGGCAACCAGGCAAATCAGCCACACAAACCCCATGTTGTATTTTCCTGTCATCATGCGTGCTCGAATCCTTTCCCCGGCGCCGGACGGGCCGCTTCGCGGGCGCGCGTTTTCCGGCGGAATTCGCGCCCCGGGCGCGTGCCACTATGACATTTCGCCCCCGGCTTGACGACACAAACGCGGTCCGGCTTCGACGTCCCGCCCCGCCCCCGTCCCCTGATCGCGGCCG
>CAZRPT010000042.1:0-6498 GCA_964601985.1 uncultured Verrucomicrobiota bacterium
GCCAGCAGTTCCTCGTGGGCGCCGCGTTCGACGATCTCGCCGCGGCGCAGGACGAGGATTTCGTCGGCGCGCACGATGGTGCTCAGGCGGTGGGCGATGACGAAGCTGGTCCGTCCGGCCATGAGCCGCTGGAGCGCCTCCTGGATGAGCCGTTCGGTGGCGGTGTCCACGCTGGCGGTGGCTTCGTCGAGGATGAGCAACGGCGCGTTCTTGAGCAGGGCGCGGGCGATGCTGACCCGCTGTTTCTCGCCCACGCTCAATTTCACCCCCCGTTCGCCCACGTGGCTGTCGTAGCCGTCCGGCAGGGCGGTGATGAAGTCGTGGCAGTTGGCGGCCCGGGCGGCGGCGATCAGCTCCTCCTCGGTCGCTTCGAGCCGGCCGTAGAGGATGTTTTCGCGCAGGGTGCCGTTGAAGAGGAACGGTTCCTGGCTGACGACGCTGATCTGCCGGCGCAGGTCGTCGAGGCGGACGTTTGCGATGTCGTGGCCGTCCACCAAAATGCGGCCGGCGGTGGGTTCGTAAAAGGCGGGAAGCAGGTTGACCAGGGTGCTCTTGCCCGCGCCGGTGGGGCCGACCAGGGCGATCATGCTGCCGGGGCGGGCGTGGAGGTTGATGTCGCGCAGGATGACGCGGTCGTCGCGATACTGGAAACCGACGTGCTCGTAACGCACTTCGCCGCGGACCGGTTCCGGCAGGCGACCGGTGCGGTCGGGCCGTTCGGGCTCGCTGTCGAGGATGTCGAAGACCCGGGCGGCGGCGGCGCGGGCGGATTGGAGCATCTGGTTCAGCCCGTGCAACCGGCCGATGGGTTCGTAGAAAAACATGCCGGCGTAGAGCATGAAGGCCACCAGCTCGCCCACTTCGAGCCGGCCGGCCAGCACCTGCGCGCCGCCCACCCACAGCACCAGCCCGATGCCCAGCGAGCCGATGAAGTGCATGGCCGGCCCGTACCACGCCCACGCCCGCATCACCGTCAGGGTGCCTTCGCGCAAATCGTCCGCCCGCCGGGCGAAGCGCGCGTCCTCGTATTCCTGCCGCCCGAAGGCCTTGATCTGGCGGATGCCCTGCAGGTTGTCCATGAGCAGGGCGTTCATGGCGCTGGCCGCCTCGCGTTGTCGCCGGTAGCGCCGGTGCGCCGTGCGGGTGTACCAGATCGCCCCGCCGAGCAGGAACGGCGCCGGAATCAGCGTCACCGCCGCGAGGGTGGGGCTTGACAGGGTCATGAACACCAGCGCGCCGGTGATGCTGAGCAGGGCCACCGTGCCCTGTTCGATGCCGTCAATCAGCAGCCGCTCGACGTTGTTCACGTCCTCGATGACGCGGGTCATGAGGTCGCCCGAGGCGCGCTGGTCGAACCAGCCCACCGGCAGCCGCTGCAACCGGGCGAACACCTCGCGGCGCATGTCGTAAATCACGTTCTGTTCGAGCCGGTTGTTCACCCGGATGCGAAGGCTGTTGAAGGCCTCGCGCAGGAAGAAGGCGGCCAGCAGGCCGAGGGCCGCCGGGGTGAGCAGGTCGCCCCGGCCCTGGGTGACGACGTCGTCAATGATGACGCGCGTCAGTTTCGGGTACATCAGGCCGAAGCCCAGCGACAGCACGGCGCAGGAGATCGTGGCCAGCGCCAGCCCCCAGTAGGGGCGCAGGTACACCGCCACCCGCCGGACCACCTCGCCGGTGGGGCGGGGGGCGGAGCGGAAGGTGGGATCGGTGTGGGACCCCCAATGATGGTGTCGTGACATCGCGCGTCGTGATTGAACACGCAAACGCCCGGCGTGGCAAACCGCGCGCCGGAATGCGCGTCCGATTTTCTCCCGCGCGATTTTCCCCCGGAAAGCCCGGAGGGCACGAAGAAGGGCGCTGCGTTCCGTTCGCGGGGGTGGGGGGGGCGGCGCAGACCGGGTCCGCCCCCTTCACGCCACCCGTCCGGCGCCGGTTCCGCTTTCCTGGTTGGCGGCGCGGGATTCGTCCGTGACCACCGCGCGGAGGAAGGCGGCCACCCGCCCGGCCTGGCGGGGCCAGGTGTAGTGGCGGAGCACGCGGTCGCGGATGAGCCCGCCCCGCCGGCACAATTCAGCGCGGGGCGTCCGCGCCAGACGGCGCAGGGCGTCCACGAGGGCCGGGGCGAGAGGCTCGGGATCGAGGTATTCCGCGCCCTCGCCCAGCACGGTTTCCACGCCGGAAAGGCGGGTCGTCAGCACCAGCCGTCCGGTCAGGGCGTAGTTGAAGACCTTGGAGGGGAAGTTGTTCTCGTTGCCCCACGTGGCGGGGCGCGGGTTCACCAGCACGTCGCTCGCGGCCGCCCAGGAGAGGCAGTCTTCGGGCCGGGGCAGCAATCCGTCGAAGCGCACCCGGGGGTGGCGCGCCGCAAAGTCGCGCAGCCACCCGCTCAACCGCCCGCGTCCGCACAGCCGCAGGGTGCCGGGAACGTCGGCGCGAACGAAGGCCTCGACCAGCGTTCGCACGCCGGAATGTTCCGCCAGGGCGCCGAAGTAGGCGAAATTCACGGGGCCCTCCCCGGGCGGGCACGTTTCGCCGGGCGGGGCTTCCGGCGGCACGCCTCCCGGCATCCAGAGCCACGGAATGCCCCGGGGCGCGAAAAACCGTTGCGTGTCGCGGCTCAGGCCGATGGCGGCGTCGAACCAGGCCAGCGCCTCGTCGTCCGGGGTTCGCATGGGTTTGAGCCGCCAGCGCAGGCGTCGCAGCCGGGGGAGGGGACGCCCCAGCGTGCTGCTGTCGGCCAGCAGCAGCGCCAGCCGGGGGCGGCGCGGACGGGCGTGGAGCCAGCGAAGGAAGCGGTTGTAGGCGGGGGTGAGATTGTAGGCCAGCGCCACGTCGAACGTCGCCCCGGCCCGGATTTGCGCCTCGTACCACCGGCGCAATTTCCGCCAGGCCCGCCACGCGCCCGCCGGGCCGCCCCGGCCGGGGGAAAGCAGCAGCGCGTGGGGCAGGCCGGGGGAGTCATCGGGCGGCGGCAGCGGTTCGCGAATCCGGGGGGGCAGCAGTCCCACGCTGGTCACCTGCAGCTCGCGTGACAGCGCCCCGATGAAGCCGCACTCGAACGGGTGGCCGGCGGTGTTGAGATGCGGAAAACGCCCCGCCACGCCGGGCGGAAAAGCGAAGCCCAAGTACAGCAGGCGCAACGGCGGCATGATCTATCCGCTCCCGGGGCGGGGGGCGCGCCGGTCGCGAAAGACGCGGCTGACCTCCACCGTGGAGACCAGCTCGTAATCGAGCCCCCGCAGCAGGGCGCAAATTTCGCTCCGCCCCGCCTCGGGTTCCCAGTCCTCCACCGCCACCACGCGCGGGCGGTGGCGGGTCCAGTCGTTCGAGCGCAACACCGCCAAATCTTCGTGTTCGCAATCCACGGTGAGAAAGTCCACCCGCGCCTCCGGCGGGAGGTGCTCGTCCAGCACCGATTTGAGGGTGCGGGTGCGCAACCGTATCCGGCGCACGGCGCGGGCCGGCGTTTCCCCGGGCGCCGCCGCTTCGGGGCGCAGCGTGCTGGTGGTGGCCGCGGCGTGGATCTCGAACACCGCGTCGCGCGCCGCGTCGGAAAGCGCCGCCTGCACGCAGAGGTCGCGGGGCCGCCGCCGGGCAAACGCGGCCAGGCACTCGGGGTTCGCGTCAATGACGATCCCCCGCCAGCCGCGCCGGTAAAAGTGGTAGGTGTTTGACAGGGTCACCGGATGATACGCGCCGGCGTCCACGTAAAACCCCTCCCGCTCCGGCAACAGGCTCAACGCGATGAGATCCTCGCCGAACTGGGCGTAGGAAAACCGGAGGTACTTCCACTCATGCTGCCGCACCCCCAGCTCCCGGCGGGAGAGGGTGGCCAGCAACCAGCGGCGGAGACTGAATCCCATGACGTCGGCCGGGGCTCACGGCCCCACGCTCAAAGTGGGTTGATGCCGGGGCAGGCTGGGAATGTTGAACCCGCGCCGGAAAAAAAACGACGTGGCCCACAGATACCCGTTCAAAGGGCCGAATCCCACGAAATCCACCTGGATGAAATCGTGTTGTTTCAGCCGCGCCACGCACCCGGGAAGGGCGTCGCTGTTGTCCAGAATCACCATTCCGGTCTCGCGCAACCGCCCCCCCACCTGCTCGCAGCAGCGTTCCCGGTGCGAACCGTCCACGATGATCACATCATACTTCCGCTCCTCCCGGTGAATGGCCCGGACGTACTCCTCCTCCGTTTCGGCGAGGAGGATCTCGGCGTTCTCCGGCGCCTGGGGGCGGAGGATCTCCCCCCATTTGCGGTTGTCCTCCACCGCCGTGATGCGCCGGCAGCGCGCGGCGTAAAAGAGGGTGGAATAACCGCTGCCGTACTCGAACAGCGAACAGCCGGAGAGATCCAACTGCTTGACATATTCCGTGGCCGGATAGGTGTACCACGGAATGGGGTGGCCGTCCGCGTCCACGCTGGCCCGCGTCCGCATGGTGCGGAAGTGGCCGTAGCCCCGGTTCAACAACCGGAAGTTCCGCAATGCCGGGCGGAACTTGCGCGGAACAAACTTCAGGTAGCCCTCTTTCTCACATCGCATCCGCCCCGTGGATACCCGCCCGACGGCGTCGGGGTCAAGCCACGCCCGCGCGCCCGCGCGCCGAACGCGGACGCCGTTTTCCCGCCTTCGCCGGTCGGAAACCCGTCCGCGCGCCCGCCGCTTTCCCGGCGCGGTCCTCCCCCCCCCGGTCCGGCCCCGGATGCCTTCCGCGCGAAAAGGCGCCTTCGCGGGTTGCGTTTCCGCCGTCCGCCCCCTTTACTGGCGGCATGCAAGGACGGCGTTTTTGCTTTCGCCGGTGGGGGGGCGCGCTCATGATCGCGGGCGCGCTTCTGGGGGGCGCCGGTTGCCACCGGCAATCCACCTCCTCCCCCGACACCATCGAAGTCGGCGGCATTCGGTGGCGGGTCACCACGTTGAAGGAGGTTCGGCGTTATCTGCGCGCGCCCGGAACCACGGTCAAACTCGTCTGGCAACTGATGACTTCCACGAATCACGCCGGACCGGACCTCACGCATTGGGTGCGGGTGGAATATCGCTTCCTCGAACCGACGAGCGGCCTTCCGGAGAACGCCCGCCGGAACATCGCCGCCACCCTGCGCCGCGCCTTCCCCGGCTCCCTCTCCGTGCCGGACACAAACGCGCCCGTCGCGCGGCTGCTGGCCGCGCGCCGCGACCACTTTTGCGCGGAATACGAGGACTTCATCCGGGAATTCGATCCCTCCGCCCTGACTTACCAGGAGCAATGGCGGCTCACGGCCCTGCCCCCCGTGGGCCGGACGGTGACGGTGCAACTGGACTGCTGGGACGACACCGGCGGCGCCCACGGCAACAGCAGCCGGGAATACTTCGTCTTCGAGCGCGACACCGGGCGGCGGCTCTCCCTTGACGACCTCCTTTCCGCCCGCGCCCGGCCGCGTCTCACCGCCTTGCTCAAAACCGCCCTCCGCCGCGCCCGCAAACTGCCGGCGGAACAATCCCTCGAGCAAGCCGGCTTCTGGGAGAAGGACATCCGGCCCCGGGCCGCCCAGTGGACCCCCGCCCCCGGGGGGCTGCGTTTTCACTTCGACGCCTACGCCATCGGTCCCTACGCCCTGGGGCCCGGCGACGGCGTCATTCCCTGGCCGGAAGCGGCCTCCTGCCTCACCCCCCACGCCCGCCGGCTGCTCACTCCGCCCGCTCCGCCCGCCCCGTAACCGAAGCGCCGCCCCGGCCTCCCACAAGGCCGCTCAACGGCCGCCGCCACCGCGGACGAAGCTTTTTTGCCTTTTCCTCAGCCGGGGTGTTGTGATCCACGGCCGACGGTGATTGGCTTTGCCCCTTCATGTTTCCCTTTCCCGAAAATTTCCCCCCCGTTCCTCCGTGCCCTCTGCGGTCCCCTCCTTTCACCGCATTCTTCGTGGCTCGCGCCGGCCATCCTGTGCTTTGCGCGCCACCCCGCCGGCGATAGAATCCCGCCCGAGCGCCGACCCCGGAAAACCGCCGGCGTATGGCATGAAACTGGAAGATCTCCAACCTCAGACGGTGGTGCGGGGCCTTTTGCCCGACGCCCTGGCCACGGTCATCAGCGTCGAATGGCATGGGGGCGACGCGTTGACCCTCGTCTATCGCGGCCCCGACGGGCGCGTGGATCACCCGCGCCCTGGAAGCCGAAGCCCGCCGGTACGCCGTCGCCCACGTCGTGCCCGACCACCTCCAAACCGTCCGTGACCGCCGCCGGGCGTGGATTGAAAAAACCCGCGCCGCCGTGCGGGATCGCCTGACCAAGGAAATCACCTACTGGGATCACCGGGCCGAACAGCTCAAACTTCAGGAACAAGCCGGCCGGGCCGGCGCGCGACTCAACTCCGGCGAAGCCCGCCGCCGCGCCGACGAGCTCCAGGCCCGGCTGGCCAAACGCCTCGCCGAGCTCGACCTCGAAGCCCAAATCTCCGCCCTGCCGCCCGTGGTGTTGGGCGGTCTGGTGGTCGTGCCCCTTGGCCTGATCCACGCCCTC
>CAZRPT010000043.1:0-11570 GCA_964601985.1 uncultured Verrucomicrobiota bacterium
CACGCGGCGGCGGTGTTTCTCTACGAAGCCTGCCGTCAACGCGGTCGCTGCTGAACCGCGAATGGCGCGGCAAACGGGACCCGCGTTGGCCGCGAAAATCGAACGCGGAGCCCAAGGGCCGAAAGCGTTCGTCGCCCGCCCCGGGTGCCGGCCTTTTCCCCCTGCTTGACTCCGGGCGGGGGGACCGATAGCAAGGGCGGCATGAGCGCGGACAAGCAGGCCCTGGAGGGACTCAAGCTGGATCATGCGGAGGCCGATCTCGGCTCCGCCCGCCCGCCTTGGTACAAGTGGGTCGTGCTGGCCGTTTTGCTGGGGGCGGCGGTGGCCGTTTGGCAGGTGTGGCCGCGAACCGTCGAGGTGCGGACCTTCGTCGTTTCGGCGACCGATCCCGTCGAACAACGCACCCTCCTGAACGCTTCCGGATATGTCACCGCGCGTCGCCAGGCCACGGTGTCGTCGAAGATCACCGGCAAGGTGGTCGAGATCCTCATCGAGGAGGGGCGGGCGGTGAAAAAGGGCGAGGTGCTGGCGCGCCTGGACGACACCAACGCCGCCGCGAACCTCGCCCTGGCCGAGGCCCGGGTGAAGGCCGCCCGGTCGGCGCTCGACGAAACCCGGGTGCGGCTCGACGTGGCCCGGCGCGAGTTGGAACGCATCCGGCGGTTGCAGGCCGGCGGTGTGGCGACCGATTCCGATCTCGACCAGGCCCGCGGCACGGCGGATTCCCTCAAGGCCCGGCTCGAACGCCAGACCGAGGAGATCGTCGTGGCCGAGCGCCAACGCGCGGTGTACGCCCGCCTGCTCGAGGACACCGTCATCCGCGCCCCGTTTGACGGCGTGGTCACCACCAAGGACGCCCAGCCCGGCGAGATGATTTCCCCCGTCTCCGCCGGCGGCGGTTACACCCGGACCGGCATCTGCACGGTGGTGGACATGACCTCGCTGGAGATCGAGGTGGACGTGAACGAGAGCTACCTGGGCCGCATCCACGCCGATCAGCCGGTCACGGCCACGCTCGACGCCTATCCCGACTGGGCCATCCCCGCCCATGTCATTGCCATCATCCCCACCGCCGACCGGCAGAAATCCACCGTGAAGGTCCGCATCGCCTTCGAACATTTGGACCCGCGCATCCTGCCGGAGATGGCCGTCCGGGTGGCCTTTCTGGGGCCCGCGCCCAAGGGGCTGGATGACCGGCCCGCCCTGCTCGTGCCCACCCGGGCCGTCCTGCGCGAAGGCGGGCGACATTTCGTGTGGGTCGTTTCCCCGGACGACACCGCCCGGCGGCGCGAAGTGAAGGTGGGCGACGAACTGGACGGCGAAATCCCGGTCCTGTCCGGACTCACCGCCGGCGAACGGGTCGTCATCGAGGGGCAGAGCCGGCTTCACGAAGGCGCGGACGTGCGCGAACAAACCCGTTGAAGCCCGGCCGCAACGAACTTTTTCCGCCGACCCCATGAGCGCCGAAACCCCGTCCCTCGTTCAGATTCGCGCGGTGGAAAAATACTATCCGCGCGGCGCGAGCCGGGTGCGGGTGCTCGAACAGCTCGACCTCGACGTGCGCGAGGGGGAGTTTCTCGCGTTGATGGGACCGTCCGGTTCCGGCAAAAGCACCCTGCTCAATCTCATCGGCGGGCTGGACCGGCCCACGCGGGGCTCGGTGATCGTGGGCGGCGAGCGGATGGAGCGGCTCAACGAACGCCGGCTCGCCACCTGGCGCGCCCGGCACATCGGGTTCGTCTTCCAGTTCTACAACCTCCTGCCGGCGCTGACCGCCGCCCGCAACGTCGAGCTGCCGCTGCTGCTGACGTCGCTTTCCCGGGCGGAACGGCGGCGGCGGGTGGATCTGGCCCTGTCGGTGGTGGGCCTCGCGCACCGGAGCCGGCATCATCCCGGCCAGCTTTCCGGCGGCGAGCAGCAGCGGGTGGGCATCGCCCGGGCCATCGTGACCGATCCCACCCTGCTGCTCTGCGACGAACCCACCGGCGACCTGGACCGGACGGCGGGCGAGGCGGTGCTGGACCTGCTCCACTCGCTTTGTCACGAATTCGGCAAGACCATCATCATGGTCACGCACGACCCCCACGCCTCGGCGCGCGCGGACCGGACGGTGTATCTCTACAAGGGGCGCATCGTGGACGCCATCCCGGCATGAAGTTCGTTCCGCTCATCCTCGCCAACCTCCGGCGGCACAAGCTCCGCACCACGTTGACGATTTTTTCGATCACCGTGGCCTTCATCCTTTTCAGCTATCTCTCGGCCATCCGGGTGGGACTCAGCCAGGGGGTGGACGTGGCGGGCGAGGACCGGATGCTGGTGTGGCACCGGGTCTCGCTGGCCCGGCTCCTGCCCGTCAGCTACCTCGACCGCATCGCGCGCCTGGCCGGGGTGGATTTGGTGATTCATCAAACCTGGTTCGGCGGGGTGTACCAGGATCCGAAAAACTTCTTCGCGCAGATGCCGGTGGACCCCGAGCCGTTCCTGAAGATGTACCCGGAATTCCTGCTGCCGGAGGCGGAGAAGCGGGCGTGGTTCCGCACCCGCACCGGGGCCATCGTGGGCCGCTCCACCGCGGAACGCTTCGGCTGGCGCGTGGGCGACCGCATCCCGCTCCAGACCGGCATCTGGACGAAGAAGGACGGCGGCATCACGTGGGAGTTCGACCTCGTGGGCATTTTCGATGGCGCGAAACAGGGCACCGACACCACGCCGCTGTATTTTCGCTACGATTACTTCGACGAAACCCGCGCCTTCGGCCACGGGCGGGTGGGCTGGTTCGTGGTGCGGGTGAGCGATCCCGACGAGGCGCCGCAAGTGGCCCGGGCCATCGAGCGGGAATTCGCCAACTCCTCCGCCGAAGTGAAGGCCGAATCCGAGAAGGCCTTTCTGCAAAGCTGGGCCAAACAGATCGGCGACATCGGTCTGATCATCACCGCCATTCTCTCGGCGGTCTTTTTCACCATCCTGCTGGTGACCGGCAACACCATGGCGCAATCGGTCCGCGAACGCACCGAGGAACTCGGCGTGCTCAAGGCGGTGGGGTTCACCCACCAGCAGGTGCTGGCCCTCGTGCTGGCGGAGGCCTGCCTGATCGCCGGGTTGGGGGCCGCCGCCGGATTGGGCATCGGCTACCTGCTCGTCTCCGGCGGCGACCCCACCGGCGGCGCGCTGCCGGTGTTCTACTTCCCCCCGCGCGACCTCGCCACCGGCGCGGGCCTGGGGTTGTTGCTGGGCGTCACCAGCGGCCTGCTTCCCGCCCTCCAGGCCGGCCGCCTCCGCGTCGCCGAAGCCCTCCGCCGGGGATGAGGCCGGGCAATGCTCTTTCCGGTTGGGCGGGGGGAGCGCGGGGAGGAACCCGAAGGACCGAAGGAGCGCGGGCCGAAGGAAATCCGAGTTCCGCAATCCGAAAGAAAGGCGCCCTCCCGCAACAGTTCCCTCACGTCCGCGGCGACGGGGAAGGCTCACCGCGCGGGAGAAAAAGACAAACTCGAAATGGCATTATTCCGCCACCAGCCAGTCCAGGATGGCCTTTTGGGTATGCAGGCGGTTTTCGGCCTGGTCGAAGATCGTCCGGGCGTGGGCCTCGAAAACGTCCTCCGTGATTTCCTTGCCCCGGTAGGCGGGCAGGCAGTGCATCACGAGGGCGTCCGGTTTCGCGCGTTTCACGAGGGCGTCGTTGATCTGGTAGCCGGTCAGCTCCTGCAAGCGGTGCGCCGCCTCGGCTTCGCGCCCCATGGAGACCCACACGTCGGTGTAGAGCACGTCCGCGCCGTCCGCGGCGGCGGTGATGTCGTCGGTCACCACCACGCGGCCTCCGGCCCGGGCCAGGAGGTCGGCGGGAGGCTGGTAAGCCGGAGGGGCGGCAATGCGCAGCTCGAAATCCAGCCGCGCGGCGGCAAAGATCCAGGAGATCGGCACGTTGCACGCGCCGTCGCCCACGAACGTGACCACCTTGCCCTGAATGGGGCCGCGTTTCTCCTCGATGGTGAACACGTCGGTCAGGATCTGACAGGGGTGTTCCGCGTCGGTGAGGGCGTTGACGGTGGGGATTCGGGAATACTCGGCGAATTCCTCCACCTCCTGCTGGCCGTAGGTGCGGATGATGCAGCCATGCGTCATCCGGCCCAGCACCCGGGCGGTGTCCTTGACCGGCTCGCCGCGGCCGAGCTGGATGTCGCCCGCGTTCAGAAAGAGGGGCCGGCCGCCGAGTTCGTGGATGCCCACCTCGAAGGAGACCCGCGTGCGGGTGGAGGCCTTGGCGAAAATCATGGCCCACGTCTGGCCCGCCAACGGGCGCGCGGAAGCCGCGCCGCGTTCCCGTTTGAAAACGCGGGTGTTCGCCAAAATCCGTTCGATGTCGCTCCGCGACAGGTCTTCGATGCTCAGCAGGTGTTTCATAAGCGTGTCACCCTCCCGCCGGCGGGCGGCGCGGCGGGAAAGGGGCAGCTTATACGCGCGCGAACCCGCCTTGTCCACCCAGATTTGCCCTCCCGTTGAACGGCGGCGCGCGCCGGAAAAAAAACGCGGCGGAGCCGGGAGCCTGCTCCGCCGCGTTCTTCGGGCCGTTGGGAGACGGGTTACGGGGCGGGCCAGGGGCCCCGTTTCAGGACGATGCCGCCGCGCAGGCGGGCGGGGTTGATGACCACGTGCTTGATCTTCTCCCGCTTCCACGTGTAGGTCAGATGCACCAGACCGTCGCTGGTTTGAATGATCGTGGGGTAGGAAAATTCCGCGCCGGGTTCGTTCTCCAGGACGGCGGCGGCCTCCCAGGTTTCCCCGTCCGGGCTGGTGGCGAGGTTCAGCATGCCGCGCCCCCGGGGGGTGTGGTTGTAGGCGAGGAGCGCGCGCCCGTCAAAGAGGCGGACGGCGTCAATGCCGCTGTTGGGGTTGGGCAGGATGGTGCGTTTGAGGCGGCTCCATGTCACGCCGCCGTCCGCGGACCACGATTCGGCGATGCAGCCCACCTTGGTGCGGCAGAGCAACTGGATGCGTTGTTCGCCGTAGGGAATGAGGGTCGGCTGGATGGCGGGCATGGCGAAGGAGCGGTTCAGGGGCTTGCTTTTGAACCAGTTGCCAAACGGATCGGTGGCCCACTCCAGATGCACCCGCCAGCCGGCGTCTTCCGTGCTGGAGCCGCAGAGCAGGGTGCCGTTGGCCAGCTCGATGGGCGGGTTTTTGATGGGGCCCAGGTAGCCGCGCGGCAGGCGGCGGGCTTTCGACCACGTGACGCCGCCGTCCAGGGAACGCTTCAACAGGCACCACCAGGAGCGCGGATTGGGGCCCACGTGGTAGAACAGGAGCATCTCGCCGTTGCGCCGGGTGAACAGCACCGGGTTCCAACAGGGGTAGCGCCGGTGTTTTTTGAGGTCGCGCCCGTTGGCCACTTCGAACGGCGGCAGCCAGGCGCCGCCCTCCTGCCGGGTCATCCAGATGCTGACATCCAACGCGCCTTCCTCGGTGCCGCCAAACCACGCCGCCACGAGACCGTTGGTGCTTTCGGTGATGGTGGAGGCATGCACGGAGGGAACTCCGGGCATTTCCGAGATGAATTCCGCGTTCACGATGGCTTCCGCGCCGAGGCCGCCCGCCAGCAGGGCGCCGCTCAAGCTCAATCCGACCGCGCCGGCCAGCCATTTTCCGCAAATCAGACGTGCTCCCGTTTTCATGAGCGTCAGCCTAGCCAATCGCCGGAAAAAAATCCACCCTCTTCGCCGCTCCTCCGCGAAAACATTTTCCGCGGGGCAAACACCCCGCGCCGGGGAAGGCGGGGCGGGATCCGCCGAAGCGCGCGAAGCGGAAAACGGCCGCGGGGGGGGGCGCCCGCCGGGCTTCAGGATTTTGCCGCCAATGACGTCCGGATTTGGTCCAGCCAGCGTTTCTGGCAGGGGAAAAGGTAGCTCCGGTCAATGGCGGCGAGGGCCTTGCGCGCTTCCGCCCACTGTTCGTTGTGGAGCAGCACCTCCAACCGGCCCATCAGGTAGGTGGCGCGTTCCTCCTCGGTCAGGCGGTCGGGGTTCACCCCGGACAAGGTTTGGGCGGCCTCCGCGAAGCGCCCGTTTTGGGCGAGGGCCAGGGCGTAGTTGAGCCGGAGGTAGAGGGCCTGGGGCAGGGCGTCCCACAGGCCCCGCAGGATGCGAATGGCTTCCGCGGGGCGTTCGCGCCGGGTCAGCAGGGCGGCCGCGTAATTGAAGCGGACGACGTCGTTGCGCGGGTTCGCCTCGTAGAGCCAGCGGGCGGCGGCCAGCAGACGGGCGCTGTCCCGCCGGCGTTGCAGGGCAATGTTCCAGACCGCCCGCCAGTAGCCGGGGTAGTATTGCAGCCGGGAATCCGCGGAGCGCAGCACCGTGTCCGCCTGGTCGGGGAAGTCCATTTTCAGCAGGCCGGCGGCCACGGTGATGGCCAGCCGCCCCACGGGGAAGCCGGTTTGGACGGCCCGGCTCAGGCGGTTGCGCGCCAGCGGCATTTTGGCGAGGTGGTAGGCGGCGCAGCCTTCGAGGTAATCGGCGAATCCCTGGAGCCATTCCGGCGGGCCGGGCAGGTGGCGGAGGGTCCGGGCCAGGTCGTTCAACGCGGCCCAGCGCTCGCGTTTTTCCAAAAAGCCGGCGTAAGTGGCCCAGATTTGGGCGCTGGGCAGGGTGGGGCTCACGCCCAGCCGGGCCCCCAGCCGGGCCATCACGTTTTCGTACCGCTGGTCCAGATGCAGTTCCGTCCACGCCCGCCCCATCAGGTTCATCTCCGTGGCGGTGGCGGGCGCGCCGAGGTGCTGCTGGGCCAGCTCCGCGGCCCGGGCCCGGGCGCCGGCCCGGATGAGCGTCAGCCAGACCACGGCGTGATCCAGCGCCCGGGCGGCGTCCGCCGCGACCAGCTTCTCCAACGCCGCCAGGGCGACGCCGGGTTCGCCGAGCCGGTAGGCCACCAGCAGCGTCAGGTGCGCCGCCAGCGGGCCGTGCTCGGGGTCGTCCATGGCCGCTTGCAAACGGGCCCGGGCCGGCGCGCTGTTCGTCGCTTCGCCCCAGATCGCCTGATAGGCGTCATGGTAGAGGGCAAATCCCGGCGTCCGGATCACCGCCTCCGGGCGGGCCTCGAACCGGGCGCGAAACTCCTGGAAGCGGCCCTGCCGGAAGAGGGCTTGCAGCCGCAACGCCAGCAGGTCGGGCGGCGTTTCCGGGGGTTCCGGCAGGGCGAGCATCAGCTCGAACGCCTCGTAGCGCGCGCACGCCCGCGCGGCCAGGAGGGCGTCGGGGGCGTTGGTGTGGGTCAGCTCGCAGAACCAGCCCAGCCCGGCAAGCAGGCCGCCCACCCGCTCCGAGGCGATCGGCGGCTGGTCGGCCAGATACGTCAAGGCGGCGTGCCAGAGGTTGGTGTCGGCGAAATTGTTGGCCAGCGCGGCGGCCCAGGATTCCACGGCCTGCCGGGAGTCGCCCTTTTCGGCCCAGCGGCGGGCCGCCGCGGCCAGGGAACGCGCCTGCGCCAAATCCAGCAGGCTCACCCGGACCTCGGGCTGGAGGAGGGGCGGGCTGACCCGCCACACTTTGAGCAGCGAAAGCCCGGCGGCGCCCGCCAGCAGCAGCGCGCCCGCGGCCAGCCACAGCCACGGCCGGATTCGTTTTCGCCGCGGAGCCCCGGCGGGCCCGGCGGAAGCGTCCGCGGAGGACGGCGTCTGGTTGGGATCGTTCATGAAACGCGCGACTCTGGGCGGATTGCTTTCCGGCGGGCAAGCCCGCGGCGTCCCGCGGCCGGCGTGGCGCCGGGAAGGGCGCCTCCGCGCGGACGCTTTCCGGCTACTGCTTCTTCGCCGCCGGGGGCGGGGGCCGGTAGCCGTAGAGCCGGTAAATCTCGCTCAAGGCCACCGGCTGGCCGCCGCGCCGTTTGCTCTCGTCCGCGGCCTCCATGAAGGCGAACATTTCGATGGTCTCCGCCGGGTTCACGGGGGCGACGCCGGTTTGGAAGAAGTGGATGATTTGCTCGAGCAGGGGGGCGTAGCCGTCGTAGGAGCCCACGTCGGCCTCCCCCTGCGTGCCGCGGGCATGGCCGCCGTAGCCCCGGGATTCATAGTAGCGCCCGGTGCGGCCGCCCGCCCACGTGCCGGTCACCTCCACCTTGCCGTCGGCGGTGGTTCCGCGCCGGACCGTCTCGCAGCCGCGGCCCATGACGGTGAAGAGCGATTCCACGCCGTGGATGCCGTACCAGAAAAGGTCCGGGTGGTGGGGTTCGAGGTGGAAGGGGCTGGTGGTTTCCGCTTCGAGCACCCGCCCGATGCCGCCGTGGCGCACGGCCTGGGTGTTTTTGCCGTAGCGCAGCGAGGAGGCGCTGAACACCGGCACGCCCCGGAGCCGGGCGGCCTCGAAAATGGCGATGACGTCGCCCAGCGAGCCGCCCATGGGCTTGTCCACGAACAGCGGCTTGCCGGCGCGGATGACGGGAAGCGCCTGCCAGAGGTGGGGCCGGCCGTCCACGCTCTCCAGCATCACCACGTCCACCCGGCGGCAGAGTTCCTCAATGGAATCCACCAGCTTCACGCCGAATTCCTCGCGCAGCTGCCGGGTGAACTTGCCCACCCGGCTGCGGCTGGCCTCCACGTCCAGGCTGCCGCCCGGAAACGCCGCCACCACCCGTCCCCCGGCCACGTGATCCGCGCGCGAGGCGTCGTTGAGCACCCGGGTGAAGGCCACCACGTGCGAGGTGTCCAGCCCGATCAGGCCGATCTTCAATTCCGCCGCGCCCGCCGCCACGCAGGAACCCAGCAGCAGGGCGCCCACACCGAACCATGATTTCATGCCGCCGAGTGTGCCGCGTCCGCCGGCCGGGGTCGAGGGCAATCCGTCCGCCGTTCCGCCGGGCGAAAAGCGGAACCGCGCCCCGGCCGGACGCCCGTTTTGCGGGGGTTGCGCGCGTTCCGGCAAAGAAAGCGCAGTTTTGCTTTGCGCCCGCCGCCGGTCGCGACCATCTTCACGCGCATGGGCACACGCCGCGAAGCACGCGAGCGGGCAGTGCAGTTTCTTTTCCAGAGCGATTTGAATCCGCCGGAGGACCTGGAGGCCGCGCTGTCCGAGTTTTGGGAAACCCAGCAGCCGGAGCCAGAGCACCGGTCGCCGGGTGGCGCCCCCGCGTCCCCGGACGACGACGCCCCGGCGGAACCCCGCCCCCTCAACACCGCCCAGGCCGCCATGCGGCTGTTCGCGGAGACCCTCATTCGCGGCACGCTCGAAAACCGCGACGCCATTGACGCCCAAATCCAGAAGCTGGCCCGCAACTGGGCGCTCCACCGCATGGCCGTGGTGGACCGCAACATCCTCCGGGCCGCCCTGTTCGAGATGCAGCACTGCGAGGACGTGCCCCCGGTGGTCACGATCAACGAGGCGGTGGAAATCGCCAAACGTTACTCGACCGAGGAGAGCGGCAAGTTCGTCAACGGCATCCTCGACAGTTTCAAGAAGACCCTGCGGCGGGGGCGTTGATCCGCTCCCCTCCACGCCGACCATGTTCGCGGACCTCCATTTGCACACCCATTTTTCGGACGGCACCTTCACCCCGGAGGAGCTGGTCCGGCGCGCCGGGCAGGTCGGTTTGGCGGGCATCGCGCTGACGGACCACGACACCCTGGACGGTTGCGCCCGGACGGCGGCGGCCTGCGCGGCGGCGGGGATCGAATTCATCCCCGGCACGGAACTGACGGCGGAGATGGAAGGACGCGAGGTCCACCTGCTGGGTTACGGCCTGGACCCGGAACACCCGCGGGTGATCGAGGAAATGGCGAAGTTTCAGGACGCGCGGCAGGAGCGCATCCGGATCATGACCGCGCGGCTCGTGGAGCGGGGCGTGCCGTTGAGCGCGGAATCGGTGTTCGCGCTGGCGGGCTGCAAGTCGCCCGGGCGGCCCCACGTGGCGCGGGCGCTGGTGCGGGCCGGTCATTGCCGCAGCGTGCCGGAGGCCTTCGAGCGGTTTCTCAAGCGCGACAAACCGGCCTGGGCGCCGAAACGCCGCGTCTCCGCCGCGTTCGCCATCCGGCTCATCCACGACGCGGGCGGGGTGGCGGTGCTGGCGCACCCGGGCCTGACCCGCTCCGACCCGCTGATTCCCGCGCTGGCGGATCTGGGCTTGGACGGCCTGGAATGCTGGCACACCGCCCATTCCCGGAGCCAGACCGAGCGCTACCGGGAGCTGGCCAACGAATGCCGGCTGCTGATCACCGGCGGCTCGGATTGCCACGGCCTGAACAAGGGCCAACCGGTCATCGGCGGGGTGAAGCTGCCGTGGGCGTACTTCGAGGCCGTGCGGGAACGCGCGGCGGCGCGCCGGGCCGCCCTGCGCGCGCCGGTCGCGGCCGCCACGACGGATTGATTTTTGCCACGATGGGATTGTTTCAACGCATCAAACAGGGCCTGCAAAAGACGCAGGCGCGACTCACCCACGAGATCAAGCGCATCGTCACCCGGTCGCCGAAGCTGACCGGCGATTCGCTGGAGGAACTCGAAGCGGCGTTGCTCGGGGCGGACTTCGGCACGGCGCTGACGATGCAGATCGTCGAGGCCGTCCGGAAGGCCTACGAAAGCCAGGGCCGCGACGCCGAGGGCGTGCTGGCCATCGCCCGGCGCGAAGTGGAGGCGGCCCTCGACGGCTGCGATCCCGCGCTGCGGCGGCGGTCGGACGGGCTGACCGTGGTCTCGCTGGTCGGAGTCAACGGCACCGGCAAGACCACCACCAGCGCCAAGCTGGCCCATCGCCTCCAGCAGGAGGGACGATCCTGCCTGCTGGCCGCCTGCGACACCTTCCGCGCGGCGGCGATCGAGCAGCTCAAGCTCTGGGGCGAACGCTTGAACGTGCCGGTGATCGCCGGCAGTTACCACGCCGACCCCGCCGCCGTGGCCCACGACGCCATCGGCGCCGGGCAGACCCGGGGCGCGGATTATCTGCTGGTGGACACCGCCGGCCGGCTCCACACCAAGAACAACCTGATGCAGGAGCTGCAAAAGGTGCATCGGGTCATGGACAAAAAACTCCCCGGCGCGCCCCACGAAGTCCTGCTGGTGGTGGACGCCACCACCGGCATGAACGCCCTGATGCAGGCGCGCGAGTTTCACAAGGCCGTCCAGCTCACCGGCCTGGTCATCACCAAACTGGACGGCACCAGCCGGGGCGGCATGGCCGTGGCCATCCAGCGCGAGCTGGGGCTGCCCATCAAGTTCATCGGCGTCGGCGAACAGCCCGACGATCTTCAGCCGTTCGACGCCCGCGCCTTTGCCGCCGCCCTCTTCGGCGAGGAATGACCCCCCGCGGAAAACAAGCCCCCCTTCGCAGCCGCCGCAATAACGAGGCGGGCGGGAGGCCTGCCCTCCGTTTTCCGGCAACCACCGGCCACGGCCTTGGTAGCACAGACTTCCAGTCTGCTGTATCGCCGACTTCCAGTCGGCGAAACGGGCCAACCAACAACCGGCCCCCAAAAACCAAAACCCGCGGCGAAGCGAAAAGCCGCGAAACCGCCCGCCCTCCGTTTCCGGCAACCCCCGGCCACGGCCTTGGTAGCGCAGACTTCCAGTCTGCTGTATCGCCGACTTCCAGTCGGCGAAACG
>CAZRPT010000044.1:0-18239 GCA_964601985.1 uncultured Verrucomicrobiota bacterium
CCGGCGCCGAGGTGGCCTTGGAGGCCATGGCCAGAATGGTCTCTTCCGGCGGCGACAAAATGTGGGCACGCGAGCGGAGGAGATCGTCGAAGAAGTGGCGGTACACAGCCAGCTCGGGCCGTTTGAGCCACGCTTGGAGCGAGTCCTCCGGAATCTGCAACAACTCCGGGTTGAGCCAGGCGGTCTGTTCGCCGAACCGCGCGGCCAGGGTTCGCGCCCGCTGATACCGCGCCTGCGGCTCCGGCAGGGTCATGTCCTGGTGATGGACCATCGTGGCGTAGGCGTAGAGTTTCTCGATCTGGACGTTCAACTCATCGTGCCGCCGCAGCACTTCGAGCAACGCCTCCGGTCCCTTGCTCACCGTGCCCTTGAGCGCCGCCAGCTCCGCAATTTCCTTCTCCAACTCCGCGTAATGCTTCTCCCAATCCTGGGGAGAGGCGTACATCGGGGTGAGGTCCCAGCGGTATTGCTCGGGGATTTCGCTGCGTTTGGGGGTCGGTCGGGAAGCTGCTGTAGAGGTGCTCATGAAAATCCATCCGCACAACGCGCCGACCGTCCCCGCCCGCGCGATCGCGCGCCAGCGACCGCCGCGCTCGGTGCGTCGTCCGCGCAAAAAACATCCGGACGCGAGGTCCGGCCGGGAAATGGGAATGCCGGTATTCGTCATGTCGGCGGCAAGGGTAGGAAGAGCCGGGGCGACTTTCAAGGAGCGGGAAGCAAATCCGCCCTTCCCGACGCGGGCGGTCGCCCGGTTCGCGCCGTCGAAGCGCGTCCTTCCCGGCCTCCCCGGGGGCAGCCTGTCGGAAAACGCCGGATGAGGGAGCCCGGCCTCCACAGCCAGGGGCGTCTGGCGCCCTTCTTGCGGACCGCGCGCCCGCGCCCGCTTTTCAGGACCGGCTCTTACGGCGCGGCGGACGCTTCCCGCACCCGGTAGAAGGAACGCGAAAATCCCGGCGAGGTGCTGTCCACGAAATGCAACAACCCCGGCGCGGGCCGGCCGTCGGACAGGACGCCGTCAGGCATCGGGTACGTGCCGAGCGCCGCCCATTTTCGGAGATCGTTCGAAACCTCGATCGAATAGCGCAGGCCGCGTTCGCCGTGCACGTACAACTCGCATTCGCCGTCGGCGTTCAACCCCAGCAGCTCCAGCGACGGCGGAATGGTGGTCCGTCCCGTCTCGACCCGCACGGTGTATTCGTCGAACAACAAATAGTTGTCGCCCGGCGCGGCGGGTTCGCGCACCGACCACACGGCATCCACGTCGCCCAGATTCAGGGCGGCGTCGCCGGTGGTGATGGGCACCGAATCCACGATCACCACCCCGTTCAGGCGGGCGATCCAGTTGTTGCGGGCGAAATTCATCACCAGCTCCAGCTCGTACAGCGCGTCGTTGCTGAAGCCAAACCCGGTCGGGAGAAACTCCGCGGAATCCTCCAGCGCGTAAAAAATCTCCGCCCGCGAGTTGTCGAAATTGACCGTGAAGAGCCGCGTGCCTTGGCGGTTGTAGGCGCTCCAGTAAAAATCGTCGTAATGGCCGTTGGTGGAATCCACCACCTGCATGAGCACGGAAAAGGTCCAGACGGGCCGCGCGGGATCGGGATCGTCCGCCCCCAGGGGGCGCCAGAGACTGAGCATCACATCCTTGGGCGCGGGCGCCAGAAACCCCACATAGGCCTGCTGGCCATGCCCCGCGAAAAAATCCCGCAGCAATCCATTGCCGCCGGACCCCTCCCCCCGCCAGCCCCGCTGGCCGCGCAGCTCCGCGTAAACCGACGCGTCCGGGTAGCCCTCCGCCGTTTCGAAACCGGTGAAGTAAACCACCTCCGCGTCGGCGGCCGCCAGCAGCGCCCCGCCCGCCGCCAGCCCGAGCAGCCCGCTCCATCCGGCTCTCATGATCCGGCAGTGATTCATCCGCGCAAAGACCTCCCGACGCATCGGCCTACCGGGGAGCGGGCCGGGTCCGAAGCGGCTGCACCGGCGCGGGCGCGGCGCGGAACCCACCGGACGGCGCGGGCCGAACCGGCGTGAAGGCGCGCGGCGCGACGGGGCGGGCAATCCCCGGCGGGGAAACGCCCGGCCGCGCCAGTCCTGGGGAAACCGTCGGCATCCGCGCTCCCGCGGATTGAAGCGGCGCCGGGCGGACCCGGGAGGGCGCGCCCCGGGTCGCCGGCGCGGAATAAGTCCGCGGGCCGGGGACGGAGCGCGGCGTCAACGCGGGCGACCGGGGAGCGACCGGCCGCGGCGCGGAACGGATCGGCGGTTGATAGCGCCCCGGGGCCGCGGGCCGCGACGGCGCGGCCGGACGCAGCGAGGGCGCCCGTTGTCCGGGCAGGGCGCGGTTCACCGACGGCGCCGCGGGCGCGCGGGCGGGAAGACGCGAGAGGCCGCCGCGGGAGGAAACCGTTCCGGGCGCGCCGCGGACGGGAATTCCGGAGGAGCGGGCGGGTTGCAGATTGCCCCCTCTCGGCGGCGTCACGCGCGGGGGAGGGCTTCCGGAATAAGCCGGCGTCCGACGCCCCCGCACACCGACGCCCGTGCCGGAGATCGGACGCGAGGGCGCGGCGGAACGCAACGTCCCGCTCGTGGGGCGGGAGTAGGTCCGGGTGGGCGCGCGCCGGACCCACGAGGACGTGGAACGGGCGGGTTGAATGGGCCGGATGAAACGGCCCGCCTCAGACGTCCGCCCCGGAGGGGAAATCCGCCCCTTCGGCGAGCGGTAAACGCCCCGCGAATGGACGCCCGCGGAGCCCCGGGGCGCGGGCCGGGCCGCCAGTTCATGCCGGGTGGGCGCGATCCGGCCGGCGGATGTCCGCCCCGGCGCGGGCGCCGCCTTCTTCAGCGTCGGACGGGCCCCCGGGGACCCGGGCGCGACGGTTCGCGTCCCGGCGCGGGCGCGGGAGGAACGGGCCACCGCCAGCGTGGTGGCCGTGGGGCGGGCGGACGCGGCGGGGCGCCACGCCGCCTGCCGGGTGGCGGCATGGAACGGCGGATCAAACCGGGGATCCCCCTTCGGCGGCTGCTTCAGGTCGGACGGCACGCGGGGACGATACACCGCCAGCCGGCGGGTGCGCGGATTGTAGCGGTCCGGCGCCAGCGGGCCTCCGGAACCCGGACGCAAATCCCGCAATTCCGCCCGGCGCAACTCGCTCCGCACCGGGCCGGGCAACTGCTCCGGCACGATGCCGCGATTGACGATGGTGTTGTGGTCGCCGTTGATGATGTTGTTGATGACCGTGGATCCCTGGTAGATGTTGACCACCTGAGGCCCCGTCAGGCCGTAGCAGCCCACGCGGGGATGGCAGAAATACCGGCGCGGCACGAAGGTGTAACACGCCGGCGCCAGGCCGAAATTGAAACTCACGCTCACGTTGGAGCCGTGCCAGGTCAAGCCCACCCCGGCGCTCCAACCGCAGGCCGGCGGCAGCGGCGCCCAGCCGTAGTAGCCGTCCGCCACCCGCCACGTGACCCATGCCGGTCCCCACACGCAGCCCGGACGCCACACCCAGCCCCACCGCGAACTCAAATACCACCGCCCGTAATGAAACGGCGCCCAGCCCCACGAATAGCAGGACTGCCAGTAGTAGCCGGCGTCGGTGTACACCCAGCCGCCGTTGTCGCAATAGGGCCGCCAGTCCGGGCAGACCACCGCCACCGTGGGCCGCCAGCACCAGCCGTAATCCGCCACCCGCACCCACGAGCCGTACGGCGCCAGCGCGCCGTAAAAATAATTGTTCGTCACCGTCGCCGGCGGGGTGACCGTGCCGGTGCCCGCCGGGGGCGGCGGTTCCGCCGGGGACGGTCCGCTCACCAGGTGGTCGTACACCGCCGGTTGCCGGGCTTCCGCCGCCGGGGCGTTCGTGGCCGCCGGGGCGTTTTCGCGGGACGCCGCGTCGCCGGCGGAGCGGGCGCGCAATTCGCGTCCCCGCTTGAACATGGCCTCGATCACGGCGTCGCTGATGCCCAAATCCTTGAGGTACACCACCTCCGCCGAGGTCAGGTCGTAGGCCACCGGCGAATCCTGCGCGTACTCGATGAGAATTTTCTCCCCCACGCCGGCCTGGGCCATTTGGATGATCTCCGCCACGCCGGGCGACAAGGCGGGCCGTTTCGGCGGCGCCACGGCCGCGTCCGGCGCGTCGCCGGCGGCCGCCCTCGCCGCGTCCGGCTGTTTCCCCGGGGACGGAGCGGAGGCGGCGGGTTTCGGGGTGTCGCTGCTGCACCCGGCCACCGCCAGCGCCAGCGCGCCGGCGATCACACCGCGGCGCCAGCGGCCGCCCCGTCGCCGCATTCCGCGCCGGGGACCGACCGCGCGCCGGAGTTTCGCGAAGCGCGCCGTAATCGCCGCCCGTGACGGCGAGCCGACCGCCTGGCCAAGCTGGAAAAGCTGCTCTTTCATTGTTCGCTGCCCGTTGAAGATTCCTGCCGGGCGATCCCGAAGGACCGCGGTTCACGGTCGCTCACGCCGCGGCCCGATTCAAGGGAAGCTCCTTTCCCGTCGCTTCCGGCGTTCCCGCGCCCCGGACCGCGCCCGCGTTTGGGTGACCTGAAGTAATGGACCGCTTCGGCCGGGTCCGCATTCAACGCGACCCCGTCCCCGCCCCGGCGGCGGGTTGCCGGGAGGCCGGGGGGCGCGAAGCCGGGGCGGGCGCCGGCCGCGGCGGCGGGCGGGAGAACTGATTGGTGGCCGCCGGCGGCGAACCCGGCCGGACGCCGGCGCGCGGCGGGACATTGGTGGCGCCCTTCCCCGCCGGAGCCGGCAGCGGCTGGGCGCGCAAATGCCACGCGTGGCAATTGGTGCAGTAATAGTAACGCCGGAGAAACTCGGGCGTGATGGCCATCCGCCGGGCGTTCCCCGCGGATGACGCCGCCCGCGAACGGGCCGGCGCCCGCGCGGGGGCGGCGCGGGGCGGGGTTTTTCCGCCCTTGAGCCCCAGGATGGACTCCCGCACCGCGATGAGGTAAAGCGGCGAGCCGCCCTCGGCGATGGGCTGGGCCTGAAGCGCGCCCCCCGCCGTCCCGGCCAGCAGCGCCCCGAGAAACACCCCCGCCCGCCCGGACAAGGCCGCGCGCCGGCGGCGGGCGCGCCCCGGGAAGAAAACCCCGCTCCCACCGGAAACGCCCGGCGAAGCGATGAAGGAAAGAAGGAACCGGAGATTCATGGTGTGGAAGGCGCGGAGGCGGCGGCCGGAGTCCGGACGGACGGCGCGGCGGCCGGGGAGGACGCGACATTGAACAAAACATCCACCAGCCGGAAGGCCTGGGCGAACAAGGCCCGCTGCTCCGGCGTGGGAACGACCTTTTCGCTGTAGCCCATGGCCTGGTCGCTGAACCGCTCGGCGCCCGCCACCACCACGAGGCGCCGTTGGGCGTGCTCCACCACGGCCTCTCCCAGCGGCCAGGCCGCGGCCGCCCGGGCCAGGGCGGGACCGTCCGCCAGGCCGGTGTCCCGCAACGCCTTCGCCGCGGCGGACCACGGAATCTTGCCGGAGCAAAGCAGCAGCACCCGGCGGCACTCGCGCAGCGGCCCGGCGGCCAGCTCGCGCAATTGATCGAGGTCCTCCGGCCGGCGCGCAATGAAGGCCAGTCCGGTCTCCACCCGGCCCGACCGACGCAGGTGCTCGTACAGCTCCGTGCGCGCGCCGGGATCGCTCAGGCGGAAGGCGCTGAACGCGCCGGTGCGGAGCACCCATTGGATGAAGACGTCGTAGCGCTCGTCAAAGGGCGCGTCCGTCGTGAACGTGCGCAACGCGTAGGCGGGTTCCTCCGCCCGGGTGGCGAAAAACAACACCCGGGCCGGATGCGCGGGCGCGGGGAAGGCGCCGCGCCGGCATTCGACGCCCCGGGCCGCCGCGTGCGCCAGGGCCGCCGCCAGCAGCGTCCCCACCACGGTGGCCAGCCAGCGTCGGGGCGCGCTCGTCGTGGTCAGGAGGTACGCCAGCAGCGCCAGCGCCGCCAGCAGGCAGCTTCGCCGGGCCAGCGCGGTGAACGCGCCGTCCCGGTGGTTCAACCAGTTGAGCAGGTTCAGCAGGAATTCGTACTTGCCGGGATAAAAAATCTCGAAGTTGGAAAAAATCGTGCTGTCGGCGAACGCCGCCACCCGGCCCCGCCCGAAATGGGAAGCCACGGCCACCGCGAACCGGCCGGTCTTCATCCTGGGATGATCGTGCGGCGGCGGATAAAAGTTGTTCACCGAATAGATGGCCCGCAGCGACTTGGCATGCCCCACGTCCATGACGACGCGGGTGAACAGCGAGGTGGGCGCCAGCGAGGTGGGCCCGCGAAACTTGAAAAAGGTCATGCCGTGGGTGAACGCCGACGTCCACCGCGGCAGGTCAATGAGCTGGAAGAAATCGGCGTCCAGATCGAACAGGACGTCGTCGCGGAAGTAAAACCCGAACGGGAGGCAGATGGGGTTCAGGTGCGAGGTCGAGCCGAAGACGTTGGTGTGGTCGCCGATGATCAGCAGCCCCCCCCCCCGCCGGACGAACTCCACGATCAGGCGCTGCTCCTCGTCGCTCAACGGCACGTTGGGCAGATACACCATCAGCACGCTGGCGTTTTCCAGGTCGGCGGCGGTGAGGCGGTGCTTCACCTCGCGCACGTTGGCGAACACGCCGAACCAGCGTTTCAAGCAGGCGTAGTTGTAGCCGGAATCCGCCCCGTACCAGTCGCGGTCGTAGGGGCGGTCGGTGCGGGACCACTCGGTGTGGAAGGTGTTGATGACCACGTCGCCCGACTTGGGAGCGCCCGCCGGCTCCCAAAACGCGCCCAGAAACAGCAGCCCCAGCGCCGGCAGGGCCGCGGCCAGCGGAACGCGCGCGTTCCGCGCCGGGGCGGGGGCGGTCCCCGCCCGGGGGGCGCGCAGCAGCCGGCCCAGCAAGGGGCCCAGCGCCAGCAGGAAGGGGAGGTAAAGCAGCAGCACGCTCTCCGGTCTCACGAACGGCGCGATGGGCAGCTCCTCCGTTTCGTAGCCCACGAAATCGCACAACGCGAGAAAGAGGCTGACGCTCAACACCCAGCGCGCCAGCGCCGCCCCCAGCATCAACAACGCCACCGCGCCGAGCCGCCGGAAGGCCGCCTTCAAGGTGGGCATCCGCAACAGCAGCGCCACGCCCGCCAGGGCCGTCATTTCCGCCGGGATCAGGATGCCGAGATGGTCCGGCGACCCCGCGAACCGGAGCGCGCCCGCCATGGTGGTGAGATACAATTCCCCGTCGAACGCCGCCACCGGCACCCCGAGGGCGTGCAGGAGAAACGCCGCGCCCGCCGCCACGCCGGGCAGGCCGTCCTTCCACCGCATCGCGGCGTATCCGCAGGCGCCCGCCACCGCCAGCCCCACCACCAGCGAGGCCCCCTGAAGGAACGCCGCTTCGCGCAGCGCCCCGCGCCTCCCCTGCCGGCCCCGTTCCCGCCAGACCGCAACCCCGTCCGCGAGCAGCCCCAGCAGCCACGTCCCCGCCGCCCACGCCGGATGACCCGGCCCCAGGGCCAGCGCGCACGTTTTGGCGATGAGCGACAACACCCTCATGAGCCGGGCGGTCCCACCGTGTAATCCAGCAGCGACCGAATGAGCTGGATGCTGGCGGGATCGTAGTTTTCGAACCCCTCGACGTTGCGGTTCTGGAAAATCTGGGAATCGCCCACCACCGCCAGGCGTCCCTGCTGGATCGGCAGCACGGCGATCAAGGGCCATTGGTCATAGTGGCAGATCACCGCCACGCGGGGATTGGCGATTTCAAGGGGCCAGGCGCTGAAAAAAGAGACCGGATGGCCGAAGACCGGCCGGTCGAAAAAGCGTCCCAGCGGCAGGCCCCGCACCTTGATGTTCAGCGGCGCGAGGAAATCGCGGCAAAAGGCGAAGTGGGGAAACCCGCAGGCGAGCCACACCGTGCCCCCGCGCGCGAAGAAGGCGTCCAAATCCCGCCGTTCGCGGGCGTTGATGACCCGGCGCGGCGCGTCCAGCACCACCAGCCGGGCCACGTCGAGCAGCTTGCGGTCCCACGTGTCGAGCGCCACCGGCAGCAGGCCGTAGCGCATCAGGTTGATCGTGAGGCCGTGCAGGGCGTTGTCCATGCTGCCGTGTTTTGAGGCGTCGGGCTGATGGGAAAAATCCACCACCGCCAGCCGCTCGCGGCTGTATTCGGGAGCAAACGGCAGCAGGCCCGCCGGCCGGTGCCCCACGGCGGACAACACCGCCAGCGCCCCCAGCACGGCGGCCCACCAGCCCGGAGTGGCGCTCAGCCACAACCCCATCACCAGCCCCGCCAGTCCCAGGCCCAGCCCCCAGCGCCCGCCCGCGGAGGCGGACGCCGACCACCCCGGCGCCTCCCCCAACCACGACAAACCGGCCCGGAGGATTTCATACGAGCGCGGCATGTTGTTGCAGAAAAAGCTGGTGGTGTCGCCGAACACCAGCACCTTCCCCCGTCCCACCGGTTCGCCCGCCACCAGCACCAGGTCGCCCAATCGTTCCTGGGCTTGATACTTGAAGTCGCCGATGTAACCCCGCTGATCGTCCGCCGCCGTGGTGCCCCAGTCCCCGTAACCGTAACGGCCCAGGATGAACGGCGTGGCCGGCGCGCTCACTTTCAGGGAAGCGCCCACCAGAATGGCCGGACGGTTTTCCGCCGGATCGCGCAATCCGCCGAACGGCGTGCCCTGTCGGAAATCGTAGGAGTTGAACCAGCCCTGGGGAAAAAACTGGGCCGAGTCGTGGTGCAACGCGATGTGGCAGGGGGCCAGCAGGTCGTTGATGTGGTTGCGCCCGTTTTTGATGAAGGTGTGGTCGCCCAACACCCAGAGGCGCCCGCCGGCCCGGACGAAATCCCAGACGCGCCGGCGCTCCTCGGCGGTCAGCGGCCAGTCCACGTTGGTCAGCAGCAGGATGCTGTCCGTGTCGAGCTGTTCCGGGATGTCCTTCACCACTTCCGCCGCGCAGCCGAACAGCCGGGCGTATTCCGGCAGCAGCCCGAACATGCCCCCCGCCGCCCGGCCGTAGCGGGTGTAATCCGGCTTGCTGTAGCTCACCACCCCTTTCTCCACGCAGATGAGTTTCGCCGGCTTCGGCCGCCGCCAGGTCGTCGGCGGCGCGGCCAGGAACAGAAGCGCCACCCCGGCCGCGGCGAACCCCGCCGGCCATGCCCGTCCCCGAAGCCGGAACCCCAGCCAGCCCGGCGTCTCCGGGGCGGAAACGTTCGTTCCGCGCCGGGCGGACTCGTAATGCAGCGCCAGGTAGGCGGCCATCTGCGCCAGAAAAATCAGGGCGGGATAGACCAGCACCAGCAGGCCGCGCACGTGCCGCCACAACGCCGCGCAGGTGAAAGGCTCCTGGTATTTCAGCGTCCACACCATGTCCGCGCCGAAATCCACCTTTCGCACCAGCACCAGCGACATCACCCCGTTGAGCAGCAGGACGACGCCCAGAAAACTCAGCGTCCGGCCCAAGGCCAGCCGGGAACGATCCCACGCGGCCACGGACAGACAAAGAAACAGCAGCAGGCCGCCCAGCCCCTGGTAGGTGGGCCCGAGATGATAGGCGTTGCCGGTGAGCCAGCCCGCCACCCGGCCGATGACGGCGGTCAATGCCTCCACCGCGGAATAACCCGTCGGCGTGAGAAACAGCCACAGATGCAGCAGCCCGTAACCCGCCACGCCGGCGGTCACCCGGAGCGGCGGCGGCCCCACCCAGTGCCAGACCGCCTGGTGCAGCAGCAACCACAGGGCGATCCGCGCCATCGGCGGCGGAGCGAAAAACGCCTCCCCCGCCAGCACCGCCAGCACTGCCAGCGCCACGCCCGCCAGCCGCCGTCCGGGACGCAGCAATCCCGGCAGCAGGAGCAGGGCAAAAATGAGAAACCGCCGCAGGTGCGGCGGCAGGCAGCCGCCCAGATCGAAAATCAACCCGAGCGGCAGCAGGTAGAGCGCCGCCATCGCCCAGCCCGGACGCGGCGGCGCCTCCGGGACATTCCCCGGAGGCGCCCAACGACGCAGCATGCCCCCTCCGCCCTTCTTATCCCCGACGCGGACGTTCTTCCGGCTGTCGTTGTCCTTTTCCCGCGCCATCGGGAGGAAGGGGGATGCGACGGCGGTTCACCGGTCACCAATCAGTGGTACTTGCGCGTGGTGTGATCCTGGATCCAGAGGATGTCTTTGTTATTGGGCTGGGGCACGTTCAGCCTGAGGGGCTTGCCCTTCTTCACCACCGGCACCGTCCGGGGATCATTCCACTTTTTGATTTCCGAGTGCCCGTCGGCAAAGGCGAAGCCCGCGGCGTTGTTGTGGTAGCCCGCCGGATAATCCACCATCTTGGTCGTGGACGGATCCGGATAGCCCAGCATCCATGTGCACCAGAAACCGTCGTTGATGCTGTCCTCGCGCTCATCCAGCAGCACCCAGGTCATCGAGGGACCCGGATCCACGAAGTCACTCTGTTTGAGGTACATCCGCCACTGCTTTCGTTCACTTATGCCTCCCCCGAACCAATTGTATTTCCAGTCCCCTTCGTTTCCGCCCACCCAGGCGCTCATGGAGACGCTCCGGATGCGGGGAATGGTCTTGCCCTGGAACGGTCCCGACGTGGGTTTCACGGTGCTGTGATCGGCGGGACATTTGTAGATGTTCTGAGCGTTGCCGGTGTACGGCCAGATGACACCGGCTTCGAGCGTGGTGGTGGGGTCCCAGTTGGCGGGATTCGAGTTCTTGAAGTTCAAGATGCCATGGACCCACGCGTATTTGTATTTCCAAGAGCCCTTGTTTTCCGCGTAGGCGTAGGGCAACCGACCGTTGGCGTCATCGGAATACATCCGCCATGCCAGCATCAACTGCTTGGTGTTGTTCATGCACAGGATCCCCTGCGCCTTGGTCTTGGCCTTGCCGAGCGCCGGCAGCAGCATGCCCGCCAGGATGGCGATGATGGCGATGACCACCAGCAGCTCGATCAACGTAAAGCCCGCGCGGGCTGCCCGTCGGCCCGCCCGGCGCCCATTGGTCTCAATGTTGCGATCAGCTTTCATATTATCTTTCTCATGGCGGCCCTGCCGCCGCATTCATGGATTCGGATACCGGGTTTACCATACCGATCTCCCCGCCCGGCAACAAGCGCCGTTTTGGGTGTGCGGTCAAAAACGCGCCCGCCTCCTTTCCCGCCCTTTTCCGGAGAAATGCCGGGAAAAAGCCGTCTTTTGCCCCCCCGGTTCCGTTCAGTCGCAATGCTCGTCCGCCGGATCGAACGGCGGGATGGGGATGTTCAACAGCTTCAACCGGCCGATGGCCCGGTGCCGGCAGCCGGGCCGGATCAAAATCGCGGTCAGCGGCCGCACCGGAAACCGCTCGCCATCCAGCTCGACCTCCCCCTCACCCTCGAGAACCACGTAGATCTCCGTCATCCGCCGGTGATAATGCGCGCGGGCATCGGCGCGAATCTCCGTCCAGTGCACCGACGCGGGCGCGTCCGGCACGTCGCCGAACGCCCGCCGGGCCACCCCGCACGGACAATCCACGCCGGGCAGTTCATCGAGCTGGGCGAGATGGAAACGCTTCATGGCGGGAACATCGGCGAATCGCCGCTCAGTGCAGGAGTTTGATCACCAAAAACCCGAGAACCAGCAGGATCAAGAACCCCCACGCGCACCAGTCGAAGTACTTCTCGATCCACGCCCGGATTTGCGGCCCGAACACGTAAATCAAGCCGGCCACCAACACGAACCGTCCGGTCCGTCCCAGCGCCGAGGCCGTCACCAGCGTCATCAGCGGCACCTCGAACACCCCCGCCGCGATGGTGAACACCTTGTAGGGGATGGGGGTGAAGGCCGCCGTGGCAATGGCCAGAAAGGCGTTTCCCTGGTACAGGGCCTGCACCTTGTCGAAGGCGGCCTCGGAAAACAGATACGGGATGAACCAGCCGTGCACCACCTGCCACGCGCCCGCGCCGATGGCGTAGCCGACCACCCCGCCCACCACCGATCCGAGCGCGCAGATGCCCGCGAAACGGAGCGCCCGGCGGGGCGCGCCCACCGCCAGGGCAATCAGCAACACATCCGGCGGGATGGGAAAAAAGGAGGACTCCGCCAACGCCAGGAAGAACAGCGCCCACGCGCCGCCCGGGCGTTCCGCCCAGCTCAGCGTCCAGTCGTACAATCGTCGCATCCAGCCGGGCGAGCGGACCGGCGCGGCCAGTTCTGTGGGTTCAGCGCCCATGAGCGGGCCAGTGGAGCGAAAACCCGCCCCCCCGTCAAGCCGCCCCCGAACCCCGACGGCCACGGAGGGCTTTCTTCCGGGCTTCGGGATTCGGGTTTTCTCCCCCCCCCCCCCTCCCCCGGCTTTCGGCATTTCCGCCTCGCGGGCCGAACAGCCCCCGTCTTTCTCCCTCAGCGGGCTTCCGGGCCGGGGGACACGCGGGGACCGACCCGGCTGAGGTCAATGGGATGGAAGCCCCGCTTGAACGCGGGCGAATCGGGTTGCAATCGGAAGTCGAAGTGGTCCGCGTCCACGAAACGCGGGTCGGCGTACACCGAATGCCGGTCCTTGCCCGCCTTGCGCCACGCCTCCCACGTGCGCCCGGCGAAACGGACCCCGGCGAGTGGTTGCGCGGGATTGAAGTAGAGGTTCCAATCCGCGGTGAAGGTCTGGGTCATTTTCCGCCGCCCGCTGGAGGACAACGGATGCAGGAAGAAGGTGTAGGGCTTGTCCTCCCACCGGCCGGTGAACGGGTCGCCGGTGCGCCAGTACACGATGTTGTTTTCGAAGAACACGCTCTGATGCGGCTCCACCCGCGTCCGGCTGATCACGCCCCGGCCGGCCAGGGCGAAGATGTTGTTGCGCACCCAGATTTCCTTGGCGTAGTGGAGGTTGTAGGCGGCGGAACGGGTGTGGTACACGACGTTGCTTTCGATCAACAGGTGGCTGGAGCCGGCGTCGTTGTAAATGCCCCATCCGCCGTATTGGTGGGCCGCCACGTCGTGGATGAGGTTGTTGCGGAGCATCGTGCCCGGGGAAACCCCCAGGGTGTAAATGGCTCCCATGTCCGAGAGGAGGCCCTGGCCGATGTCGTGAAGGTGGTTGAATTCGATCCGGTTGCCCCAACTGATGCTGCGCTGGTATCCCCACACCCAGCCCGCCGCGATGGCGCTGTAGTAGCCGTGGTGGATGTGGTTGTGGGCCACGAGATTGCCCGCCGTGTCCTCCAGCAGAATCCCCACCGCCGAGGGATAGACCCGTCCGTAATCGAACAAGTGGTTGTCGGTGATGACGTTGTTCTCCGTGCGCGTGAGCGGCGGGCGGTCCGGCGTGCCGCCATCGAGATGAAAACCGCCCGCGGCCACCTGGGAGATCTCGTTGGCGATGAAGGCGTTTTCGCGACAGCCCGCCTTCAGGTCGAAGGCGAAGGTTCCCAGCCGCCGGACGCGGCAATGCTCAAACCGGCAATGGCGGGCGCCGACGAGGGTGATGGCGCCGGGAACGCTGGAGGCGCCCTGACGGTCGTTCGGCTGGCCGTTCATGAGCTGGAAATGGACGTGTTCGAAGGTCAGATTGCGAAACCGCAGATACTCCACCGGGCGGCGGCGGGAGGTGTCGCCCCGCAATTCCAGCCATCCCCGGGCCACCGGCGCCACCACCTCGACGTTTTCCGGCGTTTCCCCGGGCCGGGGCAGGTATTGGAGCCGGCCGGTCCACCGGTCCAGGTACCACTCGCCGGGGGCATCCAGCCCTTCGAGGACGTTTTCCACGATGTAGCGCGCCCCCTTCTCCGTGAAGCCGTCCGTGAACACCTTGCTCGCTCCGTGGACGAATCTCACCCGGTGTCGCTGTTCGTCCACCGACTGGATGGGCAGGTGGGAATCGGTCCAAAAATGGTACACGACCACCTCCACGTCGTTGAGATTGTGCCAGCGGCGAATGTCGCCGGGCGCGAACTCGAACCCGCGGCTGAGGTGGTGATATCCCGTGGTCTTCGGCGTGCCGTCGGGACACCCCGCCACGCGCAGGAAGCCCTGGTTCGGAATGCGCGCGCGGGGGCGTTCCTCGCCGTTCACGTAGAGCTGGCGAAACCACCAGCGCTGGAACGGGCCGTTCTCGAGCTGCGTCTCCCAGCGGCCGTCGGGTCGCGTCCGCCACCCGGTGATCCGCCGGCCGCCGTCGAGCACGGCCGTCTCCCCGGGAAAGGCGGCGTACGTGATCGGCGCCGCGGCGGTTCCCGAGTCCCGCGCGTCAAACGTAACCGGACGGGTGATCCGATAGCGCCCTTCGCGCAGCCAGACGGTGATCGGCTCCCGGGTCCGCTCCGCCGCCGGCAACCGCCGCAGCGCGTCCCGGGCGCCCGCCAGCGTGGCCCACGGTTGCTCCCGGGTGCCGGGATTCGTGTCGCGCCCCTCCGGGGCCACGAAAAACTCCCCCGCCGTCCCGGGGCCCGCCAGCAGCAGCAAAACCGCCAGAAATCCGCCGTGTCTCATGGCCGCCACCCTACCGCAAATCCGGCGAAGCGCAAAAAATCCTCCGCGCCGGGTTTTTCCGCCCGGCGAAAGGGGGGCAAAAAAAAGGGGTGGATTCCGCGCTTCGGAATCCACCCCCGCAACCCGCGGGGCTATGCGCGCCCGTTGGGAGGCGTTTGGGTGTTTGGGAACGAAACCCCGCCAGGAACCTTTAGAGCGGCTCCCACTTCATGTGCTTGTAGCGTTGATAAACCCACCGGAAGTCCGGATTGCTGATGTTGCCGCCCTTCCAGTAAAAGCTGCTCTTGCCGCTGGCCGAATCGCGGGCCGCCTTGATGGTGGCCTGGTCCGTCCACGAATGCAGTTCCGCGTGGCCGTCGGCCATGCCCACCGTGCTCACGTTGCCGTGGAAGATGGCGAACGGGTCCACCCAGCCGGGGTTGGGCTTCACGTTGATGACCCACGTGCCCCGGTTGAAGCTCCGGGGATCCGCTTCCTCGATGAAGAACATCGCCTCGGACGGGCCGATGATCGAGTTCATCTTGACGAAGGGCGGCTGCGCGGTTCCCTGCCAGGTCTGCGTGTGCGCCCGGTTGGCCCAGCCGTTCATGCCGTTGGCCTTCGAGTAGCTGACGTAAGCCCAGCCCTTGCCCGGCTTCAGCCGCTTGGTGCGCAGATCGCCGGGGCAATGGTAAACCCCCGAGCCCTCCGCATAGATGGTCAACGGACTCGCCTTGAGCCCTTCCTCGACGTACCGCTGCGCGTCCACCACGTTCATGCCCACGGTGGGCGTGACGGGCGAGCCATTCCGCATGGGGCCTTTCCAGAACCCCCCGGCGGGGTTGCCCACGGTCGGGATGATTTCGTCGTCGTTGTCTCCCGCGTACATGTGGGCGGCCAGCAGGAGCTGTTTTTGATTGCCCACGCACACGGCGCCGGTGGCCTTCAATTTGGCCTTCCCCAAGGCCGGCAGCAGCATGCCGGCCAGAATGGCGATGATGGCGATCACCACCAACAGCTCAATCAGGGTGAACCCCCCCTTCCCCCTCCCTCCTCGACGGGTCTGATAATTTACGTTCATTTTCATGGCTCTCATCTCGCTGTCCCCCGAGGCGAACGGTGTCGCACCTCCCGCTTCGGATGACTTGGTCATATTAGCGGTGAGGCTGACACGCTCCCCGGGAAGTGGCAATGGACAAATTTGACGAAATCATGCCCATGATTGACCTCTCCCCCCTGTGCCCCCAAAGGGACACCGCCGCGGACGCCCCCGACGAAGATTTCGAGTGTCTGCCCGGATTTTTTCACGGACGGAAACCGGCGTCCGGGCCGGTCCCGGGGGAGCGCCGTCATGGACAAAATTGTCCCGACATCCGTCGTTGAAAACGGGTGTTTCCTTGCCAAGCCGCTTGCCTTTCCGGCGAAAAAAGCGTTCCCTGTCGGGCGACCCGGAACAAAACGAATCAGGCAACTCACAGGCCATGTTACAAATCGGTTTTCACACGGACGCGTTCAACAGCAGTTACTGGAGCTTCGACCAATGCCTCGAATGGGCGCAGCGCAACGGGCTGCGTTTCATCGAGTGCGGCGCCATTGACGGGGTGAGCTGGATCCACGGGCTCGGCTACCAGCCGCACGTGGCGTTGTGGGAGGATCCGCTCCTGCTGCGGCGCAAGCTCGACCGGCACGAGATCGCCCTCTCGCAGATTGACGCCGCCTTTCCGCTCTCCCGTCCGGAGGGCGCCACGCTCGGGGTGGAATACATCCTCCACACCCTGCGCTGGGCCAAGCTGGCGGGCTGCCCGCGGGTGGACACCACCGACGACCGCTTCCCGCCCGCGGAAATGACCGAACGCGAGGCGCTGGAGCACATGCGGCGCTGTTACCGGCAAATCCTGCCGGTGGCCGAGGCCTACGAAATCACCATCAACATCGAGCCGCACGGCCATTTCACCACGAAACCGGAGTTCATGGCCGAGATGCTGGCCTTTGCCGACTCGCCCTGGTTGCGGCTGAACATGGACACCGGCAACACCTTCATCGCCGGCCAGGATCCGGTGGCGTTTTTGCGCCGGTTCCGCGACCGGGTGAGCCACGTCCACATCAAGGACGTGAGCGAAAGCCTGGCGGCGGCCGCGCGCGGCGATTTGACCGGCATCGCGGTGAGCCATTGCGCCATCGGCGAGGGGGTCAACGCCGACAACATCCGCCAGTGCGTGGACCTGCTGGTGGAGATCGGCTTCGACGGCGTGCTCAGCATCGAGTGCGAAGGCCAGGGCGGTCCCATGATCGAGCAAAGCCTCGCCTGGGTGCGAAAACTGGTGGACGCCGCCAACGCCCGGATGGGCTGAATCCCCGGGATCAGCCGCCCCACCGGCATGCCCGCGCCGATCGCCGGTCCGCCGTCGGGCAACCGCGCACCCCGGCGAAACGGCCCGGCGAAAGGCAGGAAACCCGCGCGTCAACCGGGCGCGCTCCGCCCCACCCGCGAAACCATGCCCCCCCCTCCCCCATCCGCGGCGGAACCCCGGCCGGACGAACGGCGCCGGTAGGCCCCGCCGGAGCGCCGCCATCGCCAGTTTTTCCTTTCGTTTCGGGCCGCCCGCCGCTTTGCTGTCCCGACTACGATGGACAAACCGCCGCATTCGTTGGTCGCCGATCATGTCCGCGCGCTGCCGCGCTCGGGCATCCGCGAGTTTTTCGACCTCGTGCAGGGCATGCCGGAGGTCATTTCGCTGGGCGTGGGCGAGCCGGACTTCGTCACCCCGTGGCACATCCGGGAGGCGGCCATCTACGCCCTCGAAAAAGGGCGCACCAGCTACACCTCGAACTTCGGCCTGTTGCGGCTGCGGGAGGAAATCTGCCGCCACGTCGAGGCGGAATTCGGCGTCCGCTACGATCCGGCCGGCGAGGTGCTCATCACCGTCGGGGTCAGCGAGGCGCTGGACATCGCCCTGCGCGCCCTGATCAATCCCGGCGACGAAGTGATCTACCACGAGCCCTGCTACGTGAGCTATTCGCCCGGGATCGCCCTGGCCCACGGCGTGCCCAAACCGGTGGTCTGCCGGGCGGAGGACGGTTTCGCGGTGCGCCCGGAGGCCCTGGCGGCGGCCATCACCCCCCGCACCAAGGCGTTGGTGCTCAACTTTCCCACCAACCCCACCGGCGGCACGCTGACCCGCGACGCGCTGGAGGCCATCGCCCGGCTGGCGGTGGAACATCAACTGCTGGTCATCACCGACGAGATTTACTCGGAGCTGACCTACGAAGGCGAACACCACAGCATCGCCGCCCTGCCCGGCATGCGCGAGCGCACCCTCTTCCTCCACGGCTTCTCGAAGGCCTACGCCATGACCGGCTTTCGCATCGCCTACGCCTGCGGCCCGGAGGCGCTCATCGAGGCCATGATGAAGATTCACCAGTACTCGATGCTCTGCGCCAGCATCATCAGCCAGGAGGCGGCCCTCGAAGCCCTCCGCAACGGCCGGGCGGCCACCGGGGAAATGCGCGAGGCCTACCGGCTGCGCCGCGATTTCATCGTGCGCGCCTTCAACGAAATGGGCCTCCCCTGCCACCTGCCCCGGGGCGCTTTCTACGCCTTTCCGTCGGTGCAACACACCGGCCTGAGCGCGCAGGAATTCGCCGTCCGGCTCCTGCGCGAGCATTCGGTGGCCTGCGTGCCCGGCGACGCCTTCGGCCCGGCGGGCGAAGGCTTCGTGCGCTGCTGCTACGCCACCGCGCTGGACCGCATCGAGGAGGCCGTCGAACGCATGGCCGCCTTCGTGCGCGGCCTGTAACCCGCCAACCAGGCGC